>DATNFS010000087.1:0-25027 GCA_035606275.1 Rudaea sp.
AGATGGAAAATCTCGTGTCGCAGCCGGTCGAGGAAGCGATCGGCGTGGTCAAGAACCTGCGCAAGATCCATTCGGTGTCGCGTACCGGCCAGTCCGATGTCGTGCTCGAGTTCGCCTGGGGAACGAACATGGACCAGGCCGGACTCGACGTGCGCGACAAGCTCGATATCCTGCAGCTGCCGCTCGATGCGAAGAAGCCCGTGCTGTTGCGCTTCAATCCGTCGACCGACCCGATCATGCGCCTGTCGCTGAGCGTCGCCGCTGGCGACAAGGGAACGGCGGCCAACGAAGCCGGGCTCAAGCAGCTGCGCCGCTTCGCCGACGACGAGCTGAAGAAGCGCCTCGAGCCGACGCCCGGCGTGGCCGCGGTCAAGGTCGGCGGCGGTCTGGAGGACCAGATCGACGTCGAGATCGACCAGCAGCGCCTGCAGCAGGTCAACCTCAACGTTGCCGACGTGACCAAGCGCCTGGCCGACGAAAACGTCAACGTCTCCGGCGGACGCATCGAGAACGGCTCGCAGCGCTATCTCGTGCGCACGGTCAACCAGTTCGGCAATCTCGACGAGATGCGCAATCTGCTGATCAAGGTCGACAGCGGCGTGCCGGTGCGTCTGAAGGACGTCGCCGAAGTGCGGCAGGGCTACAAGGAACGCGAAGGCATCGTGCGCGTGGACGGGCACGAGGCGATCGAGTTGGCGGTCTACAAGGAGGGTGATGCGAACACGGTGAGCGTTGCCCGCGCGGTCAAGACGCAGCTGGAACGCCTCAAGACGATCCTGCCTTCGAACGCCAAGCTCGATACGATCGACGACCAGTCGATCTTCATCCAGAGCTCGCTCGACGACGTGCGCAACGACGCGATCATCGGCGGCGTGCTGGCCGTGCTGATCATCTTCTTCTTCCTCGCCGATTCGTGGAGCACGTTCATCATCTCGCTGTCGCTGCCGGTCTCGCTGATCGCGACGTTCTTCTTCATGGGCCAGGCCGGCGTCAGCCTCAACGTGATGTCGCTCGGCGGACTGGCGCTGGCGACCGGCATGGTCGTCGACGACTCGATCGTCGTGCTCGAAAACATCGCGCGCCTGCGCGAGCAGGGCATGGGCATCGTCGAAGCCGCCGTTAAGGGCGCCCGCGAAGTCTCGATGGCGGTCATTGCTTCGACACTGACTACCGTCGCGGTGTTCTTCCCGCTGGTGTTCGTGCAGGGCGTGGCCGGGCAGTTGTTCCGCGACCAGGCACTGACCGTGACGTTTGCGATGCTGATCTCGCTGGTCGTCGCGATGACGCTGATCCCGATGCTGGCCTCGCTCAAGGGCCGCTCGCCGATCGCCTACAAGGACGAGGAGCCGTCGCCGGGCTGGCAGCCGACGAGCCGGTTCGGCGGCATCGTCAAGAAAATCGTCACGCCGGTCTCGCGGCTGTTCCTCTACTGGATTCCGTTCGTGTTCATGCGCGTCGGCTTTCGCGTGTTCGGCCGCCTCGGCCGCATCATCGGCGGCCTGCTGCGTGCGGTCGGCCACGTCGTCCTGCTTCCGTACAACGCTGCTGCAAGCGCCTACCGTGCATTTTTGCCGAAGGCACTTGCGCGTCCATTCGCGGTTCTCGGCTTTGCCGCCGCCGCGTTCGTGGCGAGCATCGCGCTGATTCCGACGCTCGGCATGGATCTGATTCCTTCGCTCGCCCAGGGCCGTTTCGAGATGACGGTGAAGCAGCCGCCCGGCACGGCATTGATCGACACCGACAAGCTGGTCGCCGAACTGGAGCAGAAGAACGCCAAGGATCCGAACATCGCGCTGATCTACGGCGTCAGCGGCACCGGCACGCGGCTCGATGCGACGCCGACGGAATCCGGCGAGAACATTGCGCGACTGCTGGTCGTGCTCAAGCCCGGCGTCGGCGAACGAGGCGAGCGTGCCGCAACCGAAGCGCTGCGCGCCGCGATGGCTACACATGCCGGCACCGAGGTGAAATTCGCGCGCCCGCAGCTTTTCAGCTTCGCGACCCCGCTCGAAATCGAACTGCGCGGCTACGATCTGGCTTCGCTCGAGAAGGCCGGCAAGAAGCTCACATCGCTGATGAACGCCTCGCCGCGCTTCGCCGACGTAAAGTCGACCGTCGAAGGCGGCTATCCGGAAATCCAGATCCGCTTCGACCAGGAGCGCGCGGCCGCGTTCGGCCTGACCACCAAGCAGGTGTCCGACCAGGTCGTGAACAAGGTGCGCGGTTCGGTCGCCACGCGTTACAGCTTTCGCGATCGCAAGATCGACGTACTGGTTCGCGCGCAGGCCGATCAGCGCGGCTCGGTCGACGACATTCGCAACCTGATTGTCGGCTATTCGCCGGTTGCCGGCGCCGCCACCGGCGCTGCGAGCTCCTCGACGAGCGGCGCGGCGGCATCGGGCGCGACAGGCGCCGCGGCGAACGGCAATGCGACGCCGGCCGCGACCGGTCGGCCGATTCGCCTGTCGGCCGTGGCAGACGTGGTTTCCAGCGAGGGGCCGAGCGAGATCCATCGCATCAGCCAGGAGCGCGTCGCAATCGTTTCGGCGAACCTGCACTACGGCGACCTGGGCAGCGCCGTGGCCGAGGTGCGCCAGCTGATGCGCGACAACCCGCTCGCCGCCGGCGTGACGACGCATATCGGCGGCCAGAGCGAGGAGCTCGATGCCTCGGTCAATTCGCTGATCTTCGCGCTGGCGCTGGCGATATTCCTGGTCTACCTCGTGATGGCGTCGCAATTCGAGTCGCTGCTGCATCCGTTCGTCATCATGTTCTCGATTCCGCTGGCGCTGGTCGGCGCGGTGCTCGCGCTGAAGCTGACGTCCACGCCGTTGAGCGTGGTCGTGTTCATCGGCCTGATCATGCTCGCCGGCATCGTCGTCAAGAATGCGATCGTGCTGATCGATCGCGTGAACCAGCTGCGCGAAGAGGGCGTGGACAAGATCAACGCGATCATCCAGGCGGCCGAGTCGCGCCTGCGCCCGATTTCGATGACGACGCTGTGCACGCTGCTCGGTTTCATGCCGCTGGCAATCGGCGTGGGCGACGGCAACGAAGTGCGCGCGCCGATGGCGATCACCGTGATCGGCGGGTTGCTCGTCTCGACGCTGCTGACGCTGATCGTGATCCCGGTCGTGTACGAGTTGCTCGACCGGCGCAGCGACGCGCTCTATCAGGAGCGCGGCGCGCGCAAGCACAAGGCCGTCGTCGATGCTGCGCAGCTGGCGGCAGAGGGGGCGATGTGATGATTGTTGCCAAGAGCGGCCCCCACCTCGTGTCCTCCCCCGCTGTGCAGGGGAGGAGGAGTGATCGTCGCGCTAACGCGCAACAACGGTATTTGATTGAAGCGAGGAGTGATCGTCGCGCTGCGCGCGACCACGTTGTTTCATGCGGCCCCCTCCTCCTGTCCTCCCCCGCTACGCAGGGGAGGAGGAGTGATCGTCGCGCTGCGCGCGACCACGTTATTTTATTGGAGAGGGGGGCATGACGCTCGCCGAGCTCAGTCTCAAGCGTCCGGTCACCGTGATCATGGTCTTCGTGTCGATGACCGTGATCGGACTGATCGCGGCGTTCCGCCTGCCGCTCGAGTCGATGCCGGACATCCAGTTTCCGTTCCTCGCGGTCAGCCTGCCGTACCAGGGATCGACGCCGTCTGAAGTCGAGCGCACGGTGACGCGCCCGGTCGAGGAAGCGTTGTCGACGCTGACCGGCATCCAGCGCATGAACTCGGTCACGCGCGCCGACGGCGTCAATATCGAGATGCAGTTCAAATGGGGCCAGGACACCGCAGTCAAAGCGGTCGAGGCACGCGAGAAGATCGAGGCGATCCGCGCCGACCTGCCATCGGACCTGACGCGCTACCAGATATTCAAGGGTTCGACCGCAGACCAGCCGGTACTGAACCTGCGCGTTTCGGCCGATCACGACCTGACCAACGCGTACGAACTGCTCGATCGCGAGCTGAAGCGGCCGCTCGAGCGGCTGCCGGGCGTCGCCCAGGTCAAGATCGAAGGTGTCGCGCCGCGCGAAGTCCAGATCGAAATCGATTCGGATCGGCTGAGCGCGGCAGGCGTCGGCCTCAACGACCTTTACCAGCGCCTCAACAACGCCAATTTCTCCGCGTCCGGCGGATTGATCAAGGACGGCGCGACGCGCTACCACGTGCAGCCGGTCGGCGAGTGGCGCAGCGTCGAGGAAATCCGCTCGATGGCGATCAACGACAAGGGACTCAAGCTCGCCGACGTCGCCGACGTGAACGTGAAGCCGGGGCGCCTGACCTACGCGCGCCACCTGGATCAGCGTCCTGCCGTCGCGGTCGACATTTCCAAGGAGCGCAGCGCCAATCTGGTCGAGGTCGGCCGCGCCGTGATGGCGGAAGTCGAGCGCATCCGCCAGGAGCCGGAATTGAAGGGCATCCAGATCTACGCGCTGGGCGATCAGGCGGCGTCGGTTACCGAGAGCCTGAGCCAGCTCAGCCAGGCCGGCCTCGAAGGCACGCTGTTGTCGGTCTTCGTGCTGTTCTTCTTCCTGCGCGACTGGCCGTCGACGCTGATGGTGTCGCTGGCGATTCCGATCTGCTTCGTCATCACGCTCGGTTGCCTGCAGATGTTCGGCATGACGCTGAACATCCTGTCGATGATGGGATTGCTGCTGGCGGTAGGCATGCTCGTCGACAACGCGGTGGTCGTGGTCGAGAGCATCTATCACTATCGCGAGCGCTTCCCGGACAAGCCGTGGTACTGCGCGGTGCAGGGTACGCAGGTTGTAGGCATCGCAATTGCTGCGGGCACGATGTCGAGCATCATCGTGTTCCTGCCGATGGTGTTCGGCGAGAAGGACAACATCAGCATCTTCCTGACCCAGGTCGCGATCACGATGGCGATCGCGCATCTGGCCTCGTGGCTGGTCGCGGTCAGCCTCGTGCCGATGCTGTCGGCGCGGCTGCCGCCGCCGAAGTTCATCGGCCGCAAGAACATCATCACGCGCGTGCAGGGCGCCTACGGGCGCTTCATTGCCACGACGCTGAGTCATCGCCGCTGGACCATGGTCGGTTTGCTGCTGCTGCTGCTCGTCAGCATCGCCGGTCCGGCCGCGCACACGAAGTTCGACATGTTCCCGGCCGGCGAAAGCGACCGCATGTTCATCGGCTACCGGCTGAACGCGCTCTATCCGCTGGCGGAGCTGAAGGCGTCGGTCGACAAGATCGAAACGTATCTCAACGCGCACCGTGCCGAGTTCCACATCAAGAACATCTATAGCCGCTACGCCGAAGACGCCACCGACACGTTCACCTCGATCCTGTTCGACAAGAAGGACAAGGACCGCCCGAGCACGAAGGTCGTGCTGGAAAAACTGCGCAAGGAGCTGCCCAAGGTTCCGATCGGCGAAGTCATGTTCGACTTCAACGACAACGGGTCCGGCAGCGACAAGACGATCAACCTGAGCCTGGTCGGCGATTCGGGCCAGGTGCTGCGCGAACTGTCGGGCACCGTGATCGGCATCCTGCGCCAGGTGCCGGTGCTGCGCGACGTCAATGCCAACCAGGACAGCGGCAACCGCGAGTTGTCCGTGCGCGTCGATCGCGACAAGGCCAAGGAATATGGCTTTTCCGCGAACGACGTCGCCCAGTTCATCGCGATTGCATTGCGCGGCATGCGCCTGAAGGACTTTCACGGCAGCGACAGCCAGCTGCCGGTGTGGCTGCGTTTCCGCGGTGCGGATGCGCAGAGCCTGGATGATCTGGGCGACTTCAAGGTGCGGCGGCCTGACGGCAGCCAGATCCCGCTGATGTCGATGGTCGACGTGCAGACGCGCAACGCTTCCTCGGTGATCGAGCGCGAAAGCCGCCAGATCTCGCTGGGCATCAAGGCGAACCTTGCCGAAGGCGCGACCAGCGAGGATGCACGCAAGGCGATCACGGGCGCGATGCAGGGCGTGCAATTGCCAGCCGGCTATCGCTGGACGTTCGGCGAGAATTTCAACCGCGACGATGACGCCGGCAAGAAGATGGGCTTCAACCTGCTGATCGCGCTGGTGCTGGTTTACGTCGTCATGTGCGCGATGTTCGAATCGCTGATCTATCCGGCCGCGATCCTGACGACGTTCGTGTTCTCGATCTTCGGCGTGTTCTGGCTGTTCTGGCTCACCGGCACAACCTATTCGATCATGGCGTCGATCGGCGTGCTGATCCTGATGGGCGTGGTCGTGAACAACGGCATCGTCATGATCGTGCACATCAACCAGTTGCGTCACACCGGAATGTTGCGGCGCGAAGCGCTGGTGCAGGGCGCGATGGATCGCCTGCGGCCGATCCTGATGACAATGGGCACGGCGATTCTCGGCATGGTGCCGCTGTGCATCTCGAATGCGTCGATCGGCGGCGACGGCCCGCCGTACTACCCGATGGCACGCGCCATCGCCGGCGGTCTGGTCTTCTCGACCCTGGTCAGCCTGCTCGTGCTGCCGACGATCTACTCGCTGCTCGACGACATGAGCCTGTCGCTGAAGCGCCTGATTCGCAATGCGCGCTCGCGCAAGCTGACGGCGCCTGCGGCGGGTTGACTCAGGGCAGCGTGTCGACGGCGGCGCGCGCGGCTCGTTCGAAGCGCCGCTCGAGTTCGTCGGAGACGGGCGGCTGTCCGAACCACGCCGCGAGCAACTCGTCGAGTTCGCGCGCGGGTGTCAGGCTCGTGCCGCCGCGCATGCGCGCCGACAGGCGCGCCACCTGATGGTCCATGCGTCGCTGGCGATCTTCTGCAGGCGAAGGCAGGCCCGCGCCGAATTCGAGGCGCACGAGCAGCTCGCGTGCCGCCTCGTCGGATTCGGCGGGCTCGGCAAGCGCATGCTCGCGACATGCGCGCGCCCAGCGCGACGCCAGCGGCGCGTCAAACGCGGAAGGCAGTGCGCCTTCGGCGTCCCAGCGCGGCGTGAGCAGTTCGGCCGACTGAAGGCCGCGCTCGAGTTCGCGCAACAGCGCATATTTGCGCAACGCGACCGAGTAGCGCGCCAGGCGCTTTTCGCGGGCCCCCTCGGCCGCGCGCGCCGTCAGGCGTTCGAGTGCCTTGCGCCAGCGCGACTCCATGCGCTGGTCGCTGCCGGCGACGCTGCGCCAGCGCGATTCGAGTTCGCGCCGCCGAGCCTCGAGCGTTTCGGCGTCCACGGCGGCGTCGTTCGAGAGCAGTTCGGCTTCGTCGACAACTGCCTGTGCCTGTCCGGTCAGCGCGGCAGCCTGGGTATCGCGCTCCTTGCGCCCGGCGTCGAGCGCGGCGAATACGCGATCGCAGGCGGCGCGGAATTCGCGCCACTGCTTCTGGTCGGTCGAGCGGATGCCCTCGCCGAGCGAGGTCCATTGCTGCTGCAACTCGCGCGCTGCGCGTGCCGCGCCGCGTTCGGCATGTAGCGACAAAGCCTGCGCCTGCTCGATCAGCCGTGCCTTGGCCTGTTCGACGCCGGACGTGTGCGCTTCGATGCGCGGCGAGACTGTTGCGATCGCATCCTTGATGCGCCGTGCGTACTGGTTGCGGTCGCGCGGACTCAACGTGTCGAGCGCGCGCAGCGCACCGGCCAGTTCACGCCGCAGTGCCGACAGCGTCTTCCAGTCGGCGCCTTGCGCCTGCGCCGGAGAGGCGCGCGCCAAAAGCTCCTCGATCCCGCTGCGGTGCGCATCGCGCACGGTATCGCGTTTTTCGAAGTAGGCCTGCGCCGGTTTGAGCGCGTGCTGGCAGGCAGCAAAAAACCGCCGCGCCAGTCCGCCCGGCGGTGGCGGCTTGTCGGCACCTTCCATTGCGTCGAGCCGCTGCCACTCGGCGCGCGCCTCGTGCACGCGCGTCGCGACGGCGTCAGGATGCAGGCCAGCCGTCGCCAGCGCCCCGATTTCGTCGCAAAGTGTCCGGCGGCGACGCTGGTTCGACCAATGCTGCCACTTCCGCAACTCGGCCAGGCGCGTGTTCAATGGCGCAAGCTTGTGCTCGATCGTGCCGGGAAGCTTGCCGGCGACTTGCGTGAGCGCGTCGAGTTCGGCGTGCGCCGACTGGGCCGCCGCGGTATCGCCGGCGTCGAGCGCAGATTCAAGACGTGACACGACACCTTCGATTGCGTCGAGCGCCGCCGAGCGGCGCTCCCGTTCGCGCCTGGCCTCTTCGGCCGCGGCCGCGAGTGCAGCGTCGAAGCGGGCACGGGACGCGACCGCCTCGCTGATCGTCTCGGGCTCTGCCGGCAGGTCGACGATCATGGCCGTTGGAGCCGGGCGCACGGATGGCTCCGCCGCAGGCGCTGCGATAGCGACGTCGTGCGTGTCCTCTTTGCGCTCGCGCGGCCGCGAATCCGCCGACGCCGCGATGCGGGACAGCAATGCGAGCGCGCCCTGGAAGCGGGCCGCCAGCGCAGCGGGCACATCGGCGCCGAGGCTGCCCCAGTCCTGTTCGATCGCTGCCCGCGCAGCGCCGTCGGCCGAGCCCGGATTGCGCAGCAACAACTCGACGCGTTCGCACAGCAGGCGTGCGCGCGTGCCGATCGCGCCGGCGTCGCCGGCGTCGATACGCATCGCTTCGACGCGTTCGCGCGCGCGGCGGCTGATGATCTTGTCCGATTTGCGCGCCCGCTCCGCGATCCGCTGCAGCAGCAGCGGATCGCTCACGCGCTCGAGCGCCATCAGGCGCAACGCCGGATCCGGATCGGCGCCGGCACGCTCGGCGAGCAGGGCGGGGCGCGACACACGCGCAAGCGCGGCGGCGCGCAGGTCGCGGTTCAGCGCTGCGGTCGCGACGGACTCCAGCTCCTGCGGCGAAAGGGTTTCCAGTTCCGAGATCAGCCGGGCCAGCGGTGGGCAATTGGCGGCACCGGAACACAGCAGCGCGACATAGGTCGATCGGGCGATGCGTCGCACGTCGCCGTCGCTGTCGCCGGTGGAGCGTTCGCGCCAGCGCTCGTAGTCACCCAGGCGCTTGAGTGCAGCGAGCCGGATGCGCGCGTCGGGATCGGTGCGGGTAAGTTCCGGCAGGGCCGCGATCAGTTCGGGATCGGCATCGGCGGTGACGGCGGCCAGACGCGTCGCTGCGTCCTTGTCCTGCCATTTCGGCTTGAAGATGATTCGGGAGAGTTTCACGTCATATCAAACGATTGAGGATGCGGATGCCGGCCAGATATTCGCCGATCATCATGCCGAAATTCGTGAACATGAACACGAGCAGCGTGCGCGACACGCGGTTTTTCCACCAGCCGCGCCAGTCGAGCACGTCGTCACGCAGCGATTCGAAGTCTGCCACACGCGGGCGATGCAGCCACATTTCCACGCCGGCGCTGAATGCGCCGGACGGCACCAGCGGGCGGAACGGCTTGAGTGGCGCAATGACGAATGCGGTCAGGACGCTCAGCAGATGCGCGCCGCCGAGCAATGCGCCGAGCGCGGCCCCGAGTCCGGTGAACAGGATCCAGTCGCGCAGGGCCAGCACACCGAAATCGGCGCCGCGGGTGAACGCATAGGCGATGGCGGCGAAGATCACCGCCAGCACGCCGAGGCCGATCCACCTGGGCCAGCGCGCCGGCGGCGGCGGCTGGCGCAAGGTTGCCACGACGCTTTCCGGCGGCTCCTGCTGCGCGCCGAGTTCCCGCTCGATTCCGCCGAGGTGACCGGCGCCGATCACGACCAGAACCTTCCTGGCTTTTCCGCTGCTTCCTTCCTCGCGCAAGCGCGCCGTCATGTAGCTGTCGCGTTCGCCGATCAGGCTGCGATAGAGCGGCTCGGACTGCTGCGCAAACTCGCTGAACGCGCTCTGCAGCATGTCGCCGTGCTTGAGCTTCTCGATGTCTTCCTCGGCGATCTCGCTGCGCTCGAAGATGCTGGCGATCAGGCCCGACAGGATGCCGAGGCGATCACGCAGGCGCACGCTGCGATAGGCGCGGCGCAAGGTCACGCCCACATCGCGGTCGATCAGCCAGATCGGCATGCCGGCCTGGTTGGCAAGATCGACCGCCGCCTTCATCTCCGCGCCGGGTTCGATGCCGAACTGCTCGGCCAGGCGGCGCTGGTAGGCCGACAGCGCGAGGTTCGCGGCGACCATGCCGGCCTTGCCGTCGCGGATCACCTGGAGCAGGTCGAGGTTGCGCCACGAT
The DNA here is from genome assembly GCA_035606275.1 of Rudaea sp. Classification (GTDB taxonomy): domain Bacteria; phylum Pseudomonadota; class Gammaproteobacteria; order Xanthomonadales; family Rhodanobacteraceae; genus Rudaea. Next base: position 10,111 of record DATNFS010000087.1, read on the forward strand.
TCGGGATCGCACAGCGCGCGATAGCGCGGCTCGCACAATTCCACCGCGACCGCGTCGAACGTGCCGGTGCGCATCAGCTCGCGCACGGCCTCGACGCTGGCGCGCGATACGTGCGCCGTGCCCAGTAGGGTGTAGTCGACACCTTCGCGACTTGCATGGGCGATCGGCTGAGCGGCGACAGTGGAAGTTGCCTGGGTGGAATCGTTCATCAACAAGTGGGGTCTGACGCGGATTGAAGAAGAAGGATTTTGACGCGGATCAACGCAGATTAGCGCGGATCACCGCGCATGGATAACAGTATTTCTCTTGCATCCGCGTCCATCTGCGCAATTCCGCGTTCAAGGCTCTTCAGCTGTCTGAATCGCGAAAGCGCTTGAGCAGATCCGCGTAGGCATCGATGCGCCGGTCGCGCAGGAACGGCCAGATCCTGCGCACGGCCTCGCTGCGTTGCAGGTCGATGTCGACGGTCAGCAGTTCGCGCCGATCGGTCGCAGCCTGCGCGAGCAGTTCGCCCTGCGGCCCGGCGACGAAACTCGAGCCCCAGAACTGCAGCCCGCGGCCGCCGTCGGGAGCGGCCTCGAATCCGATGCGGTTGCAGGCAAGCAATGGCAGGCCGTTGGCAACGGCATGTCCGCGCTGCACGGTGATCCAGGCGTCACGCTGACGGTCCTTCTCGGCGTCGGCGTCGCCCGGATCCCAGCCGATCGCGGTCGGGTAGAGCAGGATATCGGCGCCGGCGAGCGCCATCAGGCGCGCGGCTTCCGGATACCACTGGTCCCAGCAGACGAGCAGGCCGAGCTTGCCGACCGAGGTCGCAACCGGATGAAAGCCCAGGTCGCCCGGCGTGAAATAGAATTTCTCGTAGAACGCCGGATCGTCCGGAATGTGCATCTTGCGATACTTGCCGCAGATGTCCCTGCTGCGATCGAACACGACAGCCGTGTTGTGATAGAGGCCCGCCGCGCGCCGTTCGAACAGCGACGCGATGACGACGAGGCGAAGTTCCTCGGCCAGCGCGCCGATGCGCTGCGTGCTCGGCCCCGGAATCGATTCGGCGCGCTCGAACTCGTCGACGCTTTCGTGCTGGCAGAAGTACGGGCCGTTGTGCAGTTCCTGCAGCAGCACCAGTTCGGCGCCGGCGCGGTGCGCTTCGCGCAGGCCCGCTTCGATCGCGTCGAGATTGGCCGCGACACTGCCGTGGTCGCGTTCCTGCAGCAGTGCAACGCGCAGCGATTTGCTCATGCCAGCAATCCTCGCGGCAACTGCATCGTCACACAATGCAGGCTGCCGTTCTGCCAGATCAGGGCACGGCATGGTACCTGAACGACTTCGCGGCCGGGATGCGCGCGACCAATGACTTCAGACGCCGCCGTGTCGGCCTTGTCGCCATAAGCCGGCACGAGCACCGCATCGTCGAGCACCAGGTAGTTGGCGTAGGACGCCGCCAGGCGGCGGCCGTCATCGACGATCGGCTGCGCCCAGGGCAATTCCAGCAAGCGGTACGGCGCGTCGAGCCGCGTGCGCAAGGCGGCCAGTTCAGCGCGCATGCGCGCCAGTTCGTCGAAGTGCGGGTCGGTGTTGTCCTGACACGCCTGGAAGACGATCGTGTCCTGCGGCGCAAATCGCGCCAGCGTATCGATGTGCGCGTCGGTGTCGTCGCCCTGCAGGTAGCCGTGCTCGAGCCACAGCACGCGCCGGGCGGCGAGGTGGTCGGCGAAGATGCGATTCATCTGCTCGCGGCTCTGTTCCGGATGACGCTGGTGCAGGCAACGCCAGGTGGTGAGCAGGGTTCCGGCACCGTCGGATTCGATGGCGCCGCCCTCGAGCGCCCAATCGACGCGCTGATGCTCGGCTGCCGCGCAGAACACGTTGCGCGCGAACAGACCCTCGATCAGGCGATCGTCGCGGCTGGCGTTGAACTTGCCGCCCCAGCCGGTGAAGCGAAAATCATTGAGCAGGAAGGCGCCGTCACCGACGAGGGAGATCGGACCGGAGTCGCGCAGCCAGGTATCGTCGTATTCGATCTCGACGAAACGAATCCGTTGCAGCGGGATTCGCGCGGCAGCGAGCAGAGCATGCGCGCGCTCGCGTACGGCGACGTCAGCGACACAGACCAGCACCGGCTCGAAGCGGGCGATTGCGCCGACCAGGGCAACATAGGTTGTCTCGACCTCGGCGAGGCGCTCCGCCCAGTCGGTCTGGTCGTGCGGCCAGGCAACCAGCACGCCTGCCTGTGGCTCCCATTCCGCAGGCAGGCGATAGCTGGACGAACTCATTGGGTCGAAACGGCGCCCTTCGGACCGATCTCGGTCGGACTGGCCTTGTTGACGACGGCATCGATGACGCGGTCGCGCTCGAAATAGACCGTGAAGCGATCGTAGACCCAGCGATTGATGACGGGATGCAGCGGCGCATCGCCACCGCGCGGATCAAGCTTGCTCGACGGCGCGCCGAACTGCTGCTCGACACGGGCCATGGTCATGCCCCGCGTTGGCAGGGACACGCCGCGTTCCTGCTGCACTCTTTGCATCAGCAGGGTTTCGGCCTGTGCTGACGGCAAGCCGGCAGCAGCAATCACCGCAACGCCAAGTGCGACGGAATACAGACGATTGAACATGCAAGCCTCCAGTATCAGTAAAGCCCCCGCGCCCGCCGTTGTATCAGATTCGAGTTCGTAAACTCAAACCCGGATCACACTGGCGTTCAGCGACTGATGGTTCAGCGGCTGGAGGGAAAGCGCGATCAGCGCTGGCGAGCCTTGAAGCGCGGATTGCTCTTGCAGATCACGAAGACCTTGCCGCGACGGCGCACGATCTTGCAGTCGCGGTGGCGCTGCTTGGCGGACTTGAGAGAGGAAAGTACTTTCATGGCGGAAATCCGTTCTAACGCATTGATTGAATTAGCCGCTCATTCTAGCCGATCGTGCGGCGCAGCGAAAGACGTGGGTGGAACGATGCTTTCGACGGTAGGCCCGACCCCACATGGGCACGCTCAAGCGCGACTGGCGATGTGCTTGCCGGACGCCTTCCGGCGTATTGCCGACCTGAAGATGGTTCCGCAACACATTGATACAAATATGGTATTTGCGGCTGGACGCGGCCGGATTTTCAGTCCGGCGCGCCTTCGTGCCGCGTGCCGCGCGCCACCAGACTGCTGGCGACGAGGTCGGCACTGACATTTCCCACCGTTGCGAAGACGTCCGGAATCGTGTCGACCGCGAGCAGCAGGCCGAGCGGTTCGATCGGCAGACCCATGGCCGAGGTCACCGGCATGGTGGCCGCCATGAAGCTGACCTGGCCCGGCAAGCCGACCGCGCCGAGGCTCAACACGACCGCGAGCGCGGTCGCGACGGCCAGGTGCGCGACGCTGACGTCGATGCCGTAGATCCAGGCAACGAACGTCGCGGCACCGAGGTACTGCATCGGGCTGGTGATACGGAACAGCGACACCGCCATCGGCAGCACCAGCGCGACGACGCCGGCCGGATGGCCAAGGCGCGTGCGGGCACTCTCGATCATCGCCGGCAGCGAGGCGAGCGAAGACTGCGTACTCGCGGCCACGACCTGCGCCGGCAGGATGCCCGCGGCGAACGTGCGCAGGCGCTCGCCGCCGAACAGGACCACGGCAGGGTAGAGCAGGATCGTGACCGTGAGGTACATCGAGCACTGCAGCGCGATGTACCAGCCCAGTGCGCTGATCACGCCGGATCCGGTGCGAGCGCACACGCCGAGCACGAGCGCGAACACACCGAGCGGCGCGGCCCACAGCACCCAGCGCACGATCTGGATCATCGTGTCAGCGATCGCCTGGAAGAATTCGATCATGCGCGCGCGCCGCGCGGCGTCGATCCGCGTCAGCGCGAAACCGAAGAACAGGGCGAACACGACCAGCGGCAGCATCGCGCTCTGCGCCGCGGCAGCCAGCGCGTTGCTCGGGATGATGGTCGCGATCCAGTCGCCCAGTCCCGGCGCGGCCGCATTACTGGCGGCGAGCGCAGGCATTGTCGCGCGCAGCTTTTCGATCAGCGCCGGGTCGCGCGGCAGCAGCGACAGCAGCAGCGGCGCGACGATTGCGACGAATATCGCGCCAGCGGAGAGCAGCAGGGCGAAGACGATCATCGCGCGGCGCGCCGTGCGGCCGGATGCGGCAGCATCGTTTGCCGCGCTGACGCCGACCACGACCAGGGCGAACACCAGCGGCACGACCGTCATCTGCAACGCGTTGAGCCAGAGCCGTCCCAGCGGTTGCGCGACATCGGCGGACGCCGAGGCCATGTCCGGGTCGAGCCAGACCAGCAGCAGTCCGCCCAGTGCGCCGGCAACAAGGCCGATCAGGATGCGCACGGTAGGTGACGCATGGAATCTCGTGTTCTGTCGTGTCATCCGCGAACTCCTTGAATTTTCCTGCCCGTCATCCGGCAACCGCCACGATCCAGGCCTCCGGAAAATCGGGTGGAAGGACTGGATTCCGGCTCGAGCAGGTCCGCTGTTGTCGAGTTCTTCGCCGGAACGACGAGCTCATGGCAGCTGCCATGGTGCCCGGAGACGTTGGTATTCGACTTGGGGCAGCAGCACGAACACCGGATGTGCGTCGGCTTTCAGCCAGCCGAGCAAATCGCGCATGGCCGCTTCGGTCATGGCGGTGCAGCCGGCCGTCGCGGTCTGCGGCGTTTTCCACAAATGCGCAAAGATGCAGCTGCCGGCGCCGGCCACGCCGCGCGGGTTGTGCTCGATCACGAAACCGATCTTGTAGGCCTCGTCGCCATTCTCGTGCAGGTCGCGGCGCATCGGCTCGGTCGAGCCGGCGACCGCCGCATTGCCGGCCTTGGCTGCGTCGATGATGCGGTTGTAGAACGGCGAGCCGGCGACATCGACGCAGTATTCGTCGACTCCCAACGCCTCGTAGGGCAGGGCGGTCGGTTCCGACGCCGCATAGCCGAACGCCGTGCCGATCGCGAATACGCCGGCCGGACTGCGCCCGTCGCCTTCCTGCTTCTGCAGTCCGGGCTGGGCCGGATGCAGACCCAGCCCCCATGCGGCACCGGTGCGTCCAATGACGATTGGCGTTGCGGCGCCAACCGCATGCCAGCGATCGCCGTCACGAACAAACGTACGCAGGGTGCCTTGGCTGGCGTTCCAGTCCGGAGTCGTCACCAGCACGAGCTGGCGCGCTTCGGACCACGGCAACGCGCTCGACAGCGGGGTGCGTTCGACGTGTTGCATCGAGCAGGACATCAACGCAACCGCAGCCCATGCGATCGCGCCGAGCCGGGTTCGCAGCCCGAGTTCACGCGCGGAGGAATGACGCGATGCAGGAGCATCTTGCGCAGGCCTGGATCGAAGGCGAAGAAAGCTCATGGTTCGAGTAGCCCCTGGATGCGATGGCGATTCGCCTCGAGCTGCGCCAGGCGGCCTTCGTCGCAAAGAAGCACGAAGATCATGTCGAGCAGATGACGCAGCGCCGATTGATAGAGCAGCGGCTCGATGTGCGGGCGATCGTCGTGCGCGGAGACGAGCAGCGACAGGTCGGCGTACATGCGCAGCGGATTGGCGGTATGGCGCGTAACCGAAATCACCTTGCCGCGTTGTTCGCGGAACTGACGGCTGATCTTCGCCAGCGCCGGCTGCTGGCCGAATTCGGAAAACACCATGAGCACGTCGCCGCTGGCCGCGGTCGCGATATTCGCGGTCATCAGCACGGCATCGAAATGATGCACGGTCAGGATGTCGAGCATCGACAGGCGGACGGCAAACGCGCGCGCCGGTATGCCGTCCTCGCCGAGGCCGATGATGAAGACCTTGCCGCCCGCGCCGATCGCCGCGGCGATCGCGTCGACGCCCGCCGACGGATTGATCAGCCGCGTTTCCTGCTCGGCCAGGGCCTTGCTCTGCCAGAGGCTCTCGGCCAGTGCGCCATGCGGATCGTCGCGTTTGGGTTCGCCATTGCCGGCGATCTCGCCGGCATCGCCGCGCGCGATCGCTTCGCCGATCGAGTATTTGAGATCCGGGTAACCCTTGAAGCCTAGCTTCTGGCTGAACTTCACGACGCTCGACTGGCTGATCTTCAATGCATTGGCCAGTTGCTGCGACGAATAATCGCGCAGCAGATGCGAGTTTTCGACCATGAAATCGGCGATGCGCCGCTCGATCGCCGACATCTGGTCGCGCTCGGCGCGAATTTTCAGCAGGGGGGACATCGGCAGTTCGCGGCAGGCGTCAGCCGAGCGGCTGCAGGCCGCGAATCTCGCGAATGCCCAGGCCCGGCGCGTCGGTGATCGTGATCTCGGATTCGCGGAAGATCACGCCGCCGTCGACCGGGTTGAACGCGCAAAGCGACGGGCCGTCCAGATCGACCTTGGTGATGACATTCGACTTGGCCACCGCCAGGTGCACGGCGGCCGCGACGCTGATGCTGGTCTCGAGCATGCAGCCGATCATGCACTCGACCTGGTACATCGCGCAGATGTCGGCGATGCGGATCGCGTTGGACAGTCCCGCCGTCTTCATCAGCTTGATGTTGATGATGTCGGCGGCGCGCATGCGGATCAGGTCGATCACTTCGGGCGGGCCGAACACGCTTTCGTCAGCCATGATCGGCGTCTGCACACGCTCGGTGACGTACTTCATGCCGTCCAGATCCTGCGCCTTGACCGGCTGCTCGACCAGTTCGAGCCGCACGCCGGCATCCTCGAGCAGGTGCAGCGCATAGACCGCCTGCTTCGCGGTCCAGCCCTGGTTCGCATCGAGGCGCAACAGCGCGCGCCCCTCGACGGCGGCATAGATCGCCTTGACGCGCTCGACATCGACGCCGATGTCCTTGCCGACCTTGATCTTGAGCGAATCGAAGCCGCGCTCGACCGCGCTGATCGAGTCAGCCACCATCTTGTCGATCGTGTCGACGCTGATCGTGATGTCGGTCGTGATCACCGGGTCGCCGCCGCCGAGCAGGCGGTACAGCGGCGCGTTGTACAGCTGTCCCCACAAGTCGTACACGGCGATCTCGACGGCGGCCTTTGCGCTCGAATTCTTCTCCATCGCACCCTGGATCAGCAGGGTGATGCGATTGAGGTCGGCGATGTCGGCGCCGATCAGGCGCGGCGAGATGTAGTGGCGTATCGCCTCGACGATCGAACCGTGCGTGTCGCCGGTGATCACGGCAGTGGCGGGCGCCTCGCCGTAACCGACATGCCCGCTGTCGGTGTTGATCATGACGACGATGTCCTCGACCGCGTCGACGGTGCGCAGCGCGGTCTTGAACGGGGTCTTCAGCGGCACGTGCAGCATGCCGAAGCGGATGTCGGTGATTTTCATCGATGCGGATTCATGGCGGCGTGGGCGTTTCCTTCGCGGCGTCGGGGCGAATCCGCACGATGCTGGTCATGCGGTCCACATAGGTCTGCGTGTCGTTGAACAGCAGCGGCGTCAGCGGCGACACCGACACTTCGTTGAGGTCGACGTGGATCCTCGATCCGTCACGGCCGCGATAGCTCAGGCCGGTCGTGTCGTGGATGACATAGGGCACGCCGTCGATCAAGCCGATCGTCATCATGACGTGGCCGGGGATGTAGACCAGGTCGCCGACCTGCAATGCGCGCGCCGCGGCCAATCGCGTCTCGCGGTCGTCGGCATCGCCGAAGCTGCGATGTTCGAGGCCCGGGCTTACGCTCTGGTCGCGCGTGTTGCGCGGCATGCGCAGTCCCATGCTGCTGTAGACGTCCGAGACGAATCCGCTGCAGTCGCGCGCATCGTAGGAGTGGCCCCAACCGTAACGTTCGCCGAGGAACTTGAACGCCTGGCGCAGGATATTGGCACGCGTCAGCGGCAGGTAGTCGCCCTGCGTATCGGTGTTCTTCTGCAGCAGCGCCGGCACCAGGCTCAGGCTGCCGTCTTCGCCGCGCAGCGGCAGTTCGATCACGTGCGACGCGTAGGCAAGCTCGCCATTGACCGGCTTGCCGGGTGGCCAGTCGGCCAGCAGCGGCGCGCGCGTACCCATGTCGAGGCGCAGCTCGGACAGCGCCGGCTGCTCCGGTGTGTGCACCGTCGTCGCGGCTGCTCCCGTGACGATGCGATAGGGTTTCCTGTCGACGTAGCCGAATACCTGTTCCGCACTGCCTTCGGCGATGTGGCGCTTGTCGACCCACGCCGCATAGCGCGGGCTCACGACGAACCACCAGTCGCCGTCGGCGCTCTGGTGCGCGATGACTACCGGCGTGCCGGGAAACATCGCGCTTTCCTGGAACCGATCGATGTCGTGATCGTCGGGTCGGCTGTAGGCGCGCAACGCAGACGGGAAGGTGCGCAGGTCAGCGCGATGGACCACCAGGCCGTAGCGCGTCGGCGGCCTTTCCGGAATGGCCGGCAGCGCCAGATTGGCCACCAGCGCGTCAATCCGTGCGGACGACAACGGCTTGCCGTCGGCGTCGAACAGCGGCCGCGTCGGACGTTCCGACATGGCCTTGATCCAGCCGTCAACCTGCTCGCGTGTCAGCGTTGGCGGCAATGCGCGCAGGTCGTGCATCGAACCGTCGACGTGCAGCAGCCTGTCGTTGCGCGCGGCGATCGTCGCCGGATCGAGCACGATCAGGTCCGGTTGCGCCAGGCGCGCGATCCAGAATTCGGGTGTCAGCTGCGCAGCTTCGACGCCGATGACCCCGTGCGCCGGAACCGGCAGGGTGACCTGATCTGCCGCGCAGGCCGAAGCCGCACCGACTGCCAGGGCCAGTGCCGTTGCGATGCGAAAATGTATACGAGTGCAATCCAATATCCTGCCCCTGTCAGACGGCGACTCCGCGATATCGCGCCATGCGAGTCGCAGAGTATCAGCCGATCCTCGTTAGTCGTCGCCAAAGGCCCGTTCTACCCGGGCCGTCCCAGAGCATCCCGGGGCAAGGAATTAATGATTCCTAAAAATAACGATACCAGCATAAATTATTGACGGCAAGTTTCAGCCGTGGTAGACAGCAATCCGGGGATGGGTCGAATGCGGGGAGCGGCTGCAACGTGAACAGAACGATGCCGGCAAAACGATGCGCAGAAACCTGTTCTGCGCGCTCGGCATCGGCCAGGTTGCTCCTGCTCATGCTGGCGTTGTTTTCCTGTCCGACGATCGGCGCCGACATCACGTCCGACCGGCTGCTGGGCGATGTCATCGCACAAGTCGACTCCGGCCAGTTCGCCGCGGCGGAGGCGACCATCACAGAAGCGACAGCCGACACGACGCTCGCCGCGCCGATGCGCAAGGCGTTCGAATTCCAGCGCGAGCGCATGCGCCGCATCCTGCTCGATTTCACGCTGACCCAAGCCGATGTCAAGGCCCGCATCCGGCAGCAGATTCCCGATCTGGGCGATGACGAATTCGCGGCCTGGGACGCGCGCGGACTGCTCGAGCACCGCACCATCGACGGGCGCCTGCTGTATTTCCAGCGCGCGCCCTCGAATTTGTACCGGCTCAGTGCGCAGGCGCGCGATCGACGCAAGGAGCAAAAGCCGATCGTCGACGGGCCGATGGAGTCGGCCAATGCACACCACGTGGAAGTACGCGATGCCGCGCTCGCGCAGCGTCGCAGCAGCGTCGCACCGCGGCGCGTGCGCGTGACGCAATCGCTGACGGTCAAGGCCGATGCGGTGCCGGCCGGCAAGACGATCCGTGCCTGGATTCCCTATGCGCGCGCGCTGCCGGGACAGCAGGAAGACCTGAAGTTCATTTCCAGCGATCCGCCGGCCCACAGCATTGCGCCGGAATCCACATTGCAGCGAACGGTATTTCTGGAAAAGGTTGCCACGACAGGCAAGCCGACGAAGTTTTCGATCACATACGAATTGACCATCTACGCGCAATACCACGTCGTCGACGCCGACAAGACGGTCGCGACGGCGATAACGGCCGACCTGGCTCCCTACGTCGGGGAGCGTCCGCCGCACATTTTGTTTACGCAGGACATGCGCCTGTTCTCGCGCCAGATCGTCGGCGACGAAAAGAATCCGTGGCGCATCGCGCAGAAGCTCTACGCGGCCGTCGACCAGGTGCCATGGGCCGGCGCACTCGAGTATTCGACGATCAGCAACATCAGCGATTACGCGCTGCATGCGGGGCACGCCGATTGCGGCCAGCAGACGCTGCTGCTGATGACCCTGCTGCGGCTCAACGGCATTCCGACGCGCTGGCAGTCCGGCATGATCTTCTCCGACGGCACGTACAACAACCTGCACGACTGGGGCTGGTTGTACATCACGCCGTACGGCTGGATTCCGATGGACGTGACCTTCGGCCGCCTCGACAGTCCCGATCCGGCGATCGCCGGTTTTTACCTCGGCGGACTCGATGCGTACCGCATCGCGTTCAACGACGACTATGGCCGCGACTTCGTGCCGCCGAAGAAATTCTTCCGCTCGGAAACGGTGGACCTGCAGCGCGGCGAGGCCGAATGGGATGGGGGTAATTTGTATTTCAACCAGTGGGACTACGACTTCACGTGGCAGATGTTACCCGCGCCGGGAGGTCGCGCAGAAAGGTAGCCCGACGTTCGCAAAATAAACAGCTCTTCATGGGGAGGGGAACAAGATGATGACTCGCATAATGCGCAGTTGGCGCAAAGAGACGTTGTGCGTGGCGATTGGGGTTTGCCTGTCGATGCTGGCCGTCGCACCGGCGTTTGCAGCCAACGACGACGGTTCCGTCGTCGGCAAGACCACGGCAGGCGCGACGGTGACGGTGACCAGCCCGTCGACCGGCCTGACCCGCAGCGTTACCGCAGACGAAAGGGGAAATTACCGCTTTCCGTTCCTGCCGATCGGCCAGTACAAGCTCGAAGCGAGCAAGGGCGGCGCGCGCGTCGGCGAGGCAATCGACATCACCGTAAGCCTGGGCAATGCAACGACCGCGAATGTCGGTGCCGAGCCCACCGCGCTCGAAGGCATCGTCGTCAGGGCCACCGGTGTTCCATCGGTGGTCGACGTGACGTCGACCGAAATCGCGACCAACATCACGCGCGAAGAGCTGCATCGCCTGCCGGTCGACCAGACCGTCGCCTCGGTCGCGCTGCTGGCTCCGGGCGTCAACAAGGGCACGGCCGGATTCGGCGGCATCACGTTCGGCGGCTCGTCGATTGCCGAGAATTCGTACTACGTCAACGGCCTCAACGTCACGGATTTCTACAACCGCAACGGTTTTTCCGAGGCTCCGTTCAACTTCTACCAGGAATTCCAGGTCAAGACCGGCGGCTACTCGGTCGAATTCGGCCGCAGCACCGGCGGCGTCGTCAACGCCGTGACGCGTTCCGGCTCGAACGATTTCCATTACGGGACGGAGCTGACGACAGAACCGATGGCCTGGGAATCGTCCGGCCGCAATGCCTACAACGCCGACGGCACGTTGAACGTCGCCAATGCCGACGACCGCAATCCGCTCACCAAGCTCAACGTCTGGGCGTCGGGTGCGCTGATCCAGGACAAGCTGTTCTTCTTCCTGATGTATGAGGCGCGCGACAACAAGCCGCGCAATACCAGCGACGACGGCGAAGTCATCACGTTGAACAAGGTGCCCAGCGCGTTCTGGGGCGGCAAGATCGACTGGCACATCAACGACAAGAACCTGCTGGAGCTGACCGCGTTCTCCGATTCGTCGAGCCGCACCGGCAAGGTCTACGAGTACGACTTCGGGAGCGGCGCGCGCGGCCTCAACACCGACAAGGTGTTCGCCGATACCGGCGGCCGCAGCGAGGCGCTGACCTGGACTTCGTATCTGACCAACGACCTGTCGATGAAGCTTCTGTACGGCAAGAACGACCACCGCAACTTCAACCGTGCGCTCAGTGACGTCGAATGCAATCCTGTGGCGCGCACCAATCCGGTGCCGTCGCCCGGCGTCGCGCTCGGCTGCACCAGCAACCTGACCGTCATCGACCGCCAGGACAACCGCACGGCGGCGCGCGCCGATTTCGAGTGGAAGCTCGGCGATCACCTGCTGCGCTTCGGCCTCGACCACGAAGACGACGATTCGGCCTACAACCAGTTTTATCCGGGGCCCGGCGGCGTCCGGTTCAACGTCAATCCGACCAGCCCGGGCGCGACCCTCGCCAACGGCGGCATAGTTCCGCCCGGCTATGACGCCTATGTGCGCCAGCGCCAGGTCTCGACCTTCGGCAACTTCAGCACGATCGAATCGGCCTACTACCTCGAGGACAACTGGAACATCACGCCGACGTTCCTGCTCAACGCCGGCCTGCGCCTGGACGGCTTCGACAACAAGGATGCCGAAGGCCGCTCGTACATCAAGACCAACAACATGCTCGCGCCACGCTTCGGCTTCTCGTGGGACATGCACGGCGACGGCACGACCAAGCTGTTCGGCAACCTCGGCCGCTACTTCCTGCCGGTCGCGAACGTCATCAACATCAAGCAGGGTGGCGCGTTCCTCGACCGACGCACCTTCTTCGGCTTCGACGGCTGGAACATCCAGCAGCGCAACGGCGCGAGCTACGCGGTTCCGATCCTCGGGCCGCAGATCGGCGCGGTCGACGAATCGCAGGGAGATGGCACGGTCGGCGACTTGCGCTCGGAGGTCGACAAGAACATCGATCCGGTGTTCCAGGACGAAGCGATCCTCGGCTTCCAGCAGATGTTCGCCGAGAACTGGTCGTGGGGCGTCAGCGGAACGTATCGCAAGCTGCACAACGCGATCGACGACATGGGCATCACCGCGACGCCGCAGTGCGGCGGCGAGAACGGCGGCGTCGGCTTCGTCATGGGCAACCCGGGCAAGCCGATGACCGTGTGGGGCGACACCAATTGCGACGGCGTGAACGACGGTTACATCACGATCGATACGTCCAAGCAGGGCTGGGCGCTGTATGACGCCGATGGCACCTATCTCGGCCAGCGCGGCTGGGTGAAGCCCAGGCGCAGCTACCAGGCGCTGGAATTCCAGGTCGATCGCGCGTGGGACGACAAGTGGGCGCTGAACGTGTCGTACGTGCTGTCGTGGAACAAGGGCAACGCGGAAGGTCCGGTCAATTCCGACACGGACTTTTCCGACACGGGCCGCACCGAGCATTTCGACGATCCGTGGGTCAACCTGCAGAACTACGGCTACCTGGCCAACGACCACCGCCACCAGATCAAGGCGCGCGGCACCTACGCCCTCACCGATCACTGGCAGTTCGGCGGCAACCTGAGTGTTCTGTCGGGCGGTCCGATCAGTGCGTTCGGTGTCGGCAACCCGTACGATGCCACCAACTACCACAGCAATTTCATTTGCGTGGAGAACTGCGACTCCGAACACTCGGAAGATCGCGTCTACATGGTCTCGCCGCGCGGTGCCTATGGCACGCTGCCATGGACTTTCACGTTCGATGCCAGCATCAGTTACCTGATGCCGATCAGCGACGTGGGCAAGCTGCAGGTGAAGTTTTCCGTGTACAACCTGTTCAACCAGCGCAAGACGATTGCAGTCGACCAGAATTTGCAGACGGACATTTCCAACGAAACCAATCCGAACTTCCTTCAGGGGGTGCGCTTCCAGGCTCCGCGTTCGGCGCAGTTGACCGTCACGGCAAGCTTCTGACGTTACCGCAGCGCTGCCGGCGGGCGCCGCATCGTTCGCGATCGCGGCGTCCGTCCTGAAGTGGATTCGCTCCGCCTCGCGGCGGAGCGACGTTACGGCACCCGCACCGCGCAATTCCCAGGGTGCGTTCCCGTCGCGCCGGACCAACGCTTGCGCAGCGGAATATCCTCATGCCTTCCGGTCAGTTGGCTGGTTGTGGGCGACTCGCATAGCGTGGAGTGCCGTCCGGCAGAGGAAATTTCCACGTGAGACGTCGCGCAATCGGGTCGATGGCATCGCTGACGCTGGGCATTCTCGCCGCGGATCCGGCAATCGCCGCCGACAAGGACTCCGATCCGGGCAGCGGTTTCGTGCTGGACCTGCGCTATCGCTACGCGCATATCAACACCGAAGGCTATGCCGACCCGGGCACGGCCAATACCTTGCGCCTGACATTGGGTTATCTGTGGGCTTTCGCGCCGAACTGGAGTGCGTATGCGGAAGGCACGCGCGTGTACGGCCTCTTCGGCGACGACTACAACAGCGGCGCAAACGGCAAGAACAAGCTGCCGTCGGAAGGCGATCCGCCATCGAGCGAGATCAGCGGCGCCTGGCTGCAATACGACGACGGCACCGCATCGGCCCGGATCGGGCGGCAGTACGTCAATCTCGACAACCAGCGCTTTTTCACTTCGGGGCTGTGGCGGCAGAACCCGCAGTCGTTCGACGCGCTGTCGGCGAGCTGGCGTTTCGACAGCGGCACGACGCTGCGCTACCTGTACCTCGACAACGTGACACGCTCGGTCGGCCACGATTATCCGGATCCGAACCAGAGCGCGTGGTCGCTCACGGGCCATCTGCTTCACGTCGACCAGACACTGCCGCTCGGCACGCTGACCGGTTACGGCTATTTCGTCGAAAACCGGGCGCAGGCGAAATACTCGTGGCGCACCGAAGGGTTGCGCTGGGTCGGCCGACAGGAACTCGGTGCCGGTGCGCTGAGCTGGAGCGTCGAAGGCGCGCAGCAGCGCGGCTGGCGCAACAACCCGGCGCGCTACGCGGCAGACTATCGCCTGCTCGAGGTCGGTTACGGAATACCGCAGTTAAGCCTCAAGCTCGGCAACGAAGTACTCGGCGGCGACGGCAGCAACGCGTTCTCATCACCCTACGGGTCCAACCATGGTTTCAACGGCTGGGCCAGCGAATTCAAGAGCGTGCCGGTGAATGGACTCGACGACCGCTATATCAGCGCGTTCGGCAAGATCGGCCAGGACTGGGGCTGGCTCCTCAAATGGCATGACTTCTTCGCCGAGCGCGGCAGTCGGCATTACGGCTCGGAATGGAACGCCGGCCTGACCTGGACCATCGTGCGCGGCCT
>DATNFS010000088.1:0-26176 GCA_035606275.1 Rudaea sp.
CCAGCCGCGCCGACCAGGGCGCTGCAGCGTGCGTCGACGCCGCCCTGCGCATCGAGCGCGCCGATGACGACGCCGTCGCAGCCGAGCGCGACGCAGGTCTGGATGTCGCGCTGCATCGTTTCGAACTCGAAGTCGGTGTAGACGAAGTCGCCGCCGCGCGGCCGGATCAGCACGTGGATCGGCAGGCGCACACGGTCGCGCGCCAGGGTGATCTGCGCATGTGTCGGTGTCAGGCCGCCGAGTTCGAGCGCGCTGCACAGTTCGATGCGATCGGCGCCGCCTTCCTGTGCGGCGAGCGCTGAAGCCAGCGAGTTGGTGGCGATTTCGAGCAGCGTGGAGCGCGCCGGCGCCATGTCAATAGATGCTGGCCACCGGCAGCAGCGCATCCTGCCTGCGCGCATCGCACGCGGCGTAGCTGAAACCTTTCTGCAGCGCCCACGCACCGGCCTCGCCGCGCCGGTTCATCGCGAGAAAGCCGACCTGGATTTCCTTCGCGGTTTTCGGCTTGCGCCGGGCAATGCGCCGTACCGCTTCGCGGCAGGCTTCCTGCGGCGAGCGACCCTGGCGCATCAGCTCGACGACGAGGAAGCTGCCGGCATTGCGGATCACTTCTTCGCCGACCCCGGTCGATGTGGCGGCACCGACTTCGTTGTCGACGTACAGGCCGGCGCCGACGATCGGGCTGTCGCCGACGCGGCCGCGCAGTTTCCAGGCAAGACCGCTGGTCGTGCACGCGCCGGCCATGTTGCCGTGCGCGTCGAGGGCGAGCATGCCGATCGTGTCATGGTTGCCCCTGCTGCCCGGCGCCGTGGACGGTTCATAGGCGCCCGTCGGCTTGTATTCGCCGGACTTCAGAAATTCGCGCCACGCGTGCTCGGATTCCGGCGTGAGCAATTCTTCCTTCGTGAAACCCTGCTCGAGCGCAAACTGCAGCGCGCCGGCTCCGACCAGCAGCACGTGCGGCGTCTTCTCCATGACGCGGCGCGCGACCGAAATCGGGTGGGCGATGTTTTCCAGGGCAGCGACGGCGCCGCAGCTGCCGTCGCCGTCCATGATGCTGGCGTCGAGCGAGACGTGGCCGTCGCGATCCGGATAGCCGGCGCGTCCGACGCTGTGATTCTTCAGGTCCGCTTCGGGCACCTTCGCACCGGCTTCGACCGCGTCGAGCGCGTTGCCGCCGGCGGCCAGGATGGTCCACGCCGCCTGGTTTGCCGCCACGCCGAACTCCCAGGTCGACACGACGCGTGCCCCGCGCGCACTTGCACCCGGGTTCTCGCGGGCAGCGCCCAGCGCCATCGATGTCGCGCCAAGCAGCGTCGTACCCAGGAATGTCCTGCGATTGGTCATTGCGTCAGCTCCGGAATTTTCAGAGTCGAAATGCGTGCGATGGCGCGTATGCGTCCGTCGCGGAGCTGAAGACTAGCAGACGGAACCGGTCGGCTGGACCGGGAGAACTGCGGCGCGGCAGCCGATGCGGATCGAACCTTCGATCGACGGAACGCGAGGCGGAGCGCGTGAACCGGTTCGAGTGGTGGCTATGGGTGGACTCGAACCACCGACCCCAGCATTATGAGTGCTGTGCTCTAACCGGCTGAGCTACATAGCCATGCGCCGAGCGATATTGGCTCGCAAGGGGGGCGTGATTGTTCGGATTGCGCGGCGCCGTGTCAAGCAAAACGTCGTTTTCAGCGGGTTGCCGATTGCCGTGGTGCCTTGCCCGCGGGGCGTGCCATGTGGAAAAATCCACGTCAATGGCTCTGGAGCATGGTTGTGATTGACCCGGATGGCTACCGGCCGAATGTGGGCATCATCCTGCTGCGCGCTGACGGGCGCGTGTTCTGGGCCCGCCGCGCCTTCCGCGACGGCTGGCAGTTTCCGCAGGGTGGCATGAACAGCGACGAGACGCCGCTCGAAGCGATGTATCGCGAACTGCGCGAGGAGACCGGGCTCGAACCGGAACATGTCGAGGTCGTCGGCGCGACGCCGGGCTGGCTGAAATACCGCCTGCCGCGCCGTTTCGTGCGCCGCAACGAGCGGCCGGTCTGCATCGGCCAGAAGCAGGTCTGGTTCCTGCTGCGTTTCCTGGGCGACGAATCGTTGCTGCGCCTTGACGCCACCGACACCCCGGAATTCGACCTGTGGCAGTGGGTCGACTTCTGGTATCCGGCCTCGCACGTGGTCGCGTTCAAGCGCGAGGTCTACGAGCGCGCGCTGCGCTATCTGGCGCCGCTCGCCAGCGGCCTGGCCGTCGCCGACCTCGACGAAGAAACCGCCGAAGTCGGCTGATCCGGCCGGCGTAGCTGCCGGTCTGAAACCATAAGACACTGATAAATCGGCGGAAATCCCATCGATCTGATGCGGCGTGCAGCCGTCCCGTCCACGTCCTGTCGACTCTATGAAAGTTGTTGACAATCATTCGCATTTGCAATCAAATAACGCCATCGACTTTGTCCGGTCCTTTGCCATGTACGTTTGCATCTGCAATGCCGTCACCGACAAGATGATTCGCGCCGCCGCGGCCGCGGGCGCCAGGAGCCTGGACGACCTGCAGCGCATGACCGGTTGTGCCGGCGGCTGCGGCAGCTGCGCGGAAATGGCCGAGCAAATGTTGACGGTCGCGCGCAAGCCGCAGCCACTTGCGCTGAACGTGCTCGCGCAGGCGGCCTGACCGACCGCGTTGCGATCGGCCGCACGCGCCTCGCCACCGTTTTGATTTCGCCCCCACAAGGGGCGCGCTATAGTCGTGTCGTGGACCAGCATGGAGACGGTGCATGAAGGGCGAGAGCAAGGTCATCGGCCATCTGAACAAGGTGCTGCTCAACGAGCTGACGGCGATCAACCAGTATTTCCTGCACGCGCGCATGTATGCCAACTGGGGCTACAAGGAACTGGCCGAACACGAGCACAAGGAATCGATCGACGAGATGAAGCACGCCGATCGGCTGATCGAGCGCATCCTTTTTCTCGAGGGCCTGCCGAACCTGCAGCAGCTCGGCAAGCTCTTGATCGGCGAAACGCCGCATGAGGCGCTGCGCTGCGACCTCAAGCTCGAACTGGCGGCACATCCGGACCTCAAGGCGGCGATCGCACACTCCGAAAAGGTCGGGGACTACGTCAGCCGCGAGCTGTTCGAGAGCATTCTTGCATCCGAGGAAGAACACATCGACTGGCTCGAAACGCAACTCGGCCTGATCGACCAGCTCGGCGAAGCAAGCTACCTGCAGACCAAGCTGCGCAGCTGACCGCGCGCAAGGCGCCGTCGGGCGTAGAGCATCCGGCTGGCTTGCAGACGCCGGCACCGGCGCGACTAGGCGCGCACCCTGGTGATCAGGTCATTCAGTGCGACGGAGACCTGCTGGTATTCGCGCTTGAGTTCGTTGACGAGCACGACCGGATCAACGCCGAGTTCGCCGCTGCGCGCGCCGTGTTCGAGCCGCTTGGCCAGTTCCGCCAGACGGATCGCGCCGAGATTCGCGCTGGTCGACTTGAGCGAATGCGACGGTGCAATGATGCCGTCACGCCGGCCCTGTGCGGCGGCCTGTTCGAGCAGCGCGACGGCCTTGGGCGTGTCTTCGAGGTAGATGCGCACCAGGTCGGTGAACTCGTCGCCCATCACGTCGATCAGGTCGCCGATGATGTTGGCATCGAGCGTGCCGTTCGGCGCCGGTGCCGATGAGGACGGGGTAATCGTGACTGGCGGTGTGGCCGGCGCAGTCGTGCGCACGGCTGCCGCAACCGCCGGCCTGGGTGCAGCCGCGGCGACAGCGGCTGCGGCGACCGGACCGCTGCTGCGATTCCTGCCGTCCAGCCACTTGCGCAATGTCTGTTCGAGGCGGGCGCGATTGAGCGGCTTGGACATGTAGTCGTCCATGCCGGCGTTGAGGCATTTCTCGCGGTCACCGGCCATGGCGTTGGCCGTCATGGCGATGATCGGAATGCGCGCCAGGCCGGCGCCGGCTTCCTTCTGGCGCCGCAGGCGCGTGGCCGTATAGCCGTCCATGATCGGCATCTGGCAGTCCATCAGCACGGCGTCGAAGGCGCCCTGGTCGAGCGCGTCCACCGCTTCCTGTCCGTTCTCGGCCACGCCGTAGGTGATGCCGCTGAGCGCGAGCAGCCGCTGCGCCACCTGGCGATTGACGGCGTTGTCCTCGACCAGCAATACGTGGCCCGACAGCGGCTGCAGTCCCACTTCGGGCGCGACGATCTGCACCTGCGGCGCCTCGCTCGCCGCCGGCAGGGCAAACGTCGCGGCATGTTCCATGCCGGGTTCGACGATGTCGAGCAGACGCTTGAGCGCCTCGAGCAGCTCGCGCTCGCTGTAGCGGCGCGGGATGGCCAGCGCACGCTTCTCTGCGGCGATCTCGGGCGGCGTGTCACGATCGACCAGCACGAACAGCACGCGCAGCGACTCGAGCGCCGCGTCACCGATGCTGCGCAACAAGGCCTGCGGGTTGCCGGGCACGGAGTTCATGTCGACCACCAGCACGTCGTAGGCCCAGCTTTCGCCCATGCCCGACGACGAGCGCAATTTCGACAAGGCGTCCGGCACGCTGGCGGTCGACAGGTGCACCATGTTCCAGGCGGTGAAGTAGCCGTTCAGGCGCTTGACGGTTGCGCCGTCGCCGCTGAGCACCAGCGCG
The DNA here is from genome assembly GCA_035606275.1 of Rudaea sp. Classification (GTDB taxonomy): domain Bacteria; phylum Pseudomonadota; class Gammaproteobacteria; order Xanthomonadales; family Rhodanobacteraceae; genus Rudaea. The sequence continues at coordinate 4,641 of DATNFS010000088.1, forward strand.
CGTGCGCCGCGCAGGGTGCGGCGCACGTGCTCGAAGTCGCCGGGCGCCTTGAGGAACGGCACGCTGAACCAGAACACCGAGCCTTTGCCGAGTTCGGAGCGCACGCCGATCTTGCCGCCCATCAACTCGACCAGGCGCTTGCAGATCACCAGGCCCAGCCCGGTGCCGCCGTGGATGCGCGTCGTGGTCGCGTCGGCCTGGGAGAATGCCTGGAACAGCTTGGCCGCGGCCTCCGGCGCGATGCCGACGCCGGTGTCCTTGACGACGAACAATATTTCGCTGTGGCTGCGGGTGTCGCCGCGCTTGCTGATCTGTACGGCAACGGTGCCGCGCGGCGTGAACTTGATCGCGTTGCTGACCAGGTTGGTCAGCACCTGGCGCAGCCGCACCGGATCGCCGCGCACGGTCAGGCGCACGGCCGGATCGATATTCACGCTGAAGCGGATGTGCTTGGCCTCGGCGTTGCGCTCGAACAGGCGCTTGACCGAGTCGGAGATCTCGCGCAGGTTGATCACGACCGACTCGAGCACGAGCTTGCTCGCCTCGATCTTCGAATAGTCGAGGATGTCGTCGACGATGCGCAGCAGTTCGCAGGCCGACTTGTACGCCGTCTGCAGGTAGTCGTGCTGGTCGGGCGCCAGCGGCGAGGACAGCAGGATGTCGAGCAGCGGGATGATGCCGTTCAGCGGCGTGCGGATTTCATGGCTCATGGTCGCCAGGAATTCGCTTTTCGACATCATCGCCGCTTCGGCCGCGTGCTTGGCCTGCACCAGTTCGGCCTGCATCGTGCGCAGCTTGTCGACCTCGGCGTTCAGGTCGCGCACGCGCGGATCGGTGACCTCGATGGCCGGATTGATCGGCGCAGGTTCGACGACCGGCGGCGCCGGTTCCACCGCGGAGCGCAGGCCGAACCACGTGCCCATTGCGCCTGCGATCAGCAGCGGCGCGATCCAGACGGCCTGTTCCGCCGGCAGCACGAGCAGCATCGACAGTCCGATCGCGACGACGAGGACGGTGCTGATCTGGGCGACCAGCGGCGCGGCCTCACGCCAGCGCGCCCGCCAGGACGGACCGGTTCCGTGCGTGCTCATGCGGCGCGGACCGCGAGGGCCGCGTGCAATCGTTGCGGGCTAGTGGATCGACGCGGCATGGAAATCGAAACTGAGGTCTTGTCCGGCCTGCTGCACGAAATCCCCCTGGATGAAATCGACGCCGGCGGTCCACAGCAGCGCGGCGCTCTGGGCGTTTTCGATGCGCGGTGCAATGACTTCCATGCGCTTGGCATGCGCATGCGTGACGATCTCGCGCAGTTCGTCGCGTATCGCCGGCGTGCGCAGTCCTTCTTCGGTGTAGCGCGGGCCGATCTTGACGAACGTCGCCGGAATCTGGTCGAGCAGCTGGAAGGCGACCGCGCTGGCTTCGAAGGCCGACAGCGCGACGTGCACGCCGAGCCCGCGCATTTCCCCGGCGAACTCGGCCAGGTCGTTGAGGTGCGCCTGGGCGTCGGCCATGCGGAACTCGATCACCAGCTGGTCCGCGTCGAGGCGGCGCGTTTCGAGCATCTGCCTGAGCCAGATTCGATGCTGGACGTCGCCGGCGGTCTCGATCGACTGGTTGACGAACAGCCGCACATTGCGCTGCTGGCGCGCCCGCTCGGCCAGCACCAGCAGGCAGCGCGACATCACCCAGCGGTCGACTTCGGCGATCAGGCCGTCGCGCTGCGCGATCGGCACGATCTCGGCCGCGGTATACAATTTTCCGTCGTTGCCGGCCAGGCGCAGCAGTGCCTGGAACTGCTCGACCTCGGCACCCTGCAATGCGACGATCGGCTGGAACAGCAGCTGGAAGCTGTCGGCCTTCAACGCGCTGCGAATCTCCCCGCCGAGAGCCTGGAAAGTGCCGGCCGGCGCGCTGGCCGTTTCCGAATGGAAGATGCCGACGTGACCGGCACCGGGCCGACGCGCGTCGGCCATCGCACGTTCCGCCGCGTTCAGCATCGCGCCGACTTCGCCGAGGCGCGCGGCAAAGCTGCAGATGCCGAACGACAGGCTCAGCGTATAGCTGCGGCCGTCCTGGTCGAACGATTCGCGTGCCGTGCGATCGCGCAATCCGGTCGCCAGACGCACCAGCGCGGCCTCGTCGCCCTGCGGGCACAGCAGCAGGAAACTGGCGTCGCCGTAGCGCGTCGCCAGGTCGGCCGGCTCGACATGGGCCGCCAGGAATGCGCCGAGCTGCCCGAGCAGCGCGTCGAACGCGAGCATGCCGATGCGTTCGCGCGTGCGCGCGGCGGAATCGATCTCGATGTACATCAGGCCGCCGAGCGCCGCGCTGGCGTCGTCGCGGGTCAGCATCGCGTTGATCTGGTCGATCACATGCGCGCGCTGGTACAGCCCCGAGACCGGATCGCGCGGATTGATGCCGGCGCCGCGCCGTTCGAGCTGACGCGCGCGCCGCACGCGGTTGGTGACGGCCGAGATCAGGTGCTTGGGGCGGATCGGCTTGGCGAGAAAATCATCGCCGCCCGAGTCGAGCGCCTCGAAATGCTTTTCCTCGTTCTGCTCGCCGGACAGGAACACGATCGGCGTCGACACGAAGGCTTCGCGTTCGCGGATGATCGCGGTCAGCTCCATGCCGTCGCATGCCGGCATGTAAAGGTCCATCAGGATCAGTTCGGGCCGGAACGCGTCGAGCTGGTCGAGCGCCGCCAGCGGATCGGTGACCATGCAGGTCGTCATGCCGGCCTTGCGCAGGATCGACTCGGCGAAGATCGCCTGCGAGCGGTCGTCCTCGACGATCAGGATGCGGTACGGATCGGCGCTGTCCGCGGCGAGCAATTCGGCGATGCGGCCGGTGACTTCGTCGGCCTGCGCCGGCAGCGCGACGAACGCGTCGGCGCCGGCGCGCATCGCGCGCAGGCGTACCGGCAGTTCGCCGGAGGTCGAGAAGCTGAGCAGCGCCAGCCGGTGGCGCGCGCGTGCGCGCGTCGACTTGACCAGCGCACCGATCGATTCCAGCGCACTTTCGAACGCGGCGTCGACGATCACCAGGTGCGGCGGAAACGCACCGAGGATTTCGCGCAAGTGCTCGACATTGTCGAGTATCGTCAGCTCGTACAGTCCCGCCGAATCGAGCCTCTGGTCGATCTCGCCGGCCAGCGGATTGCCGTCGCTGAGATGGTAGACCTTGCGCTGCTCCGTCGTGCGCGGCGCCGCCGGAACGTGCGGCTCGGCTTTCGGCGGTACGCTTGCGCTCGCCGCCGCAGCGACTGGCGCGGGGTGTGCGACGGCCGCAGCTGGTGCGACGGCCGCCGGCGCTGCGGCGGCCGCGGGCGGCGGCGCTGTGGCCGAAGCTGGTGGCAGCACGACCGGCACCGGCTGCACCGCGGCGCCGGCGGACGTCGGTGGCGGAGCGGCACGTGGCTTGGCCGGAATCTTGGCCGGGGTCGCCGGCACGCGGGTCGATGCTGCCGGTGCCGGCGGTGGACGCGTGAAGCGGCGCCAATAATCCGCGGGCGGCGTCACCTGCAGCGGAAAGTCGACGCGCTCGCGCGCGACCGGCACGGGCGTGCTCGCTGCGGCGCCGCGCTCGCCTTCGCCCGGGCTGCCGCCCAGGCTGGCGATCAGCGGTTCCAGCGCGCGCAGGCGATGCGCAAACGCCTCGGTCTGCGCCGCGTCGGGCACCGACACCTGCGAGACGAACGGCGAGAGGAAGCGCTCGATCGAGAACAGCTGCTCGCCGATGTCGAGCAGGCCGTAACGCCCGCAGGCCCCTGCCAGCGGCTGGATTTCACGGAACAGCAGGGTCAGCGCGTTGATGTCCCAGCCGTGCCCGCACAGGCGCTGACCGCGTTTGCGCAGCATGTCCAGGCGCTTGGGCAGGTGACGCAGGAACGCCAGGCGGAGTTCCGCCGTCTGCTGGGTGTCTTCCTGCTGCTGCATCGTTCAGTGCTTCGTGCCCGGACTTGGCGATTTACTATACCAGCGGGCCTGTGCAGCCACCACCGCCGGCGGCCGGCCGGCGGCGGTACAAAGAGTACAAATATACAAGTAGAGGACGGCCCGCCCGGGCCGCGCGGCTGCCATCGCGCCTCACGGCTTTACCACCACAAGGATGACGACGGCGACCAGCAGCAACGCCGGGATTTCGTTGAACACGCGCAGCCAGCGCGACGAACGCGTGCAGCGCCCGGCGGCAAGCTGGTTCTTCAGCCTGACCAGGAATGCGTGGTAGCCGATCAGGCAGGCAACCAGCAGCAGCTTCAGGTGCAGCCAGCCCTGCTGCAGGTAGGCCGCGTCGTGCCGTGCGAACCAGAGCAGCGTCGCAACGCCGAAGGCCAGCGCCAGCGCGCCGCCGATGTTGGTGATGCCGAGGAGGCGTCGCTGCATGATCTCCAGCTGCGCCCTGACCTGGGCCGAACCGGCCTCGACGTGGTAGACGAACAGGCGCGGCAGGTAGAACAACCCGGCAAACCAGGTGACGACGAAAATCACGTGCAGGGCCTTCAACCAGAGCATGGGACGATCGCGCGGCAAATGGGGCGCCGAGTATAAGCCCCGCAAAGCCCCGGGCAAGCCGGCGGCGCCATGCGCGCGCGCGCTGCCGGATGCGCCGGCGATCCCTCGTCCATGCACGGGTGCGCGGACCGAAGTGGCCGGCTGCGAGCCGATTGCCGTGGGCAGCCTCGATGTCGTTCGCTGCAGTCCGGCAACGTGATCCGGTTGCTTGACTGGTCCTTCCGGCGGGGCTATAAGGCCGCTCCCCTTGTCGAGAGCGCGGGCGATTCGCAGCATGGTTTATGTCCCGCCGCCGCCTCTCCTGGTCGTCCGCTCGCACGATCCTGCCGGGCGCTGGCGTGCGGTTGCATTTGCCGTTCTGGCCTGGCTCGTGTCGGTGGCGCTCGCCGCCGCCGCGGTGGTGATGCTGCGCGACCATTTCGCCGCGGCGGGCGATGCGGCAGCCGGCGCGCAGGTGAGCCGCGAAGGCACGAACCTGCTGCAGCGCATTGCCGTACTCGAGCGTTCCGAGCAGGTGGCGCGTGCCGCCAACGCCGACCTGCAGCAGATGCTGCGCGACCGCCAGGAACAGATTTCGGCGCTGCGTGCGGACCTGGGCTTCTACAGCCGGCTCACCGGCAGCAGCACGCGCCGCGAAGGCCTTGCCGTGCAGTCGGTGCACCTGGAGGCGGCGCCCCAGGCCAGAGTATATAATTTCACAATTACCCTGACGCAGAACCTCAAGGCCGGTCAGCTGGCCAGCGGGCGTGCACGTGTCGGCATCGTCGGCATCCAGGGCGGCAAACTGGCGACGCTGGCCTGGAACGAGCTGGCCTCGGACCAGGATCGCGAAGGCCTGGCGTTCTCGTTCAAGTATTTCCAGCAGCTCAAGGGCGCCGTGATGCTGCCCGAAGGCTTCATGCCGAACCGCATCCACGTCGATGCCGACGCGGGCGGCGACATGGGGCGTGCCGAGCAGGATTTCGCCTGGTCCGATGCATTGACCACCCCGGAGGTCACCGATGTTCAACAGTAGCAAGAGAGAGTCGCGCAATGGCAGCGGCAATTCCGACTGCACCTCGCTGATCGCGGCCGGCACCGAAATCCGCGGCGACGTCCAGTTCAGCGGGCGCCTGCACATCGACGGCAAGGTCGAGGGCAGCATCCGGGCCGACAGCGCCGATTCGGTCCTGACGCTTTCCAACCACGCGCAGATCGTCGGCGAGATCCATGCGCCGCACATCGTGATCAACGGGTCCGTCACCGGCGACGTGACCGCCGGCGAGCGGCTCGAGCTGGCCGGCAATGCGCGTGTCGAGGGCAACATCTACTACAAGGTGCTCGAGATGTCCGCCGGTGCCCAGATCAATGGCAAGATGATGCACCGCGCCGAGCCGCCACGGCAGCTGTCCGGTCCCGACGCCGAACCTGCGCGGGCTTGATTTCGCACGCAACGCCGCAAGATCGAAACACGGATGCCGGTCCGCCCGGACCCCTCGAGTCGACGATGAACCCCACACCGGACTACCAGACCGCGCTCGACAACCCGCTCGTCTTCACCGACGCGGCGGCGCGCAAGGTGCGCGAATTGATCACCGAGGAAAACAATCCGAACCTGAAGCTGCGCGTGTATATCTCCGGCGGCGGCTGCTCCGGCTTCCAGTACGGGTTCACGTTCGACGAACAGAGCGCGGACGATGACCTGGCGGTGGTCAACGCCGGCGTGACGCTGGTCGTCGATCCGCTCAGCCTGCAGTATTTGATGGGCGCCGAGATCGACTATTCCGAGAGCCTGCTCGGCGCACAGTTCGTGATCCGCAACCCGAACGCCAAGACCACCTGCGGCTGCGGCTCGTCGTTTGCCGTGTGACGCCGCCCGCGCGGCGCGCTTCAGGCACCGTCTGCCCGCTGCAAAAAGAGCGGCACCGATGAGATAATCGCGCATCGATGAGTTCCGACCTGCGCAGCCGCAACAACACCTTTGCCCAACTCGAGCTGGAACGCTACGGCGAACAGCGCGCAGATGCGGCGTGGCTCAATGCGCGCGTCTTCTCGGTGCTCGCGCGCTTCCTGGTATTGCGCGGCGACGGCCGCGTGCTGGTCACGCCCGACACCCGGACGCTGCGCGAACTGACGCTGGACGAGCGCACCCGGCTGGCCGGCGACAGCGACCCGACTTACCTGGGTCACGCCGACGGCGCCGACCGCTTCCTGCTGCGCCTGGATGCCGCGCACGCCGATGCCATCGCCGCCGAACTCGGCGCGCAATTCGCCAACCTGCGCCACGCCGGCCGCAGCTGGCCCGCGTTCGAGGCCGGCCTGTTCGCCTACGCGCTGGGCTTGGCCAACTGGCAGGCACGCACCCGTTTCTGTGCGAACTGCGCCGCGCCGCTGATGCTCGAAGCGGCCGGACACCGGGCAAAGTGTACGAATCCACAATGCGGCATGGAACACTTCCCGCGCACCGATCCGGCGATCATCGTCATCGTCGAACATCGCGACGCCTGCCTGCTCGGCCGCGGTCCGCGCCTGCCGGCCGGCCGTTTCACGACGCTGGCCGGATTCGTCGAGCCGGGCGAGACGCTGGAGGACTGCGTCCGGCGCGAGGTGTTCGAGGAAGCCGGCGTGCGCGTCAGCACCTGCGATTACCACTCCTCGCAGCCGTGGCCGTATCCGGGCTCGATCATGCTCGGCTTTACCGCGCAAGCCGACGATCCGCGCATCGAGGTAGGCCCGGAGCTGGCCGAGGCACGCTGGTTCACCGCGGACCAGCTGATCGACGGCTTGCTTTCGCGCCGCCTGGTGGTGCCGCCGCGCGTCTCGGTTGCCTACCGCCTGATCGAGCACTGGCTCAGGCAGGCCGCCGGTGTGGCGCTCGACGACGTCAACAATGACGAACCGTTCGTGCCGGGACGCGATTAGTTTTTGAGCGTCATGGCTCACTGGGAGTTCCCTGGGGCACGCAATCCGTTCGCTCGAGTCTCGCGCGTGGCGAGCCAGGCCCACGGCGTGAGTGCCCTTCGGCTGCGGAACCGTGTCCGTGACGAACGGATCTCGAACGGGCTGCCGGTGTTTTTGCGACGGTCCTCGAAGCCGGGCGCCGCGCTGATACAATCGGTATCGAGCGCACGCACCACGAGCCGCACATGACCATCGCATTCATCGCCATATTGCTGGTGCTGCTGGTTGCCCACGGGGCGCCGGACCTCGCGCGCTGGCGCGATTTCGGCTGGCTGCGGCGCTGGCAGGAACAGGTTGGGCGCGTCGGCGGTGACGTGTTCGGGCTGTTGCTGTGCGTAGGCGCGCCGGTGCTGGCCTGCGCGCTGCTGCAATTGGCGTTGCGTGGCTGGGTGCTCGCGCTGCTGCGCCTGGCATTTGCCGTCGCCGTGCTGTTCTATTGCTGGGGCCCGCGCGACCTCGAGCGCGATGCCGAAGCCATCGACAAGGCGCCCGACGGCGACCAGCGACTCGCGGCCGCGCAAGCCTTGCGCCCGGACGAAGCGCAGCAGCCGGTGTCGTTCGCCGCCGCCGACCTGGTCGAAGCGACGTTTTTCTCGGCGCTGCGGCGCTGGTTCGGCGTGCTGTTCTGGTTTTCCGTGCTCGGGCCGGCCGGCGCGCTGCTCTACCGCCTGGTCCAGCTGCTGGCGTTTGCGCCGGCCTTCGCCAAAGGGCAGTCCGGCGCGCAGCACGGCCTGCTCGAGCGTGCCGCACGCCTGCTCGACTGGCTGCCGTCGCACCTGATGGCCCTGTGCCTGGCGCTTGTTTCGGATTTCGATGCCGTGTTCAAGACCTGGCGCGATTACCACGCCACCAACGGCAAGGGTTACGCCTCGCTCGACCTGGGATTTCTGAGCGCGATCGCGCGTGCCAGTGTCGATGCCGATGTCGCGGCCGACAGCGATGGCGAGACCTCCGCGCGCAATCCTCGCGTCGCGCTCGACGATGCGATGGTGCTGGTGCGGCGCGTGTTGATCGTCTGGCTGACGATACTCGCGGTGGTCGTGCTGGCGGGATGGTTTGCCTGAAGCGGAGAAAAGGGGGAAGAGTAAAGCCAGGCGCTTCGTTGTTCGCGTTCGCATTCCCCCTTCTCCGTTCTTCCTTCTCCCGCTCTCTCCAACTAGGCCGCGTCGCCGCGCAGTTCGCGCACCTTGGCTTCCAGCGCTTCGGCGCTTGCCGCCGACGGCGGCAGCGCGGGTGCGGCGACCAGATCGATGCGTGACCACAGCCGGCGCGGCAGGCGCATGCGGCCGAGCGCCGAGTCGGCGCGGCTGAAGATGCTGCCCCACAGCCCGCGCAGCGCCAGCGGCACGACCGGCACGGGACGTTGCTCCAGGATGCGTTCGACGCCGGGCCGGAAGCGCTGGATCGCACCGTCGCGCGTGATGCCGCCTTCCGGAAAGATGCAGACGATATTGCCGTCCGCCAGTTCCTTGTCGACCTCGGCGAAGGCTCGCTCCATCAGCGCGGCATCTTCCTTCCTGCCGGCGATCGGAATCGCCTTGGCGGCCTTGAACACGTATTTGACGACCGGCGTTTCGAAGATCCTGTAGTACATGACGAAGCGCACCGGCCGCCGCACGCAGCCCATGATCACCAGCGGGTCCATGAAGCTGACGTGGTTGCAGACGAGCAGCGCCGGGCCATGCTCGGGAATCGCATCCAGCCCCTGCGTGCGGATCCGGTACAGCATGTTGATCAGCACCCAGTCGACGAAGCGCAGCAGGAATTCCGGCACCAGCGTATAGATGTAGATCGCGACGACGGCGTTGAGCAGTGCGGTTGCGAGCAGCAGGCCCGGGATGCTCAGGCCCGCCTTGTTCAGCAGGATGGCCGACAGCGCTGCCGCGACGACCATGAACAGCGCGTTCAGGATATTGTTCGCCGCGATCACGCGCGAGCGCCGCGCCGGATCGCTGCGCGCCTGCACCAGCGCGAACAGCGGCACGATGAAAAAACCGGAGAAGATCGCCATCAGGACCAGGTCGATCAGCACGCGCCAGACATGCGGCTGCCCGAGCAGGGCTGTCACGCCGAGGCCGAGCGGTCCGCGGCTCAGCGGGTGCGCGAAATACAGGTCGGCGCCGAAAATCGTCATGCCGATCGAGCCGAACGGCACCAGGCCGATTTCAACCTTGTGGCCCGACAGGCGTTCGCACAACATCGAGCCGACACCGATGCCGATCGAGAACAAGGTCAGGATCAGCGTGTAGACGCCGGGATCCCCGCCGAGCACTTCCTTGGTGTAATTCGGCAGTTGCGTGAAATAGATCGATCCGTAGAACCAGAACCACGAGATCCCCAGGCAGGACAGGAACAGCGTGCGGTTGCCGCGGATGTAGCCCAGGTTGTTCCAGGTTTCACTGAACGGATTCCAGTTGATCTTCAGCTGCGGATCGATCGACGGCGCGCGCGGCATCGCCAGCGCGCAAAGCAGGCCGATGGCGGCAAAGGCGATCGTTGCGCCGCCTACCAGCCACGCGCCCCAGCCGTCGACGCGGATCAGCATCGACCCGAGAATCGTGCCGAGCAGGATCGCCAGAAACGTGCCCATCTCGATCAGACCGTTGCCGCCGACCAGCTCGCGTTCCCCGAGTACCTGCGGCAGCAGGCCGTACTTGAGCGGCCCGAACAGCGTCGAATGCAGGCCCATCATGAACAGCATCGCCATCAGCAGCGGGATGTTGCGCGTGACGAAGCCGGCGCAGGCGACCAGCATGATCGCGATCTCCAGCAGCTTCACCAGCTGCGCCAGGCGCGCCTTGTCGAACTTGTCGGACAGCTGGCCGCTGGTCGCCGAGAACAGCAGGAACGGCAGGATGAACAGCGCCGCCGCAAGATTGGTATAAAAGTTGACATCGGCCGCCGTCAGCCGGGCGGTGAGGAATGCGACCAGAATCACCAGGGCGTTCTTGAACACGTTGTCGTTGAAGGCGCCGAGCGCCTGGGTCAGGAAGAACGGCAGGAAGCGGCGTTCGCGCAGCAGCTGGAACTGATTGGTGCCTGACATGGTCTCTCCCCGGAGCGCTGATGCGAGATTAGCAAACCTGTGCCGCACGGGCGGGCAATCCCCGGCAGCGATCACGCAATTCGGCCGTGCGGCTGGTTGCGGACGCCCGGCGCGATTAAACTGGACAACCTGACATCACGCCGGCGCATGCCCCGGGCCGGCCCAGACTGCGAATCCCATGAACCTGAAACGATGCCTGTACGGCGCCCTGTGCGCCGGATTGCTGCTGTTGCCGGCGTTCGCCGCGGCCGACGCGCTGATCAAGCCGCTGCCGGTGCCGGACACCTCGAAACTGTCGGCGGGCCAGGTCACGGAGCTGACCACCACTCGCGCCCAGTTCGACAAGCTGAGCGCCGGGCTGGTCGGGCCGCCGCTGGCGCAGGCCTATGCCGACATCGGTGCGCTGTACGCGCGTGCCGGATTCAAGGACGTTGCCGCGATCGCGTTCTACGACGCCACCCTGGTCGATGCGCACGACGCGCGCTGGTTCTACCTGCGCGGCGTGATCGCGCGCGAGCAGAAGCAAGACGCCGAGGCGCGCGCGAATTTCGAGGCTGCGCTGGCGATCGACAATGTCTATCTGCCGATCAGCTATCGCCTGTCCGATACGCTGGTTGACCTGGGCGACCTGGATGCCGCGCGCCGCCTGCTCGAAGGCGTCGTTCGCGAACATCCCGAGCAGGCCGCGGCGGCGGCGATGCTCGGTCAGGTCGAGTTGCGGCAGAAACGTTATGCCGACGCGGCGAAACACCTCAGCGGCGCGCTGAAGCTCGAGCCGGCGGCCAATGCGTTGTACAAGCCGCTCGCCGAAGCCTACGCGGGCCTGGGCAATGCACAGGCCGCACAGGATGCACAGGCGAAGGCCGGCAACGTGACGCCGAGTCTCGCCGACCCGCTGGTCGTCGGTTTGTATGGCGGCGGCAACGCATCGAATGGCGGCACGCCGCTGCAGCAGGCGCAGCAGCTGGCTGTGTCGGGGCACCTGGATCAGGCGCGCGCGAGACTCGGCGAGGTGTTGCGCGAACATCCGGACGACATCGACGCGCTCGCGTTGCAGGCGCGCATGGAGGCCTCGTCGGGCGACCCGCGCGTTGCGCGCGCGGCCGCCGACAAGGTGCTGAAGATTGCGCCCGATAGCGCGGTGGCACTGTTTGCCAACGGCCTGGTGCACGAATATGCCGGGCAGGACGACCCGGCCTATGCGTTCTACCAGCGGGCGGTACGTGCCGACGGCACGATGACGACCGCCCGCCTGCTGCTGGGCAACGCCGAGATGCGACGCGGCCGTTACGCGCAGGCCGCCGAACAGTATCGCCAGCTGGCGGTGCTGCAACCCGACGAGTCAAAGGCGCAGGCGCATCTGGTCGCGGCCGAGGTGGCAGCGGGGCAGTGCCTGCGCGCGCTCGCCGACATCAGCGCGATGCAGGCCCGCAGTGCAAAGAATGGCGACCTGATGCAGATCTTCGTGCGGCTTGCCAGCACCTGCCCCGGCGCCAAGGCCGAGGAGCGTGACATGGCGCTGGACTACGCGCAGACCCTGTACGACCAGCGAGCGGCCGCCAGCGATTCCGCGGCACTGGCGCTGGCGCTGGCAGCGCACGGCAAGTTCAAGGAAGCGCAGCAATATCAGGCCGAGGCGATTTTCGACGCCGTGCGGCGCGGCGACAAGGACGCGGCGGACATGTATCGCTCGACGCAGGCGAGCTTCGTCGCCGGCAAGGTGCCGGATCGCCCGTGGCCGGCGCGGCATGCCTATTTCAAGCCGCCGATGCTGACGCCGGTGCAGCCCGCGCCCGCACCGGCCACGCCATAAGATCGGCGCATGCGCGCCGGCCGTGGATGGCCGGCCGCGGCGTTGCGCACGCACCGGTATTTCGCCACCATGCAACCATGGGGAAGCATGAGCGGAAAGCGGGCGACGCGCGGCGCGCGCAAGCGGGCGCGCCGGCGGCTTCCTGGCAATTCGTCATCGAGCGCGAACGCGCGGCCATTGGCCGATTCAACGCCGCCATGGAGCAGGCACTGAGGACATCCGCGCCTGAATCGGCGTTGCGTGCATTGCAGGTATCGCTCGACGAGCTGCTGACCAATGTCATCATGCACGCCGAGCAGGCGGCCGGTCCGATCCGGGTCGAGGTGGAGTGCGCCGCCGACGCGCTCGATACGACGATCCGCTACGTTGCCCGCGAGTTCGATCCGACGGCGTGGAAACCTGTCGCGCGCAATACCTCGGTCGCGGCAACGCGCATCGGCGGCCTCGGCATCGCGCTGGTCCGTTCGCTGATGGACGATTTCCGCTATTCCTACGACGACGGATGCAACGTGGTCAGGTTGCGCAAGCGTTGTTGAGTTGGGAGCGGGGCCGACGCTGGGCCGAGTGCCCAGGAGCATGCTGCCGTTGCGCGCGTGTTCTCGATCTTCGGCCCAGCCCGGAGCCAAAGTGCCGCCTTCGTACGCCGGGACTCAGCGTTGCCGCTGCAATGCCCGATACGCTATATCGCGCCGATAGAACATGCCGTCGAAATGGATGCGTTCGGCGACGCGATAGGCGCGCGCGCGCGCCTGCGCCAGGTCGCTGCCGAGCGCACACACGGTCAATACGCGACCACCGCTGCTCAACACCCGGCTGCCATCCAGCCGCGTTGCCGCATGGAACACCTTCGTGCCGGGTTCGCCGTCGACATCGAGCCCGTCAATCGCATCGCCAGTTCGTACCGTGCCCGGATAGCCATGCGCCGCCATCACGATGCCCAGTGCCGGCTCCGGGCTCCAGCGCGCGTGCGCCCGGTCCAGATTGCCGTCGAGCGCCGCCTCGATCAGGTCGACCAGGTCCGATTCCAGCCGCATCAGGATCGGCTGCGTCTCCGGATCGCCGAAGCGCACGTTGTATTCGAGCACGCGCGGCGCGCCGTCGCGACCGATCATCACGCCGGCATACAGAAAGCCGGTGAACGGCGCGCCCTCGGCGGCCATGCCGGCAAGCGTGGGTTCGATGACTTGGGCGAGGATGCGCTGTTCGACCGCGGCATCGACGACCGGCGCGGGCGAGTACGCTCCCATGCCGCCAGTGTTCGGCCCGAGATCGCCGTCGTCGCGGCGCTTGTGATCCTGGCTCGTGGCCATCGGCAGCGCGTGCTTCCCGTCGCAGATCGCGATATAGCTGGCTTCTTCGCCGTCGAGAAATTCCTCGACCACGACGCGCGCCGAGGCGGCGCCGAGCGACCGCGCGCCGAGCATGTCGTGCAGCGCCAGTTCGGCATCCGCCAGCGTCATCGCCACCACCACGCCCTTGCCGGCGGCCAGGCCATCGGCCTTGATCACGATCGGCGCACCGCGGCTGCGGTGCGCCTGCTCGCGCACGAAGGCCAGCGCCGGGTTGAGGTCGGTGAACACGGCGTAGTGCGCGGTCGGAATGTTGTGACGCGCCAGAAAATCCTTGGCGAACGCCTTGGAGCCTTCCAGTTGCGCGGCGATGCGGCGGGGTCCGAAGCAACGCAGGCCGGCGGCGCGGAAGCGATCGACGATGCCGCCAACCAGCGGCGCTTCGGGACCGACCACGGTCAGCGCGATCTGCTCCCGCTGCGCCAGCGCCAGCAGGCCGTCCAGATCGGTTGCCGCGACATCGACGTTGCGCACACCCGGCTCGCGCGCCGTGCCGGCGTTGCCGGGCGCGACCAGTATCTCGCCGACGCGCGGCGATTGCCTGAGCTTCCAGGCCAGCGCGTGTTCGCGGCCGCCGCTGCCGATGACGAGGACTTTCATGAAGAGCGGGAGACGAGAGACGAGAGACGAGAGACGAGAAAGCGCGCCGACGCGAACCAAGCGTTCGCGGAATCATTTGCCGCAATGCCGCCGCTCTCTACGTCTCTCGTCTCTCGTCTCACGTCTCTCGCTCTCAGTGGCGGAAATGCCGCACGCCGGTAAACACCATCGCCATGCCGTTCTCGTCGGCCGCGGCAATGACTTCGGCGTCGCGCATCGATCCGCCCGGCTGGATCACGGCGCGAGTGCCGGCTGCGGCCGCGGCATCGATGCCGTCGCGGAACGGGAAGAACGCATCGGACGCCATGACACTGCCCTGGACCGCGAGGCCGGCCTCGGCTGCCTTCATCGCCGCGATCCGGGCGCTGACCACGCGGCTCATCTGTCCGGCGCCGATGCCGATCGTGCGCCCGCCGCGGGCGTACACAATCGCATTGGACTTGACGAACATCGCCACGTGCCATGCGAACAGCAGGTCGTGCAGTTCGGCCGCGTCCGGCACCCGCCTGCTGACCACCTTGAGGTCGGTGAGCATCAGCGTGTCGCGATCGGATTCCTGCACCAGCAGGCCGCCGCTGATGCGCTTGAAGTCGAGTGTCGGTTCCGTCTGCTGGCTCCAGCGGCCGCAGGCCAGCAGGCGCACGTTCGGCTTTTTCGAAAAAAGGGAAAATGCAGCATCGTCGACTTCCGGCGCGATCACCACCTCGACGAACTGGCGTTCCAGGATTGCCGCGGCCGTCGCGCCGTCGAGCGCCTGGTTGAAGGCGATGATGCCGCCGTACGCCGACACCGGGTCGGTGGCATAGGCGCGGTCGTATGCTTCCAGCGCGCTGCCGCCGAGCGCCACGCCGCACGGATTGGCGTGCTTGACGATCACGCAGGCCGGTGCCTTGTGGAACGCCTTGACGCATTCGAGGGCGGCATCGGCATCGGCGATGTTGTTGTACGACAGTTCCTTGCCGGCCAGCACGCGTGCCGTCGCAACGGTGCCTTCCGGCGGACGCGATTCCAGGTACAACGCCGCGGTCTGGTGCGGATTTTCGCCATAACGCAATTCGGCGCGCCGCGTGAAACTGAGCTGGAGCTGCGGCGGGAACGGGTTGGTGTGGTCGGTGTTCATGTGCGAGCCGAGCCAGTTCGCGATCAGGCCGTCATAACGGGCCGTATGCGCAAAGGCCTTGGCCGCCATGCGCCGGCGCAGGCCGGCGGTAGTGCCGTTGCGTTCGCTGAGCATCTGCAGCAGCTCGGCGTAGTCGGCCGGATCGACGACCACGGCGACGTAATCCTGGTTCTTCGCCGCGGCGCGCAGCATCGCCGGGCCGCCGATGTCGATGTTCTCGATCGCTTCCTCGAGGCTGCAGTCGGGCGCTGCCGTGATTGCCTCGAACGGATACAGATTGACGATGAGCAGATCGATCGGCTCGATGCCGTGTTCCTGCATGACCTTGGCATCGACCTCGCGGCGCCCGAGCAGTCCGCCGTGGATGCGCGGATGCAGCGTCTTGACGCGCCCGTCCATGATTTCGGGAAAACCGGTAACCTCGCTGACTTCGCTGACCTTGAGGCCGGCCTCGCGCAGCGTGCGCGCCGTGCCGCCGGTCGAGATCAGGCTGACACCGAGCGCGCCGAGCCCACGCGCGATATCGACCAGGCCGGTCTTGTCCGACACGCTGATCAGCGCGCGCCGCACGGGTTGCAGGTCGGAGTCGTCCATTGCCTTGGCTTGATCCGGTGGGGCCGCGGATTATACGCGCCGCGGACACGCGCGGCATCGATCGGTGCCGCAGCCGGCGCGGCGGCGCTGGTGCCGCCGCGACCCTTCAGCCGATGCCGTGCAGCCCGAGCTTCTTGCGCAGCGTCGCGCGATTGATGCCGAGCGCGGCGGCGGCCTTGCTCTGGTTGCCGCCGGACCAGGCCAGCACTTCGCGCAGCAGCGGCGTTTCGACCTCCTGCAATACCAGATCGTAGAGCCCGTCGGGCATCTGCGAATCCAGATCATGCAGATAGCGACGCACCGCGCGTGCCACGCATTCGCGCAGCGCGGGTTGCAAGGTCGACTCGGATACCTGTTCGGCACGCAGGGCAGCGGCATTCACGACGGCGGATTTCCCCGATGGGTTCTTACTTGCGTGATCCGCTGCCGGGGCCTGGCTTGGCAAGCGGGCGGGAATTGTAGCGCCGCGCAATCGACTTGATAAGTGCTGTCGACGATGTTTCGGTGGTGCAACGCACAGACTCGAAGCAACGCATGCACTTGCGACGCGATGCTGGTGTTTCGCATTAACTGTGTCGGCGCACTGCCCGCGTGCTTTCGCCGTCGTGCGCATCCGTGCTGCCGCCCGCACGGACATCACCGCGCGTCATCGGGTCAATGGAACTTGAATTCGAACGCGACCGCGTTCTTGCCCGGATCGGCAACCTCGAACACGAGCGCGGTGGTCGATCCGGGCGTCATGCCGCCGGCGATCGTGCGCGCATCGCCGAGATACTCCTGCGGGTGAAAGCGACGCATCGCGATGCGGTTCTCGTCGAGGTCCGACAGGATGATGTCGACGTCGGGAAATGCCTGCGCGAACGCGGCGTCGTTGCGCAGGCTGGCCGAGATGATCAGCGCGTTGGCGACCGAAGGATGGGGGCGGATGTCGCGCGACAGCAGGGCCAGGTGCGCCGGATCGTGGCGCAACGGCAGGCGGCAGCCGAGCGTCGTGCAGGCGCGCTCGAGCCACGGGCGCGTACGCGCGTCATCGAGCAGCAGCCCGCGTTTGGCGTAGCCGATCTGGGCGAGCAGGCAGAACCCCAGCACGGTCGCGCCCAGCAGCCAGGGCCAGTTGCGCGCCGAATGGTAGGCCGTGGCCGATTCGCGCGCAAACGCCGGTGCGGACGGGCGCGAAGGCGCCGGCCGGCGCATGCGTTCGTCGGGATCGAACAGCAGCGCCTGCTGCGATCCGCCCGGACGCAGTGCCGGTACGACCAGTTGCGGCGGCACGTTTTCGACATTGTGCAGCGGCAGCAGATCGAACGATTCGACCGGAAGGCCATCGGCGAGCGAACGCAAGACGTCGAACGTCGCGGCACAATGTCCGCAGCGCGCGCTGCCGTGACCCTGGCCGATCAGGTCGGCCGCGATCTTGTAGATCGTCAGGCATTCGGGACATTGGGTGTACATGGCCCGATTTTAGCGCAAAGCGGTCGTCCTTCCGTTGCGCCTGGGCGACGCGTCACTCGAAACCGTTCGCAAATATGTGATCCGGATTCAGGCCGCAGAAGATCGAGGGCGCGGTCAGGAACGGGGCATAGTTGACATTGCTCGATGCCGCATTGCCGCTGCCGTTTGGCGCAGGCCCGTCCGCGGCGCCCCACCAGTTGCTGACGAAATCGGTCGACGCGACGGTTGGATTGGAGGCATCGTTGACGAGGACTCCGCCGATCGCATTGCCCTGCACGCAGTTGTCCGACGAGTCGAGGGTGGCGCCCTGGCTGCCGGCCGTGGTCTGGTTCAGGAATACCGGCGTCACGTCGAGCGAATTGGGCCCGAGGCGGATGCCGATGCCCGAATTTCCGGTCGTGATGTAGTTGCGCGCCACGAGCGTATCGGCGCCGAGCATGTCGATGCCGATGGTATTGACGTTGCCGGGGAACGCGGTCGTGCCATCGGCCGCCACGCCGATGAAGTTGCTCACGACTGCGGTGCTGTCGCTGCCTTCGAAGTTCTGGATGGCGATACCGCTGCCGTTGCTGATCAGGTTGCGGCAGTTGTCAGCGGCCGTGTTGCCGTCGCAGCCGATCAGCGTGCGAGTGCCCTTGAACACGACGACGGCGATACCGGATCCGATCGGGATCGCGGTCTGGCCGTCGCCCGCGACGCCGATGTAGTTGCCGGCGAGCACGTTGTCGATCGAGTTGACGAATTCGACGTCGACGGATGTGGTCGACGCAACGCTGGAAATGCCGATGATGTTGCGACGATGTTCGACCGGGCCGTCGCCGCCCGGATTTCCGATCTGCAGGCCGGCGACGCCGTTCGCATAGATGCCGAAGGTCGAGGGCAATGGCGTGACACCGCTGGCGTCGACGCCGATGTAGTTGCCCGATATCACGGTATCGGCGCCGCCGGCGTCGACATAGATGTTGGTCTTGCTGTTTCCGGAAATCAGGTTGGGTGACCATGCAGTGGACGAGGCGACGCCGATGCTCGCGCTCTGGCCATTGATGTAGATGCCGTAGTAGTTCGGGGCCGCGCTCGTTGCCGAGGCATTGGTGCCCGAGATCATGCAGCTGACGGCAACGTCATTGGACGCGATCAACAACCCGGCCTTCTGGGTCGAGGAGAAACCGGAAACGACCAGTCCGCTGACACTGCTGAAATCCGAGCCGAAATCGAACGTCAGTCCGTCGATCGCCAGACCGGAGGGATTGGAGATCTGCACGCGCAGGTTCGGGATCGGTGTGCACGTCGCGCCGTTCTGCCCGGTCGCGTCGATGTTGATGAAGTGGCTGATCGCCGGCAGCGCGCTGTTCAGCGCGATCACGTGCGTCTCGCCGGCGCCCGGCGGAATCGCGAAGGAGACGGCCGACTCGCCGGTGTTGACGCTGGTGCATTCGTGATAGTTCGCCTGGGTGTTGACCGCAATGATCGCTTCGCGCAGGGAGCACACGCCATCGCTGCCGTCGTCCGCGTCACTGTCGGTGTTGACGATGAAGTCGGCGAAGGCAGGTACGGCTGCCAGCATCATCGCGGCGGCGACCGTACTTCGAAACAATTGCGAAACGAACATGTTGCGTCTCCCTAACGATAATTTTCGGCTGTGTGCATTGGCGCAATACAAAAACCCCTTGCGCGCCATACTACGAGACCAAGGTGAACCGCGGTCTTACAGCGAAAATCAGCTGGGATTCAGATTCGCGATGCGCTGATGCGCATCCACTCGTCGCGTCGCTCGACACGCAGATCGTGGAACCAGCGTGCGTAGTGCGACAACAACTCGGCTTCCTGACCGTGCAGGATGCCCGACAGGACCAGGCGCGCATTCGCAGGCAGGCACGCGGCGAATTTCTGCGCAAGTTCGTGCAGCGGGCCGGCGAGGATGTTGGCGAGCAGGATATCGACCTGCAGGGACGGTGCGGCATCGGGAAGATGCAGTTCCAGCCGATCGCTCACGCCGTTGCGTTCGGCATTCATGCGGCTTGCAACGAGTGCCTGCGCGTCGTTGTCGATGCCGATCACGCGGGCGGCACCGAGCCTGAGCGCGGCGATCGCGAGCACGCCGGAGCCGCAGCCGAAATCGATGACGGTCTTGCCGCCTACATCGGCCGCATCGAGCCATTCCAGACACAGCGCGGTCGTCGGATGGGTGCCGCTGCCGAACGCAAGGCCCGGATCCAGGCGCACGATGACCGCATCGGCGCGGTCGGCGGGGGGATCGATGTTCCACGGGTAGATCCACAGGCGCCGGCCAAACCGCATCGGCCGGAACTGGTCCATCCAGGCGCGTGTCCAGTCCTGCTCCGCCACTTCGCGAAACGAAACCTGCTCCGGTGCCAGTTGCGGGACCAGGTCGGCAAGGCCATGAAGCAGCCCGGCGCGATCGGATTGCGCGTCGAACAGCGCCTGCACCACGACACTGTTCCACAGCGGCGTTTCGCCGACGCCCGGTTCGAAAATCGCGCGCTCGTCCGGCGTCTCGGCGTCGGCATCCTGCAGCGTGATCGACAACGCGCCGAGATCTTCGAGCGCGGCTTCGACGCGCTGCTCGTGTTCCGCCTGCACGGTCAACGATAGTTCGAGCCAGGACATGAGGCAGTCACGCAGTCAAAAGTCAAGCAAGGCGCCACGTGCGCTCATTGACCTTTGACCTTTGTCGGTTGAGCGGGGATGGCATCCGCGCGTTTCCTAACCCAGCGCCAATGCCGACTCGCGCGCCTCGGCGATGCGTTTTTCGAGGTAATGGATGTTCTGGCAGCCCTGGTGGAAGCCGACGTCGGCCAGGATGCGCTGCTGCAGCGGGATGTTCGTCTTCACGCCGTCGATGACCAGTTCGCCGAGCGCGATGCGCATGCGCGCGATCGCCGTGTCGCGGTCGCGGCCATGCACGATCAGCTTGCCGATCATCGAATCGTAGTTGGGTGGAATCCGGTAGCCGTCGTAGATGTGCGTGTCCACGCGCACGCCCGGTCCGCCGGCGGAATGGAAGCGCTTGACCAGCCCGGGCGAAGGCATGAACGTATTCGGATCCTCGGCGTTGATGCGGCATTCGATCGAATGGCCGGTCAGGCGGATGTCGGACTGGCGTATCGACAGCTTCTCGCCGGCCGCGATCATCAATTGTTCGCGCACGAGGTCGACGCCGGTGATCATTTCGGTCACGGGATGCTCGACCTGGATGCGCGTGTTCATTTCGATGAAGTAGAACTTGCCGTTCTCGTACAGGAACTCGAACGTGCCGGCGCCGCGATAGCCGATGCGCAGGCAGGCCTCGACGCAGACCTTGCCGATCGTTTCGCGCTGTTCGGCGGTGATGCCCGGCGCCGGCGCCTCCTCGACCACTTTCTGGTGGCGGCGCTGCATCGAGCAGTCGCGCTCACCGAGGTGGATCGCGTGGCCCTGTCCGTCGGCGAGCACCTGGATCTCGACATGGCGCGGGTTCTCGAGGAATTTCTCCATGTAGACCTGATCGTTGCCGAACGCAGCCTTTGCCTCGGACTTGGTCATCGACACGGCGTTGCTCAGGTGCGCCTCGGTATGCACGACGCGCATGCCGCGCCCGCCGCCGCCGCCGGCTGCCTTGACGATGATCGGATAGCCGATGTCGCGCGCGATGCGCGCGTTCTCGGCCGGTTCGTCGCCCAGCGGGCCGCCCGAGCCGGGCACGCACGGCACGCCGGCCGCCTTCATCGCGCGGATCGCCTCGACCTTGTCGCCCATCAGCCGGATCACGTTCGGGGTCGGGCCGATGAAGATGAAGCCCGATTGCTCGACGCGCTCGGCGAAGTCGGCGTTCTCGGACAGGAAGCCATAACCCGGGTGGATCGCCTGCGCGTCGGTGACCTCTGCCGCCGCGATGATTGCCGGCGTGTTGAGATAACTCTCCGACGCCGGCGCCGGGCCGATGCAGACCGATTCGTCGGCCAGGCCGACGTGCTTGAGGTTGCGGTCCACGGTCGAGTGCACGGCGACGGTCTTGATGCCGAGCGTGTGGCAGGCACGCAGCACGCGCAGCGCGATTTCGCCGCGGTTGGCGATGACGACTTTGTCAAGCATGGGATTCGGGATTCGG
>DATNFS010000089.1:0-27035 GCA_035606275.1 Rudaea sp.
TGGGGTTCGACAACCGTCGCCCGGCCGCCAGCGATGACATTGCCCATACCCTGAACTACAAGGCGGTCAGCAAGCGCCTGGAGCAGTTCGTGCGCGAATCGGAATTCGGCCTGGTGGAGACCCTGGCCGAGCGCTGCGCGCAGATCGTGCTCGACGAATTCAAGGTCGGCTGGCTGCGGCTGAAGCTGTCCAAGCCCGGCGCCGTGCGCGGCTCCAGGGCGGTCGGTGTCGTGATCGAGCGTGGACGAAAGCCCTAGCGCATGCCCCGCGTCTACCTGAGCCTCGGCTCAAACCTCGAGCCGCATCGTCACCTGCGGTCGGCGCTCGATGCGCTGCAGCGGCGCTTCGGCTTGATCATCGAGTCGCCCGTGTACCGGTTCCCGGCGATCGGCTTCGACGGGCCGGACTTCCTCAACCTCGCCGTCGGCCTGGACACCGACGTCGATCCCGAGTCGCTGAACGACTGGCTGCACGCGCTCGAAGACCGGCACGGGCGCCGACGCGACGTACCGAGATTTTCCAGCCGCACGCTCGATATCGATATCGTGCTGTACGGCGATCTCGTGCAGAAGAGCGGCAACCACCTCGACATTCCGCGCCCGGAACTCGACCAGGCGTTCGTGCTAAAGCCGCTCGCCGACATCGCGCCGCGCGCGCTGCATCCGCTGCTCGGCAAGACGATGCTCGATCTGTGGCGCGAGAATCCGGCGTATTCGCTGCCGTTCGAGCGCGTGACGCTGCGGCGCTGATCATGGCGCCAAGGTCAGGTCGCGATCGACCGGCCGCCATCGACCGCCAGGATCTGGCCGGTCGTGAACTTCGCGTCGCGCAGCAGAAACAGCACCGCCGTGGCAACGTCCTGCGGCGAACCGGCACGCTGCAGCGGCGTGCGCGCGATCAGTGTGGCCTGGTCGGCGTACGCCTTGCCCGATTCGGGCCACAGCACCGCACCCGGAGCGACGCCGTTCACGCGTACCTCGGGAGCCAGTTCCCTCGCCAGCGCCATCGTCATCATCGCCAGCGCGGCCTTCGCCATGCTGTAGACCGGATGACCGGCCAGGGGCCGCTGCGCGTAGACGTCGACGATGTTGACGATCGCGCCGCGCGCCGCGCGCAGTGCCGGCGCCGCGGCTTGTGCAAGAAACAGCGGCGCGCGCGCATTGCTGTTGAACAGGTCGTCCCATTGCGCCGCGGTCACGCTGCCGATCGGTGTGGGGAAGAACGACGAGGCGTTGTTGACCAGCGCATCGAGCCGGCCGAAGCGCGCAGTACAGGTTTCGACGATGCGGGAAAACTGTGCGAGGTCGGCAAGATCGGCTTGAACGGACAGCGTGCTGCCGGCACGGGATCGTTCGAACTCGGCGCATAACGCGGCCATCTCGGCGCGCGAATGGCGATAGTGCAGCGCCAGTTCGTAGCCGGCGGCGTGCAGCGTGCGCGCGATCGTTGCGCCGACCCGCTTCGCCGCGCCGGTAATCAGCGCGACCGGTCTGGAATTTTCGGCTTCGGGCATGGCGCCTCGATCACGGCAGCAGCAACAATGGATTACGATGAACCGGTGTCGGCCGAATAGTACCCGCATGCGCGTCGAACTGCCCGAACCCGGACCCGAGGAACGCGGCCACAGCGAGCGCCTGCAGGCGCTCATGCGCAGCGAGATCGCCGCGGCGGGCGGTGCGATCGACTTTTCGCGCTTCATGGAACTGGCGTTGTACGCGCCGGGCCTGGGCTACTACAGCGCCGGCGCCGCCAAATTCGGCGCCTCCGGCGACTTCGTGACAGCGCCGGAACTCGGCTTCGTCTTCGCGCGCTGTCTGGCACGCGCGCTCGCGCCGATACTGCGCGAAACCGGCGGTGAGGTGCTCGAACTGGGCCCCGGCAGCGGCGCGCTGGCGGTCGACCTGCTGCTGGAACTCGAACGGCTGCACGTATTGCCGGCCCGCTATCGCCTGCTCGAACGCAGCGCCGACCTGCGCGAGCGCCAGCGCACGCGCGTGGTGCGGCATTGTCCACATTTGCAACATCTGGTCGAATGGCTCGATGCACCGCCGGACCAGCCGTGGCGCGGCGCCCTGGTCGCAAACGAAGTCGTCGACGCACTGCCGGTGCGACTGTTCGCCCTGCGCAGCGACGGCTTGTACGCGCGCGCCGTCGCCGTCGACGGCCATGGGCGCCTGGCCTGGCGCGAGGTGGGCGCCGACGCCGCGCTGCAACGCGACGTCACGACGGCGCTCGGGCCGGCCGTCGCAACGCTGCCGCGGCCGTACTGCTCCGAAGTCCGGCCATTGCTGCAGCCGTGGCTGGCCGAAGTCGGCCGATCGCTCGAGCGCGGCGGCGCCTGGTTCATCGACTACGGCTACGCGAATGCCGACTACTACGCAGCACGCCGCTTCAACGGGACCCTGCGCTGCCATTACCGTCATCGTGCGCACGATGACGCGTTGTTCTGGCCGGGCCTGCAGGACATCACGGCCTGGGTCGATTTCGACGCGTTGACGGCAGCCGGCGTTGCACACGGCTTCCATGCGCCACCGGTCGTGACGCAGGCGCAGTTCCTGATCGCGAACGGGCTCGACGAGGTGTTTGCCGCCGGCTACGCGGCGGCCGCCGACGAAGTCGCGCGCTATCGCCTGGCGCAGGAGGTCAAGCGGTTGATGCAGCCGGACGAGATGGGAGAGTCGTTCAGGGTCGCCATGCTGCATCGCTGAACCGGTTGTGGCCGCTCATCGCAAGCTCACGGTCGGGATGTAAATCGTCTTGTACCCGGGCAGAACAAGATTCTATAGTCCCGCGCTACGCCGGCGCGGTGCCGGCAATGGGCCGGCGCCGCGTCGATGTCTTCCTGCAAGGACAGACATCCCGGCACGACGCCATGCGCAACCAGGGGCTGCTCCGAATGAAATACACGTTGCTGTTCACCGCCGCGCTTGCGGCTCTTCCGACGGTTGCCGTCCACGCGCAGGACTCCGGCCAGGTCGAGGTATCGGCGGCGACCCGGCATGACTCGCTTCCCTCGCTGCGGCTCGCGTCGCCGCAGGCGGACGGCTACAAGCGCTGGCACGAGCACGACGAACACAGGCTGCCACTGCCGTATATCCCGCCGAACCAGACGGATGGGGCGCTGCAGGACTCGGCGCGTCGCAGCCCGAGCGCACCGACGTTCCAGAGCGGCGTCGACGGCGTCGGCGAGGGCTTCAGTGGCCCGAGCGGCATGTTCAGTGTCGATTCCGCGCCGCCGGACACCGTCGGCGCGGTCGGCGACACGCAGTATGTGCAGGTCGTCAATACCGGCCTTGCCGTATTCGACAAGGCGACCAAGAGTGTCGTCTACGGCCCGGTGCCGACGAACACGCTGTGGTCGGGTTTCGGCGGCCAGTGCGAGAACGACAACGACGGCGACGCCATCGTCGTCTACGACAAGGCCGCCAACCGCTGGATCATTTCGCAATTCGCGGTCGGCACGACGCCGTACCTGCAGTGCGTCGCCGTATCGCACACGTCCGATGCGACCGGCGGATGGTACCGCTACGCGTTTTCCTACGGCAGCGCGTTCCCGGACTATCCGAAGATGGGCGTCTGGCCGGACGCCTACTACGAAACATTCAACATGTTCAACGGCAACTCGTTCAGCGGCTCGCGCCTGTGCGCTTACGACCGCTCGTCGATGCTGACCGGCGCGGCGGCGACGCAGCAATGCTTCCAGCTGTCGAGCAGCTTCGGCGGCGTGCTGCCGTCCGATCTGGACGGTGCCACGGCGCCGCCGACAGGCGCGCCGAACTACATGGTCAATTTCGGCACGAACTCGCTGAACCTGTGGAAGTTCCACGTCGACTGGGCCACCACGGCGAACACCGCGTTGACGGGTCCGACCAACCTTGGAGTGGCCGCCTTCAACGTGCCGTGCAGCACGAACTCGTGCGATGCCGTCATCCAGCCGGGCACGTCCGAAAAACTCGACTCGCTTGGCGACCGCGTCATGCATCGGCTGGCCTACCGCAACTTCGGCGACCACGAATCGCTCGTCGTCAACCATACGGTCAAGCTCGGCACAAAACAGAACCCGTCCAGCGGCGTGCGCTGGTATGAGATCCGCAGTCCCGGTGCCGCGCCGGTGATCTACCAGCAGTCGACTTTCGCGCCGGATTCGAGCTTTCGGTGGATGGGCTCGATCGCCATGGATGGCGCCGGCAACATGGCCCTCGGCTACAGCGTGTCGAGCGCAACGGTCGACCCGGCGATCCGCTACACCGGCCGGCTCAGCGGCGATGCGCTGAACACGATGCAGGCCGAAGCCACGATCATCGCAGGCGGCGGCTCGCAGACCGCCGGGCTGGACCGCTGGGGCGACTACAGCGCGATGACAATCGATCCGAGCGACGACTGCACGTTCTGGTACACGAACGAGTACCTCAAGGCCGACGGCACGTTCAACTGGAGCACGCGCATCGGCTCGCTCAAGTTTGCCGGCTGCGGAGCAGCCAGGCAGGACCAGACGGTTACTTTCACTTCGACCGCGCCGGCTGGCGCCGTCTACAACGGGACAGCCTATGTCGTAACGGCCACGGCGACATCGGGTCTGCCGGTGACGCTGACGATCGCGGCCGCATCGGCGACGGTGTGTTCGATCAACGGCAGCGCCAGCGGCTCGCAAGTGTCGTTCGTCGGCGTCGGCACCTGCACGATCAATGCGAATCAGTCCGGCAACCCGAGCTACAACGCGGCGCCGCAGGTGCAGCAATCGTTCGCCGTCGGCCAGGCCGCGCAGAGCGTCAATTTCACATCGACGGCGCCGGTTGCCGCAACCTACAACGGCAGCGTGTACACCGTCACGGCCACGGCGACATCGGGCCTTGCCGTAACGATCGCGATCGACGCAAGCGCCAGCAGCGTCTGCCAACTCGACGGCAGCACCAGCGGGTCGCACGTGTCGTTCATCGGTGTCGGCACCTGCAAGATCGACGCGAACCAGGCCGGCAATGCGAACTACACGGCGGCCACGCAGGCGCAGCAATCGTTCGCGGTGGGCAAGGCGGCGCAGACGATCAATTTCACGTCCACCGCGCCGGTCAGCGCCAAGTACAACGGCAGCGCCTATAGCGTGACCGCGACGGCCACGTCCGCGCTGGCGGTCACGTTGTCCATCGATGCTGCATCCGCGACGGTCTGCGCGCTCGACGGCAGCGTGAGCGGGTCGCACGTGTCGTTCATCGGCGTCGGCAGCTGCGCGATCAATGCGAATCAGGCCGGCAACGGCAACTACAACGCTGCGCCGCAGGTGCAGCAGTCCTTCAGCGTCGGCAAGGCCGCGCAGACGATCTCGTTCGATTCGGCAGCGCCGCTCGACGCGTCGGCCGGTGGCGCGACCTACCAGGTGCTGGCTTCGGCAACGTCGGGCCTGGCAGTCGCGCTTGCCATCGATGCCGGTGCGGCATCGGTGTGTCAGCTCGACGGCAGCGTCAGCGGCTCGCATGTCTCGTTCATCGGCGTCGGCTCGTGCAAGATCGATGCGACCCAGGCCGGCAATGCCAACTACCTGGCGGCGCCGGCGTCGCAGCAGTCGTTCACGGTCGTTGCCGGGCCGCCGGCGCTGCTGGCCTTCACGACCCAGCCCGCCGCGGTGATCGCGGGCAATACGCTGGCCACGATCGCCGTCACGATGGAGGATGCGCTCGGCGACGTGATCGACGACAACGCCAGCATGGTCGACTTCACGATAACGGCTTGCGGCGGCGACATTGCGATCGGCAGCGCGACGATGGCACATGGCGTGGCGACACTCGATTCCCTGCAGCGGTTCTACTCGGTCACCGACCCGGCGACCTTGACGATCAAGGCGCAGACCGGAGCCTTGAGCGGCGACAGCGCGGGTTTCATCGTCCAGTCCAATGCCGGCATGGTCTTCGCTGATGGTTTCGATGGCTGCCGGCTCTGAACGGGCATGGGATCGTACCGCCGACAAAAAGTCCGGGGGCCGTCGTCGATCTGACGACGGCCTGACGTTTTTTTTCGTCCGTTCGGGCAGAATCGCGGCGCAGGGCATTTTTTGCCGAGCGCGTCCGACGTGAACCAGAGGCAGGGACAGGATGTCTGACATCCATCGAATTTTCCGCGGCATCGTGCTGGCTGTCGCCCTCTGGTCGGGCGCGCCGGACTCACGCGCGGCGACCTTGCCGGATACGCCGCCGGCGGTGCCGCTGATCACGCACGCGGTCGACCCTACGCAGACGACACAACTGGCCGGCAACGTGCGTCCCGAGGTACTCGAGGCCGGCAATGACCGCGGGCCGGTGGCCGATGACTTTGCGCTGCCCGGACTGATGTTGCAGCTGCGCCGGCCGGCCGAGCGCGAGGCCGCGCTCGCCGCGCTGATCGACGCGCAGCAGGATCCGGCATCGCCCTACTATCACCAGTGGCTCGACGCGACGCAGTTCGGCGCGCTGTACGGGCCGGCGCAGCAGGACATCGACAGCGTCGTGGCGTGGCTGCAGGCGCAGGGTTTTTCGGTCGACCGCGTTTACGAAAGCGGCATGACGATCGCGTTTTCCGGAACGGCGGGGCTGGTGCGTCGTGCGTTCGCAACACAGATCGACGCGCTCCAGGTCAACGGCGTCATGCATTACGCGAACCTGGCCAACCCGCGCATTCCGCTGGCGCTGGCTCCGGCAGTCAATGGCGTCGTCGCGCTGCACGATTTCCGGCCGCGGCCGGCTTTGCAGCCGCGCATCGCGCCGGACTATTCGGTCACCGGCGGCGCGCGCGCGGTCGTGCCGGCCGACCTGGCGACCATCTACAACCTCGGTCCGCTGTTCAGCGCGAACACCAAGGGCACGGGCATCACGATCGCGTTGATCGAAGACACCGACATCTACGCACTCGCGGACATCAACACGTTCCGCTCGGTGTTCGGGCTCGGCACGTCGCTGTTCAGCCAGGTGCATCCGGGCTGCACCGATCCCGGCGCGATCATCGGCGACGATTCCGAGGCGACGCTCGACGTCGAATGGACTGCCGCTGCGGCGCCGTCCGCGACGATCCAGCTGGTGTCGTGCGCGAACCTGTTCGACGCGCTGGCGAACCTGGTCAACGCCAACGCGACGCCGCCGGACATCATCAGCATCAGCTACGGCGAGTGCGAAGCGGCGCTCGGGGCAAGCGCCAACGCGTTCGTGTCGACCACCTACCAGCAGGCGCTGACCAAGGGCATCTCGCTGTTCGTGTCATCCGGCGACCAGGGTGCGGCCGGCTGCTTCACCAATGCCGACATGACGCAGGCGAAGTACGGCATCGGCGTCAATGGGCTGGCTTCGACGCCGTACAACGTTGCCGTCGGCGGCACCGATTTCGGCGACACGTTTGCCGGCACCACGAACACGTACTGGAATACCTCGAACACCGCGACCTACGGCTCGGCCAAGTCGTACATCAACGAGATTCCGTGGAACGATTCTTGCGCGAGCCAGCTGATCGCCTCGTTCGAAGGCTTTGCCACGACCTACGGCAGCGCCGGGTTCTGCAATAGCGCAGCCGGCGCGAACTTCCTCGACTTTGCCGCCGGCAGCGGCGGTCCGAGCGGCTGCTCGAGCGGCGCGCCGGCCAGCAGCGGCGTAGTAGGCGGCAGTTGCGCCGGCACGGCCAAGCCGTCGTGGCAAGCAGGCATCCTCGGCAATCCGAACGATCACGTGCGCGATCTTCCCGACGTTTCGCTGTTCGCTGCAAACGGTGTCTGGAATCACTATTACGTGTACTGCTTCTCCGATCCGCGACAGGATCCGAACAACAACAACGCCGTTTACGGCAAGCCATGCACCGGCGCGCCGAGCGGCTGGGCAGGTGCCGGAGGTACCTCGTTTTCGGCGCCGATCCTGGCCGGCATCCACGCCTTGGTCGAGCAGAAACACGGCAACGGCATGGGCAACCCGAATCCGACCTATTACCAGCTGGCCGCAGCGCAGTACGGCGCCGGCGGCAGTTCCGGCTGCAATTCGAGCAACGGCAATACGGTCAGCAGTACCTGCACGTTCTACGACGTGACGCAGGGCGACATCGACGTGAACTGCCCCGGCGGGACGCCGAATTGCTATCGGCCATCCGGTACCAACGGCGTGCTGTCGACGTCGACGTCGAGCTACCAGCCGGCCTACGGCACGACGACCGGATGGGACTTCGCGACGGGCCTTGGCAGCATCAACGCGGCGAATCTGGTGGCCAACTGGCCGGCCGCGACGAAACTCAAATTCACCACGCAGCCGGCAAACGGCGTTGCCGGCACCGCGCTCGCCGCGATCAAGGTCAGTGTCGAGAACGTCAGCGGCAACATCGTCGTCGGCAACAGCTCGGCGGTGACGCTGAAGCTCGGCAGCAATCCCGGCGGCGCGACGCTGGGCGGCACGCTGACGGTGAATGCGGCCAACGGCATCGCCACGTTCAGCGACATCACGCTCAACAAGGTCGGCACCGGCTACACGTTGATGGCGACCGACGGCAGCCTGACCGGCGATACCAGCACGGCGTTCAACATCGCGCCCGCGGTGGCGGCGAACGTGCTGTTCACGACGCAGCCTCCGGCTACGGCGGTAGCGGGTGGACCTTTCGGCGCAACGGTGACGATCCGGGACGCGTTCGGCAACGTGGCGACCGGCAATACCTCCGCGGTGACACTCGCGCTGACGACGCCGAACGGCGCAACGCTGGCCGGAACAAAAACGGTGAATGCGGTCGCGGGCGTCGCGACATTCTCCGGACTGTCGATCGACAAGACCGGCAGCTATACGCTGACGGCGACGGATGCCGGACTGACGGCGGCGGTCAGTTCGTCGATCTCGATCTCGCACGGCGCGGCCGCGAAACTCGCGTTTACGACGCAGCCGCCACCCAGCCTGGCGTCGGGCGCAGGCTTCAGTGTCGGGGTCACCGTGCAGGACGCTGCCGGCAACACGGTCACCGGCAATTCTTCCGTGGTCAGCATTGCGCTGACCACGCCCGCCGGTGCAACGCTGAGCGGAATCACCATCGCCGCCACGACGAACGGCGTTGCGACGATCAACGGCTTGTCGATCGACAAGGTTGGCAGCTATACGCTGACCGCGACCGATGCGTCGTTGGCCGCGGCGACGAGCACGTCGATCGCGGTCAGGGCGGGCAACGCAGCCAAGCTTCAATTCACGCTGCAGCCGGTCGACCTGATGGCCGGAAACACCATCAACGTTGCAGTCGCGATCGAGGATGCTGCCGGCAACGTCGAGACCGCGGACAACACCAGCCAGGTGCAACTGAGCCTCAACGCCTGCAGCGGCGCCACGGTTGCTGCTGCGATCGTGTCCGGCGGCATCGCCCAGTTCCCCGGCATGCGGTTCTATGCCGTGGGCAGCGGAAGGCAGCTGCAGGCGATCGCGTCGGCGTTCGCCGCGGGCAGCGCGTCGTTCAATGTCAACGTGAACGGCGATCTGATCTTCGCCAACACGTTCAGCGCTTGCCAGCCGTAGTGCCGATGCCGGCGCAGTCGCGGCACGGCAGGCTTCAGGGCCTGGCAACCTCCGCGATCGCGCGGACCCGCGCCTCGCGGATAGCGCTGCCGATGGCCGGGCCGGCGAGCCCGCGATCCAGAAACGGTCGCGTGTCGACCTGCGTTGCCGCGGCGAATGCCGCGCGCAGGAACGGTGCCTGGGGATAGTCCGATTCGGCCTGGCCGAGGCGTCCGCGCTTGTCGGCTTCGCAGGCGAGCAGGAACTGGCGCAGGCGTTCGGGCCGGCGGAAGGCATCGAGTTGTTCGAACAGGCCGAGCACGGTCGCGGGCTTCAGATCGAACGCGGTATGCGCCAGCAGGTGCAGGCGGCACACCAGCAGCGCGAGCGCGGCATACTCCGCTGGGACTTTCAGCCGCGCGCACAAGGCCTCGAGTGGTGCAATGCCGGCGTGCTCATGGCCCGGATGCGCCGGCAGCTTGCCGGATGGCGTGAGCGCCTTGCCCAGGTCGTGCGTCAGCGCGCACCAGCCGATCAGCGCATCGCCCGGCGCCAGGCGCGCGGCCATGTCCAGCACCATGCCGACGTGCACGCCGGTATCGATTTCCGGGTGATATTCGGCGCGCTGCGGCACGCCATACAGTGCGTCGACTTCGGGGAACAGCACCTCGAGCGCGCCGCAGTCGCGCAAGGTCCCGATGAATGCGCTCGGCGTCGGTTCGGCCAGCGCCTTGCGCGTTTCGGTCCAGACGCGCTCGGCCTGCAGGTGGTCGACTTCGCCGGCGCGCACCATCTGGCGCATCAGCGCCAGCGTTTCGTCCGCAACGCGAAAACCCCGCACGGCAAATCGCGCGGCAAAGCGCGCCACGCGCAGGATGCGCACCGGATCTTCGCTGAAAGCCGGCGACACATGCCGCAATACGCGGCGCTCGAGGTCGGCCGCGCCGCCGAACGGATCGACCAGCGCGCCGTCCGTGTCCTGCGCCATGGCGTTGATCGTCAAGTCGCGACGGCGCAGGTCGTCTTCGAGCGTCACGTCCGGCGCGGCGTCGAAGGCGAATCCGTGATAGCCCGGCCCGGTCTTGCGTTCGGTTCGCGCGAGTGCGTATTCCTCGGCCGTCTGCGGATGCAGGAA
Organism: Rudaea sp.; assembly: GCA_035606275.1. Lineage (GTDB taxonomy): Bacteria > Pseudomonadota > Gammaproteobacteria > Xanthomonadales > Rhodanobacteraceae > Rudaea. The sequence goes on from DATNFS010000089.1 coordinate 10,597, forward strand.
CACCGGGAAATCCTTGCCGACCGGCTTGTAGCCCCGGCCGATCAGGTCAGCGGGGCGCGCGCCGACGACGACGTAGTCGCGATCGCGCAGCGGCAGTCCGAGCAGGCGATCGCGCACCGCGCCGCCGACGAGATAGATGTTCATGCGCCGATCTTATACACGTAATACCGCCGCGCGCAGCGCCCTAGCGATGCTGCGCCGTCGCACTCGCCGGCGCCGCTGATTGCAGATCCGCCGCGACCGCGCGAGGTGGCGTGCAAACCACAGCCTTGCGCGGCGCATCGGCGGCCGGCGGCTCGTAGGCACTGCCGATGCGCGGCAGCTTCGACGACAACGGCAGCGCCGAGCCGTGCATGCGCCAGTCGTAGATCACGCTGAACGCGAGCACGCGCGAGACATACTCGCGCGTTTCCTTGTACGGGATCGTCTCGATGAAGAAGTCCGGCTCGAGCGTGTCGCGCGCTTCGAGCCAGCGGCCGACCGGATCGACACCGGCATTGTAGGCGGCGCTGGCGAGCCAGGGACTGCCGTCGTAGCGCTGCGCCATGTCGCTCAGGTAGCGCGTGCCGAGCGTGATGTTCGTGTCCGGGTCGAGCAGGTCGCGCGCGCCGCCGTAGCGCACCTTGTTCGCTTTCGCCAGTTGCGCCGCCGTGCCGGGCAGCAACTGCATCAGGCCCCAGGCGTCGGCGCCCGAGTGCGCGTCGGTGGTCCAGGCGCTTTCGGCGCGGATGATGGCGTAGGCCCACGCCGGGTCGATGCCGACGCCCTTCGCGGCGCGCACGATCTGGTCGCGCCGCGCCAGCGGAAAGCGCAATGTATACAAATGCAGGTCATCGCCCTGGTTCAGCATGTATACCGCGCGGTCGTACCAGCCGATATCGCTGGCAAGGTCGGCTGCCGCGCGTTTTTTCGCCATGTCCAGATGCGGCAGGGCGAAATCCCATTCGCGCCGCGCCTCGGCCAGGCGATCGAGCGCGAAGAATTCGAACGCACGCGCCAGCAGTTTGCGCAGCGCCGCCTGTTGCGCCGGGTCGACTGCGTATTCGTCGGGGCAAATCGCGTAGGGTTGCTGCAGCCAGTCGGCCGACAGGAAACCGTGAAAGTTCGCTTCCTGCGCCAGCGCCGACAGCAACGGCGTGGCGTCGCTCTGGCGATCGAGCTTGACCAGCATGCGCGCGCGCAGGTAGCGCCAGCGCGGATCGGCCTGCTGCGCCGGCGGCATCGCCTCGATCGCGGCCAGCGCCTTGCCGAAATCCTGCGCCGCCAGTGCCACGCGCACGCGCCATTCGCGCGTCGTGTCATCGGCCAGCGCGGCCGGCAGCGCGTCGAGCCGCGCCAGCGCATCGGGCGCATAGCTTGTCGCACGATAAATCGCCAGCGCGCGCAGCACGCGACCGCGCTGTTCGGCGTCGAGGCGGAAACGCGTCTCGAGCTTTGCCCACTGCGCTTCGGCAAGCTCGCTGTTGCGGCGCGCGAGACGCTCGAGCGCCAGTGCGACTGCCTCGCGCGTGCGCGGCGTATCGATCCACGCCGCTGCATCGTCGAGCGCCCTTGCCGGTTCGCCGGTCGCCAGCGCGATGCGCTCGGCCGCGCTGCGTTCGGCGCCATCGAGCATCGCCGCGAGCGCGCTGACGAGTCCGGCCGTACCGGCGCGCGCGGCCAGATCGATGCGCTTCCAGATCAACTCGGCCGACAGCTTGCCGTGATCTTTGGCCCAGTGCACGGCTGCATCGCAGGCGCCCGGCAACGCGACCGGTGTCAGCCAGAGCGGTTCGATGTCACGCTTGAAATCCAGTGGCTGCCCCAGCGCCAGACGTGCCTGCAGTGCATCGCACTGCAATTCCCGGCCGGGTGCGGCCGGTGGAAACAGGGCGAGGAAATCCTTCCAGTCGTTGCGCTTGGCCAGCTCGAGCAGGAACGCTTCGCGCAGCGTCTGCGCGGGCAGGCTGTCTGGCCACGCGGCCAGGAATTTGTCGACTTCGGGACGCTTGACGTCGGCGATGCGCCGCTGCAGCGCGGCCAGTTCCAGATACGGGAACAACGGGTAGCTTTCCAGGCCGGTCGCGAGCCGGCGCCAGCCATCGTCCGGCAGGTGGCGCGCGGCTTCCCAGACCAGCGGGAACTGTTCGCGTTGCCGGGCAAGTTCGCTCGGGTCAGGCGCGGTCGCGGCGGCAACCCGGCCAGCCATCAGGGTGGCGGCAAAAATCATCAGGCGAAACAGGCGGATGGACATCACGATGAACGCGAGAAGGTCATCACAGTGTAACTGATGCCAGCGCTGTTCTGGGCGCTCGAGGTAGCGCGGGATATGGCCAAACGGTCCGTCTTTATGTAATTATCGTGACACATGTTTACAAATTATTTACGCTAGCCGTTCAGGGAGCGATCGCAAGAAGGGCGTGCGTCTGGTTTCCTGGACTCCGGAAAATTCCCCCGTTTGAAGGTTTCAGGATGGTCCTCTCGCTTCGCTGGGGTATTGCGATCGGCATACCGCTCGCCGCCAACCGCGAACCTAAGTTGCGATTCCCGTCGAGAATCGCTTGTCGCTACTGCCGCCACTATCGTTGGGAGTGATCATGCATAGCAAACAAAATTCCTTGTCTTTTGCAGTGCGCCTGGCCCTCTCGGTCGGACTCGCATCCGCTGCAACCTTGATCCACGCGCAAAGCGCCACCCCGGACAGCGAGGCCCCACCGCCGAAAGACACCAAGACCTTGGAAGCCATCGAGGTCACCGGATCGCTGCTCCGCCGCGTCGACACCGAAACCGCCAACCCGGTCGTGACGCTCGACCGCCAAACGCTGGAGAACAACGGCAATCCGACCCTCGGCAACGTGTTGCAGGCTTTGCCGAGTTTCTCCGGCTATGCCACCAACCCGCAGAACAACAGCAACGGCGGCGGCGTCGCCAGTCCGACGCTGGAAGGCGGTGACGGTGCCTCGCGCATCTCGTTGCGCGGCATGGGCACACAACGCACGCTGATGCTCGTCGACGGCCATCGCCTGGCCAACCCCGACATCAACATGCTGTCCTTCAACATGATCGAGCGCATCGAGGTGCTGGCCCAGGGCGCCACCACCGCCTACGGCTCGGACGCAATCGGTGGCGTGGCCAACTTCATACTGCGCAAGGATTTCAAAGGTATCGAAGTGAGCGCCGACGAAGGCATCTCCGGCCAAAGCGACGGCCATCGCCACGGCATCTCGCTTACCGTGGGTGACAACGGAGAGCGCGGCAATATTGTCGGCGGTCTGAACTACAACAAGTACGACCCGGTGCTCGCCACCGCACGCGACTACTCGAGCTACCAGTACTACCTGTACGCTTCCGGACCGTCCAGGCAGGGTTCAAGCCAGACTCCGCAGGGTACCGTCGTGCTGCCCGCGGGCAGCCCGTTGCTGGCTCCTTATGGTTGCGGCAGCGGGGCCAGAGTCATCAGAAACTCGGGCGATGGAACCCAGCTCAGCGACTACCGCTGCTACCACGGTTCCACGGACGCGTTCAACTACAATGCGTACAACTACATCCAGACCGCGCAGGAGCGCACCAACGGCTTCGTGCTCGGCAACTACAAGATCAACGACGCGCTGACCTATTACGCCGACTTCTTCTACAACCATACGCACTCGTCCGGTCAGGACGGCCCGGCGCCGACCAATCCGGGCGATGGCTGGTACATCCCGGCCAACGATCCGATCAACCCGTTCGGCATCACCTTCTGCTCGCTGGTTTGCCCGCCGGGGACGCTGCCGACGGACCCGATCGGCTCGCTGCGTCTGCGCCTGACCGGCGCCGGCACGCGCCTGCACACCTTCGACACCACCAATCTCGACCTGATCACGGGCCTGAAGGGCGTGCTCGGCTCGAGCTCCTGGATCTGGGACCTGAGCCTCAATTACGGCCATGCCAACCGCAACCAGACAGACTTCCACGAGATCAACATCGCCGGCTTTCAGGCGGCCATCAATGCGGGCGGCAACCCGTTCGCGCAGGAAACCCTGCCGATCACCATCACCGACAATCCGGAATACCGCAAGACGAACACCAGCAAGGAAGCGGCATTCAACGTCTCCGGCGATCTGTTCCAGCTGCCCGCCGGCACGGCGCTGTTGTCGGCCGGCGCGCTGTACCGCAAGCTCGAAATGGACTACCAGGTCACCAGCGACGCGGTCCTCGACCTGACCAACTTCACCTGCGGCATTCTCGCCGAAGGTTGTGGTTCGCCGGCGCACGGCACCACCAGCGTGAAGGAATTCTATGCCGAATCGCTGTTCCCGCTGTTGGCGGATGCGCCATTCGCCAAGACGCTGAACATCGATGTCGGAGTGCGCGCTTCCGACTACGATGTCAGCGGCACGCGGACCAACTGGAAGCTCGCGGTCGAATGGAAGCCGATCGAGGATCTGCTCGTGCGCGGCACCGCCTCGCAGGTGTTCCGCGCACCGAACCCGGATGAACTCTACGACGGTCCGACCGCGACCAATCCGACGGTCATCGATCCGTGCCTCAACCAGCCGGCGAGCTACCTCGCTTCGCACAAGCAGCTGTGTCAGTTCGTACCGGTCAACTGGAACCCCTCGGGTTATGGCCAGATCACCGGTCTGTACGAAGGCGGCTCAGTGGCCGGCCTGAACCTGCGTCCGGAACACGGCAAATCGTTCGACTTCGGCTTCGTCTATTCGCCGTCATGGCTGGAAGGACTGTCCGGCTCGCTCGACTTCTGGCACATCACGCTGAAAGACCTGCTCACTCCGTTGGCACCACAGACGGTGCTCGACAACTGTGCGAGCAACGACTCCAGCCCGTACTGCGGGCTCATCCATCGCTACGTCGGCGGCGTCGATCCGGGGAGCATCTATTACATTTCCGCTTCGGAAACGAACCTTGGCCAGCTCAGCACCAGCGGCGTCGATTTCAATGTCTCTTACCGGCTGCCGGAGTTCTTTGTGCCGGGCAGGTTCGCGGTGGCGTTCAACAGCACCTACACGGGAACCTACAAGGTAAATATTCCCGGCGGAACCAGCGCGAACTATGCCGGCAGCTATACCCAGCAATACGGCAACCTCGCCCGCGTGCGCGCTTCCGTCACGTTGAACTGGAACCTTGACAACTGGTCGGCGCAGTGGCAGACGCGCTACATCGACCACTTCAACGAATTGAATGCCTACATCGATCCGATCAACCTGCCGCCCGGCGTTTCCAGTACCTTGCCGCGGAATTCCGTCACGTACCACGCGGCCAAGATCGGTTACGTCATCCCGGCGTGGCATACCTCGTTCGACATCGGCGTCGACAACATCACCGATCGCACTCCACCGATCATTTACCAGAACGGCCTTAACTACAACGTCGATACGGCGACGTACGACACACTGGGCCGCTACTACTGGGGGCGCGTGACCGTGAAGTTCTGATCGCCGGTTGCAAGCGTAGTCAAGAAAGGCGAAAAGCGGGGCAGGTCCCCGCTTTTTGTCGCATGGGCTACAGTGCTTTTCATGAGCGAACAGGTTACGGCGGGCATAGCCCAGGCTTTCCGGTCGGGAGACATGGCGCAGGTCGTCGCGCTCGTCGAGAGGCTGCCTGCACGCGCGCTCGACGGCAACGAAACCGCCCTGCTCGCCTACGGCTTGGCGCTCCATTCCCTGCGCCGCAACCGCGAAGCCGTGGCAGTGCTGCGACAACTCGTGCGGCTCAAGCCGAACGTGCCCGAATACTGGAACAACCTCGGCATCACCGCGCAGCAGGCCGGCGAATTCGCAGAGGCCGAGCACGCACTGCGGCGCTCCATCGCACTCGCGCCAAACGAGGCGCAACTCCATTACCACCTTGGCTTGTTGCATGCGCAACAACAACACTGGCAGGAAGCGCGCGCCAGCCAGTTCGAAGCGGTGCGACTGGCGCCCGGTTATGTCGACGCGCGAGTGCAAGGCGCGCTGGCGTGTCACGCCTGCGGCGACGTGCCCGGCGAGGACGCCATGCTGCAAGGCGACGCGCCCTGGCCGCCGCAAGCGCTGGATCAGGCGTTGGCGCTGGCCAACGTCTTGTCCACCCGCGGCGAGCAGGCCAGATCCTTCGCCGTGCTCGATCAGGCCATCCTGCCGAGCGATGCACCGTCTGCCGCGATCGCAGCCTGGCGCCTTGCCGCGCAGCGCTGCCTGCTGTTTGAACGCAGCAACCAGCTCGACAAGGCCGATGCCGAGCTCGCGAAGATTCCTTTCGATGCCATTGCCTCGCCGTCCGATGCATCGGGCGAGTTGCACCACGATATCTGGCACGCGCGCGCGCAACTATGCGTGCGCCACGGCGACCATGCCGGCGCGGCGCAGTGGTGGCAGGCGATGCTCGACCGTGCAGACTCTCCCGCGCAGCGTGCCGCCGCCGCGTTCGGCCTGGGCGCCGCGCTCGACAAACTCAAGCGTCCCGAACAAGCCTTGGCCGCCATCCGTCTGGCGCACGCGGAGCAACTCGAGTCGCTACGCTACATCGCGCCGAAACTGGTCGACGCGAACGCCCAGTCCCTGCCGATGGTCGAGCAGCGCGTCTCGCATCGCGAGCATGCTGACTGGACCACGCTGCCACCGCCGGCCGAGCAAGGCCCCGTGTTCGTGGTCGGCTTTCCGCGCTCGGGAACGACCTTGCTCGAACAGATGCTCGACGCCCATCCGGACTTCCGCTCGATGGACGAGCGTGCCTTCATCTACGACCTGCTCGAGCGCATGGAACACGCCGGCCAGCCGTACCCTGCGGCGCTGGCGGCGCTGACCGCAGAGGAAGCGGGCATGCTGCGCCAGGTCTACGACGGCCTGGTCGCGAAGGTGGTGCCCGACCTCGGCGTCAAACGCCTGGTCGACAAGAACCCGCTCAACATGCTCGCGTTGCCCATGATCATGCGGCTGTATCCCGAGACGCATATCATCCTGTGCCTGCGTCATCCCTGCGACGTGCTGTTGAGCTGCTATTTCCTGCCGTTCCGCTCGCCCTCGTTCGCGACTCTGTGTTCGACCCTGCCGCGGCTGGCACGCGGCTACGTGCAGGTCTTCGAGCAATGGTTCGCGAATGCCGAGGTGTTCGCGCCGCGCGTGCTCGAGTGGCGCTACGAGTCGGTCGTCGAGCACTTCGACGAGCATGTCGCGCGGCTTGCCCATTTCCTCGGCATCGAGGATGCCGAACCGCTGAAGCGCTACGCGGAGCACGCGCGCGGCAAGGGCTTCATCAGCACGCCGAGCTACGTGCAAGTGACGCAGGGCGTCAATCGCAATGCGGTGAACCGCTGGCATGCGTATCGCGAGGCCTTCGAGCCGGTGTTGCCGATTCTGCGACCGATGCTGGAGCGATTCGGCTACGAGGCTTGAGTGTTTCGTGGACGCCATGCACATGCCGGGCAGTACGCGCCCGATGATGGCGGGCGTATCGCTGAACTTCGGAAAATCCGCCTTGATCGGCGCAATCGGCGTTCCAACGCTCTTCATCGAGTGCGCCTCGACCCGAGCACGCCTCCACGCCATGCGGGTTGTTCAATCAGCCGCGCGGCGCGATCTCGAGCGGCACGCTGACGCGCGCGGCGAGCGGCAGGTGGTCGGAGACCGGATGCGGCAATGTCCACAGCGCTTCCACGCGCACGCTCGGCGTCGTCAGGATGTGGTCGATCGCGCGGCGCGGGCGCCAGCTCGGAAACGTCGACGGCGGCGTCTCGGCCGGCGGTGCCAGCGAGGTCTTGCCGAACAGCGATTTCAGCTCGTCGCTGTGCACCGTGCAGTTGAGGTCGCCCATCAGCACGACATGCGGTTGCTTGCCGATCAGTTCGGCCAGGAACGCAAACTGTCGCTTGCGCGCGGCCGGCCCGAGCGACAAGTGCGCGACCACGAACACGAGCTTCGTGTCACCCTCGCCGAAGCGCACCCAGAGCGCGCCGCGGCCCGGGATCCGGCCGGGCAACGGATAGTCGAGCACTTCGGTCGGCTTGATCCGCGTCAACAGCCCGTTGGCCGATGCGGCAAACTGCGCGATCTTGCGATTGGGCTGGTGGCTCCAGTAGGCAAAGCCGGCAGCCTCGGCCAGATACTGCGTCTGGTTGACGAAGCCCGAACGCAGGGATCCGGCATCGGCTTCCTGCAGGCCGACGATGTCGAAGTCGGCGAGCAGCCCGGCGAAATTGTCGAGGTTGCCGCGCTTGCTGCGTGACGGCAGCATCTGCTTCAGGCTCTGCGTCACGTAGTGGCGATAGCGGCCGACGCTGCCGCCGGCGAGGATGTTGCAGCTGAGCAGCTGCAATTGCGCCATGGCCTTGGCGGATTCGGTGCGCGCGGCGGGTTTCATCGTCCGAGCCTACGGCCGCGCCGCGCCCGCCGCAAGCCCGCGGCGGCCGGCGCTGCAACCGTGCCGGCGCTTTTTTCGACGCGGATTGCGCGCAAGAACGCGGATAGAGCAGAAACGAATCGGGCAGACCTTTCCTGATCCGCGAAATCCGCGTTGATCCGCGTCCCGGCTCTTGCAATGGATTTCGCGTCGATACGCTGGGAGAACGGTGTCAGTGCTTGGCGGCGCCGGCCTTCGCTTCCTGCTGCACCAGATACAGCGCGATCTGGACCATCTCGGCAAAGCCGATGTTGTGCTGCGAGTTCGCGCCGATGCGATACTTGCCGTTGACCACGAGCGTGGGCGTGGCTTCGATGCCGTAGCTGCGCAGCAGGTCCGCGCTGCGCGACATCTTTGCGTCGATCACGAACGAGTTCGCGGTCGACAGGAAATTTCCGCTCGTCGCGCCGTAGCCGGCGTAGAAGTTCGCCAGCGCCTCGAGCGAACCGAGCGGCAGGTGGTCGCGGTGCAGTGCGTCGAACAGCGCCTGGTGGGTCTTGTCGACCAGGCCGAGCGCCTGCGCGGTGTAGAACGCACGCGCGAACGGTTCCCAGGACGGATTGAACACGGCGGGAATCAGCACGAATTGCGCATTCGCCGGCAGTTTGCTCTTCAGCTCGTCCGCGTACGGCTGGAAGTGCGCGCAGTGCGGACAGGCATACGAGAACACCTCGACGACTTCGATCTTGTCGCCGGTCGAGGTCGGCTGTGGCGGTTCGATCAGCGCGTAGTCGGTGCCGGCGACCCAGGTCCTGGCGGCGGTCGTCCCGGCGCTCGTGGTGTCGGCGCTGCACGCGGCCGTGGCGAGCAGGCCAAGGAGCAGCAGGAGCAGGCTGGGCAGTCGCTTGAGCATCAGGTTACCTCGCAGGAAATGTCCACGGCCGCAGGCCGCGATTCTGTTGCGTCACCCGCACCGCGGGAACGGTGGCCGAAGGCCGGAAGGCCGTGTCCGCGGGAGGCCGGGACGGAAAGGACGTCACTTGCCGGCGGCTTCTTTCTGGATCAGGTAGTGGATCAGTTGTTCGAGCAGGTTCCAGTCGCCGCCGGCCGACACGAACGTCAGGCGATACTTGCCGGCGACGATGATCGTCGGCGTGCTGTCGGTACCGGTCGCGCGCACGAACGCGTCGGCCTGTTTCATCTTGGTGCTGATCGTGAAGGAATTGGCGGTGCCGACGAAATCCTCGGCCTTGACGCCGAATTTCGCGTAGAACTTCGCCGCATCCTCGATCGTCGGCAGCGGGCTCTTCAGCGTGCGCTGGTCGGCGTTCATGATCGCCAGCGGCGCATCCGGCTTCCATACGGCATCGAACATCGCGCCGTGCGCCTTGTCGGCGATGCCGAGACTGAGCGCGGTCAGGTAGGCACGCTGGAACATCGGCCAGTCCTCGTTCGGCTTGAACGAGGCCGGCACATAGGTCATGACGGCGTTGGCCGGCAGGCCCCTGGCGATCTTGTCGATGAAGGTGTGCGCGAAATTGCAGGCCGGGCAGCCGTAGGAGAACACTTCCGTCACTTCGATCTTGCCGCCGCCATCGCTGCGCTGCGGCGGATCGATCACGAAGTAGTGCTTTCCGGCTTCCCATGGCGCGGAAACGTCGGCGGCTTGAACCGCCGCAGCAAGCGTCAGACCGAACAGCACCGCAAGTGCGCGCACCAGCATCAGATCACCTCGTCAGGAATTTCGCCGCACCCTTCAGACCGGCGTCGTGGCGTCCGGTTCCCCGCAGGGACAATTTTACTTTGCAGCCGTGGCGTTGCCGGCGTCGGCAGCGTGCAGGCCTTCGATGTAGCTGGCGAGCGCCGCGATGTCGCCGTCGCTCAGGCCCTTGACCACGGCCGGCATGATCTGGGCGTGATCGTCATCGCCCCAGGACTTGCCGTCGTGCCAGTCCTTCAGCTTCAGCGTCACGTAGTCGGCATACTGGCCGGCAAGCTGCGGATAGCCGGCGCCGGGATTGCCGCGGCCATCCGGGCCGTGGCAGGCCATGCAGGCGGGTGTGCCGCTGGCAGAGTCGCCGCCACGATACAACGCTTCGCCGCGCGCGACGAGCTTGCTGTCGGCAACGCCGGGCAGCGATGTCTTGCTGGCGAAATAGGCGCCGATGTCGTGCATGTCCTGGTCGCCGAGCGGCATCGCGAAGCCCATCATGATCGGGCTGTCGCGCTTGTGCGACTTGAACAGGCCGACCTGGCGCACGATGTAGGTCTCGTGCTGGCCGGCGAGCTTGGGATACTGCGAGGAGGCCGGGTTGCCGTCGATTCCGTGGCAGGCTGCGCAGACGCCGGCCTTGGCCTGGCCTGCCGTCGCATCGCCGGGCTTGACCGCGGCAGCGGACGCTTGGGCAGGTGCATCGGCGGGCGTCGCTCCCGGCGGCGGTGCCGGTGCCGCGGCTTCGGCAGGCTTGTCAGCGGGAGCCTGTGCAAACAGGCCGGCCGAGACGAGCAAAGCAAATACCGCCACCACGTGCCGAAAACTCATACACTGCGCTCCGAGAAAGATGTCGATCCTGCGAGCCGGCCACCCCGGGCGGCCAAATCGCGGCACAAGCGCAGAATTATCCCAGCCGCCCCGAACACGGTCAATCAAACCGGCACCCATCGCAAGCCATGTCTGCAGCGCGTCACAACCCGTTCCGCCAGGCCCGGTTCGTCCTGAGCGCACCCCAGCTGCGGCAGCTGCCGGCCGACGACGGGGCGGAGATCGCTTTTGCCGGCCGCTCCAACGCCGGCAAGTCGAGTGCGCTGAACGCGATCTGCGACCAGACGGGCCTGGCGCGCACGTCCAAGACCCCGGGTCGAACGCAACAATTCGTCGTCTTCGACGTCGGCACGGGCAAGCGCCTGATCGACCTGCCGGGTTACGGCTACGCCAAAGTGCCCGAGGCGATGCGTGCGCACTGGCGCAAGGTCATCGACGCCTACCTGCGCGAACGGCAATCGTTGCGCGGCGTCGTGCTGATCATCGACAGCCGTCATCCACTCAAGGATTTCGACCGGCAGATGCTCGACTATTGCCGCGAGATCGGGCTGGGTTGCCACGTGCTGCTGACCAAGGCAGACAAACTGTCACGCAATCAGGGCAGCTCGGCGCTGGCCGGCGTGCAGCGCGAATGCAAGGCGCAGGGCTGGCCGGCGAGCGTGCAGCTGTTCTCGTCGCTGGCAAAAACCGGCCTCGACGAGGCGCGCATGACTTTGTACGCATTGTTGACCCGGCCGGCTGCTGTCATGCTGGCGGCGAGAGGGGCCGCGCCGGACTGACCGTTCGCGCGCCGCATGCCATGGCGTACCGCCTTTTGTTCGCCGCGGCCGCCCCCAGATCGGGTAATCCTTTTCAGTTCGAGCCAGCCATGTCCGGACCCAGCGCCGTCAAGGAAACGCCGATCGAGCATCGCCAACAGCTCGTCGATTATCTCGTGTCCGGCACGCGCGAAGTGGAAAAGTGGAAAATTGGAACCGAGCACGAGAAGTTCGGCTTCCGCCTCGACGACCTGCGCCCGCCGACCTACGAGGGCGAGCGCGGCATCGGTGCGATGCTCAAGGGCCTGACGCGCTTTGGCTGGCAGCCGGTCGAGGAGAACGGCAACGTCATCGCGCTGACGCGCGGCGACGGTTCGATCACGCTCGAACCGGCCGGCCAGCTCGAGTTGTCCGGCGGCCAGGTCGACACGATCCACGACACCTGCCGCGAAGTGACCTGCCACCTCAAGGAGGTCAGGACCGTCGCCGACGAGCTGCAGCTCGGCTTCTTCGGCATGGGCTTCCAGCCGAAGTGGAAGCGCGAGGAAATGCCGTGGATGCCGAAAGGGCGCTACGCGATCATGCGCCGCTACATGCCGCTGAAGGGCAACCTCGGCCTCGACATGATGACACGCACCTGCACGGTGCAGGTCAACCTCGACGTCTCCGACGAAGCCGACATGGTCAGGAAATTCCGCGTCGCGCTCGCGCTGCAGCCGGTGGCGACCGCGCTGTTCGCCGATTCGCCGTTCACCGAAGGCAAGCCGAACGGCTACCTTTCCTACCGTTCGCACATCTGGACCGACACCGATCCGGATCGCACCGGCATGCTCGACTTCGTGTTCGAGGACGGCTTCGGCTTCGAGCGCTACGCCGATTATCTGCTCGACGTGCCGATGTATTTCAGTTATCGCGACGGCAGGTATATCGACCTTGCCGGCAGGTCGTTCCGCGATTTTCTCGCCGGCAAGCTGCCGGAGCTGCCCGGCGAGTTGCCCACGCTGAAGGACTGGGCCGACCATACGACCACGGCTTTCCCGGAAGTACGCCTGAAGAAGTACCTGGAGATGCGTGGCGCCGACGGCGGCCGCTGGAGCCGGCTGTGCGCGTTGCCCGCATTCTGGGTCGGCCTGCTGTACGACTCGACCTCGCTCGACGCGGCCTGGGACCTGGTCAAGGATTTCAGCATGGCCGAACGCCATGCGCTGCGTGACGGCGTGCCGAAGTACGCACTGAAGCTGCCGTTCCGTGGCGCGAGCGTGCGCGAGCTGGCGATCGAGGCATTGAAGATCGCCGGCGCCGGCCTGGCGCGGCGCAACCGCCTCAGCAGCAAGGGCGTCAGCGAAGCGTCGTTCCTCGAACCGCTGATCGAATACGCCGACGCAAACCAGACCCCGGCCGAACGCAAGCTGGAACTTTTCCACAATGCGTGGAAGGGCAACATCGATCCGTTGTTCAAGGAATTTGCCTACTGAGCGGAGCGCAATGGATTGCGCGCCTCCTTTCTGCCGTCATCCCCGCGACTGCGCGCGCCGGAGTGCGCGTACGGCGAAAGCGGGCCAGGCCGGCACCTATTTCTTCGCCGCTTTCGCGACCTTCAATCCGCGCTCGATCAGCAGCGGCTCGACGCTCGGGTCGCGGCCGCGGAACGCGCGGTACATGGCGTCGGTGTCCTGGCTGTTGCCGCGCGACAGCACCATGTCGCGGAAACGCTGGCCGTTCGCGCGCGTCATGCCGCCGTGGTCCTTGAACCAGTAGAACGCGTCGTCACGCAGCACCGCGGTCCACAGGTACGAGTAGTAGCCCGCCGAGTAGCCGTTGGCCCAGATGTGCGCGAAGTAGCTCGAGCGGTAGCGCGGCGGCACCAGCGCGTAGTCGACATGGTATTGCGCCAGCGCCTTTGCCTCGAACGCATCGACGTCCTGCTTCGGGGCGTCGGCCGGCAGCAGGTGCCAGGCCTGGTCGAGCAGCGCCGCGCCGAGGTATTCGGTCGTCGCGAAGCCCTGGCCGTAGGTGCCGGCCTTGCGGATCTTTGCGACCAGCGCCGCCGGCATCGGCGCGCCGGTCTTGTAGTGCCTGGCGTAGTTCGCGAACACGCTCGGCTCGTCGGCCCAGTGTTCGTTGAACTGCGACGGGAACTCGACGAAGTCGCGCGGCACCGCGGTGCCGGTCAGGTACGGGTATTTCACGTTCGAGAACATGCCGTGCAGCGCATGGCCGAACTCGTGGAACATCGTGATCACGTCGTCGCGGCTGATCAGGGCTGGCTGGCCCGGCGCCGGCTTGGTGAAATTGCAGACGTTGAACGCGACCGGCCGGGTACCGAACAGTTTCGACTGGTCGACGAACGTGCTCATCCACGCGCCGCCGTTCTTGTTGTCGCGCTTGAAGTAGTCGGCGTACCACAACGCCATCGGCGTGCCGTCGGCGTCGAACACCTCGAACACGCGCACATCGCTCTGGTACACGGGGATGTCGTGGCGTTCCTTGAAGGTGATGCCGTACAGCTTGTTCGCGGCGAAGAACACGCCGTCCTGCAGCACGCGGTCGAGCTCGAAGTACTGCTTGACCTCGTCGGCGTCGAGCTTGAACGTGTCCTTCCTGACCTGTTCGGAATAGAACTGCCAGTCCCACGGCGCGAGCTTGAACTTGCCGTGCTGCCGCTTCACCAGCGCCTGCATCCCGGCCGCTTCGCCCCTGGCCTTGGCGATGGCGGCCGGGGCCATGTCGGTCATCAGCCTGATCGCGCGCGCGGGCGTCTTCGCCATCTGGTCTTCGAGGTAATAGGCGGCGTAATCCGGATAGCCGAGCAGGCTTGCCTTCTGTGCGCGCAATTCGGCCAGGCGCGCGACGATCTGTCGGGTGTCGTTGTCGTCGCCGTGCTCGGTGCGGTCGATCGAGGCCTTGAACAGCTTTTCGCGCGTCGCGCGATTGCTCAGAGAATCCTGCGCCGGCTGCTGGGTCGTGTTCTGCAGCGCGATGACGTACTTGCCGTCGAGCTTGCGCGCCCTGGCGGCTTCTGCCGCGGCCGCGAGATCCGCTTCGCCGAGCCCGGCCAGTTCTGCCGGATCGTCGACCACCAGTGCGCCGGCTTTCGTGCCGGCGAGCAGCTTGTCGCGGAACGCGGTGCTGAGCGTCGACTGCTCCTTGTTCAATTCCCTGAGCTTGGTCTGGTCGGCCGCGGACAGTTGCGCGCCGGCGCGCACGAACGCGCGGTAATAGCGCTCGACCAGGCGTGCCGATTCGGCATCCAGGCCGAGCGTCGCGCGCTGGTCGTACAGCGTCTTCACGCGCGCGAACAGTTTCGCGTCGAGGTAGATCGCGTCGCGGTGCGCGGCGAGCTTCGGTGCTTCCTCGCGCTGGACCTTCTGCAGCGTGTCGTTCGTGTTCGCTCCGGTCAGCGCCGAGAATACCTTGCTGACCCGCGTCAGCAGCGTGCCGGTGCGCTCCATCGCCACGATCGTGTTGTCGAATGTCGGCGCGTCGGGCTGGCCCGCGATCCTGTCGATTTCGGCGATCTGCCGGCGCATGCCTTCCTCGATCGCCGGCTGGAAGTCGCTGTCCTTGATCCGGTCGAACGGCGGTGCCTGGTACGGCAGCGTGCTCGCGGCGAAGAACGGGTTTTCGGCTGCAGCCGCCGCCGTGGTGGTTGCGGCAGCGGCCGGCTTTTGCGTTTCGCCCTTCGGTGCGGTCGGGGCGCAGGCGGCAATTGCGAGGGAGACGGCAACGGTCAGCAGAATCGGGCGGAATCTCGGCATTGGTTTTCCGGAAGGTCTTTCAAAGGTGTGCGGGGCAGCTTGTCATTCCTGCTGTCGCGTGAGGCGGCGTCACTTGTAATAACTCGTAAATTCGCCAAGCCCCAACGCAAAGAGCCGACCACGTCGGGTCGGCTCCTTGCTGCGACGCATCGGTACCGAAGTCCTATTTCGCCGCCGGCGTCTCGGCCTTGAGTCCGCGCGTTTCGAGCAGCGGCTCGACGCTCGGATCGCGGCCGCGGAACGCGCGGTACATCTCGTCCATCTCCATCGTGCTGCCCTTCGACAGCACCATGTCGCGGAAGCGCTGGCCGTTCGCGCGCGTCATGCCGCCGTGTTCCTTGAACCAGTAGAACGCGTCGTCGCGCAACACCGCGCTCCACAGGTAGGCGTAGTAGCCGGCCGAGTAGCCGCCGCCCCAGATGTGGGCGAAGTAGCTCGAGCGGTAGCGCGGCGGCACCAGCGCGTAGTCGACGTTGTATTTCTTCAGCGCGTCGGCTTCGAACTTGTCGACGTCCTGCTTTTCGGCATCGGCCGGCAGCGTGTGCCAGGCCTGGTCGAGCAGCGCGGCGGCGATGTATTCCTCGGTCGCGTAGCCCTGGCCGTAGGTGCCAGAATCCTTGATCGCCTTGACCATCGCCGCCGGCATCGGCGCACCGGTCTTGTAATGCCTGGCGTAGTTGGCGAACACGCTTGGCTCCTGCGCCCAGTGCTCGTTGAACTGCGACGGAAACTCGACGAAGTCGCGCGGTGTGTTCGCGCCGGCAACCGACGGGAACTTCACGTTCGAGAACATGCCGTGCAGCGCGTGGCCGAACTCGTGGAACATCGTGGTCACGTCGTCGAACGTCAGCAGTGCCGGCTGGCCCGCCACCGGCTTGGTGAAATTGCAGACGTTGAATACGACCGGATGCGTGCCGAGCAGGCCGCTCTGGTCGACGAAGCTGTCCATCCAGGCGCCGCCAGCCTTGTTGTCGCGCTTGTAGTAGTCCGCGTACCACAGGGCCAGCGACTTGCCGTCGGCGTCGAACACCTCGAACACGCGCACGTCCGGCTGGTAGACCGGCAGGTCGTGGCGCTCCTTGAAGG
>DATNFS010000090.1:0-27057 GCA_035606275.1 Rudaea sp.
CACGGAGAACACGGAGAAGAACAAAGCGAGCTGTAACAGAATTTCCTCTGTTTTTCTCCGTGTTCTCCGTGTACTCCGTGGTTCGGTCTTTTGATTTTCCGCCTGGGACTGGATTTTTGGAGAGATGACGGGAAAGAAATATTTCGGCACCGACGGCATTCGCGGCCGTGCCGGCGAACACCCCATCACGCCGGAATTCATGCTGCGCCTGGGGCGCGCGATCGGCCGGGTGCTGGGCGATGGCGTGCGCCCGACTGTCCTGATCGGCAAGGACACGCGCGTATCCGGCTACATGCTCGAATCGGCGCTCGAAGCCGGACTGGTGGCAGCCGGAGCCGACGTGCGACTGCTCGGCCCGATGCCGACGCCGGCCGTCGCGCAGCTGACTCGCGAACTGGGCGGCAGTGCCGGCATCGTCATCAGTGCCTCCCACAATCCGTATCAGGACAACGGCATCAAGCTGTTTTCGGCGCAAGGCGAGAAACTCGAAGATGCGGTCGAACTGGCGATCGAGCACGAACTCGACGCCGCGCCGGAGACGCAGGCGCCGTCGCGTATCGGCAAGGCTGTGCGCGTCGACGATGCGGCGCAGCGCTACGCCCGCTTCTGCCTCGGCGTGGCGCCGGGCCTGAACCTGCGCGGCCGCAGGATCGTGATCGATTGCGCGCACGGCGCCACCTATCACATCGCGCCGAGGCTGTTCGCCGAACTCGGCGCCGATGTCACGCCGATCGGCGTGCAGCCGGACGGCCTGAACATCAATGCCGGCTGCGGCGCGACCGACCTGCGCATGCTGCAGCAGGCGGTGCGCGAACAGCGAGCCGACCTTGGCATCGCGTTCGACGGCGACGGCGATCGCGTGCAGATGGTCGATCGTGACGGTGCGGTCGTCGACGGCGATGACCTGCTCTACATCCTTGCGCTCGATCGCCATGCGCGCGGCGAGCTGCAGGGGCCGGTGGTCGGCACGCTGATGACGAACTACGGCATCGAGCAGGCGATTGCGGGGCTCGGCGTCGAGTTCCTGCGCGCCGACGTCGGTGACCGCTACGTGCTGCAGCTGCTCAAGCAGCGCGGCGGCCTGCTCGGCGGCGAGGCGTCCGGTCACCTGTTGTGCCTGGACAAGGCCAGCACCGGCGACGGCATCGTAGCGGCGCTGCTCGTGCTCGACGCGCTGCAGCGGCTGGGGATGAGCCTGGCGCAGCTTCGCGCGAATGTGCACCGGGTGCCGCAGACGACACTCAACGTGCGCGTCGGCGGCGGCGCCGCGCTGATTGCCGCGGAGTCCGTTCAGCGCGCACTGGCGCGTGCGCAGTTGCAGCTGCGCGGCCGCGGTCGCGTCGTGCTGCGGCCGTCGGGCACCGAGCCGCTGGTCCGCGTCACGGTCGAAGGCGAGGATGCCGGTGAAATCAGCGCGCTGGCCACGTCGATGGCCGACGCCGTAAAATCGGCCTCCGGGCATACGGCTTGAGCGAAGACACCGCGACACATGGCAGCGCAGATTCCCACCCTCGACATTCGTCGTTATGACAGCGATCGCGACGCGTTTGTCGCCGAACTCGGTGCAGCCTACCGGGAGTGGGGATTCGCCGGCATCCGCGGGCACGGTATTCCGCAGTCATTGATCGACGGCGCGTACGATGCGTTCGTGCGTTTCTTCGCGCTGCCGGCCGAGGTGAAGATGCAATATCACCTGAAGGGCAGCGGCGGTGCGCGCGGCTATACACCGTTCGGCATCGAGACGGCAAAGGATTCGCGCTACCCGGACCTGAAGGAGTTCTACCACATCGGTCGCGAGCTGCCACGCGACTCGAAGTTCGCCGCCATCATGCCGCCGAACATCTGGCCGGCCGAGATTTCCGGATTCCGCGAGAAAGGGTACGCCCTGTATACGGCGCTCGACGCGCTCGGCACGCGCGTGCTGCGCGCGCTCGCGCTGCACATCGGCCTGGCGGAAAAATTCTTCGACGACAAGACCGACGTCGGCAACTCGATCCTGCGGCCTATCCACTACCCGCCGATCACGGCGCCGGACATCCCGAACGTGCGTGCCGGCGCGCACGAGGACATCAACTTCATCACGCTGCTCGTCGGCGCCAGTGCCGCGGGCCTGGAGGTCTGCTCGCGTTCCGGCGAGTGGACGCCGTTTACTTCGGAAGGCGACACCATCGTCGTCAACATCGGCGACATGCTGCAGCGCCTGACCAACCATGTCTATCCATCGACGACGCACCGCGTCGTCAACCCGCCCGGCGAGCAGGCGCGCAAGCCGCGCTATTCGGTGCCGTTCTTCCTGCACCCGAACCCGGATGTCGTGCTCGATCCGCTGCCGTCATGCATCACGCCGGACAATCCGCGCCGCTACGACACGTCGATCACGTCGCACGAATACCTGCTCGAGCGCCTGCGCGAGATCAAGCTGATCTGAGTCACTGTTTCGAGCCTACTGCCCGCGGAAGTTCCTCGAGCGCTTCTGCATCGAGCGCAGCGCGAAGCGGTCGGGAAGCATCTTCATCAGCGACTTGATCGCACGATTGGCGCGCCCGGTCACCCAGACGGCCTCGCCGCGTTCGACCGCGTCGATTCCCTCGCGTGCGACCTGCTCGGCCGTCAGCCACATCCATGCCGGCATCTTCGAAACGATTTTCCGCGTACCGGTGACGTCGTGGAATTCGGAGTAGGTGAAGCCGGGGCACAGGGCGCAGACGTTGACGCCGCGGCTCGCGTTTTCCAGCGCCAGCGACTGTGAAAACTTGATCAGGAAAGCCTTGGAAGCAGCGTAAAGCGTATGTCCGGCAGAACCCGGCACCAGGCCGGCAAGCGAAGCGACATTGACGATGCGTCCATAAGCGCGTTGCTGCATGGCCGGCAGCAGGCGCCATGCTAGCTCGCACGGAGCGGTGACCATGACCTGCAGGAACGCCGCGTGCACGGCCCAGGGCTGCGCCGGATAGTGGCCGGTGACGCCGTAACCGGCGTTGTTGACGAGGACGTCGACGGCGAGCCCGCGCCGTTCGATTTCCGCGCACAACCGTTCCGGCGCCTGCGTGTCGGCAAGATCGGCGGCGATGCACTCGGTCCTGATCCCATGGCCTTGCGACAGGTCACGCGCCAGTGCCTCCAGCCGGTCGATGCGCCGCGCGGTCAGGATGATATTCGTGCCACGGCTCGCCAGTTCGCGAGCCAGCGCCGCGCCGATGCCGGCCGAGGCGCCGGTGACCAGCGCCCAGCGCTGCGCAAGGGTATTTTTGTCCATTCGGAATTCTAGCGCGTTGCATCACATCGTTGCGGCCGATATCCTCGCCGGCCCGCCATCGCATTGGACCTGCCATGCGCCGCAAGCTCGTCGCCGGCAACTGGAAGATGAATACGACGCGTGCGAGCGCGGCCGAACTGGTTCGGGCGATCGCGAGCGCCGGGATCACCGGTGCGGATGTCGCGATATTCCCGCCCTGTGTCTACCTGGCCGAGCTGATTGCCGCCAATGCGTCGCCTTCGATTGCGTTCGGCGCGCAGGACGTCAGCGAGCACGCGCAGGGCGCCTATACCGGCGAGGTGGCGGCCGCGATGCTCAGTGACATCGGCGCGAAATACGTGCTGGTCGGCCATTCCGAACGCCGCCAGTACCATGCCGAGTCGAACGCGTGCGTGGCCGGCAAATTCGTGCAGGCGCAGGCCGCCGGTCTGATTCCCGTGCTTTGCGTCGGCGAGACGCTGGAACAGCGCGATGCCGGAACCACGCAGGCCGTCATTGCCGCCCAGCTCGACGCGGTGCTCGCGCGCAGCGGCGTCGCCGCGTTCGCCGGCGCCATCATTGCGTACGAGCCGGTCTGGGCCATCGGCACCGGCCGGACGGCAACGCCGGCGCAGGCCCAGGACGTCCATGCCTTCATTCGTGGCAAACTGGCCTCCCTGGATGCTACAATCTCCAGTTCGCTGCGCATCCTGTATGGTGGCAGCTGCAAGCCTGCCAACGCCGTCGAGCTTCTTGCCCAGGCGGACGTGGACGGCGGCCTGATCGGCGGTGCCTCGCTGGTCGCGGCGGATTTCCTTGCAATCTGCGCTGCGGCGCAAACCTGAACAACGCGATTGATCAATCGGGATTCGATAAATGTTGCTGACGATTTTCAATGTGGTTTACGTGCTCGTGGCGCTCGGCATGATCATCCTGATCCTGCTGCAACGTGGCGCCGGCGCCGCCGCCGGATCCGGTTTTGGCGGCGGTGCGTCCGGCACGGTGTTCGGCGCGCGCGGTGCGACGACATTCCTTTCGCGCGGCACGGCGGTTCTGGCCGGGCTGTTTTTCCTGCTCAGCCTCGGCATGGGCGCATTTCTCGGCAACCCCGGCACCGGCAAGCAGGCCGACGACCTGGGCATCATGAGCGGTGTCGAAACGGCGGCTCCGAAGGCACCGGCGGCACCAGCAGCCGGCGGCGACGTGCCGACGCCCGCGGCTGGCGCAGCCGCTACCGATGGCGGCGACAAGCCGGCCGCAGTGCCCGCTCCGGCCGCGCCTACGCCGGCGGTGCCGGCCAGGGACAGCGACAACAAGGGCAAACCGGCCGAGCCGGAAAAACACTGAAGTTCGATTCGAATACAGCCCAGGTGGCGGAATTGGTAGACGCACTACCTTGAGGTGGTAGCGCCGATAGGCGTGGGGGTTCGAGTCCCCCCTTGGGCACCAACAAAATCCTTCCAAAGCCCGCGTCCACGCGGGCTTTTTCTTTTCGATCCGGGTGAAAGTTGATCGAGGCGTATCGCTCGAGCCGCCAGCCCCGCCGGCAAGCGAGCGTGAGCAGCCGTCGCGACACGATGGCGCTGGCGGATTGCAGAGGGCGCCAGCTGGCGACGCGGCGGAAGCGCTGCGCACGCGGCATCGCAATGCGCCATCCGGAATCGGTCGACGCGCGTCGGTCATTTTGCCGCATTGCGCAATGGCGCGTGCGCGTGAGAAAATCCCGGAGTTCAGCAGACCCGAATCGAACTACCTAGGATTGCCGCTTCCGTGCTGGCCGAGTACCTGCCGATTTTCCTGTTCCTGGTCGTCGCCGGCGGCATTGGCGTTGCGCTGCTGGTTATCGGCTACCTGCTGGGCCCGCGCAAGGCCGACGCGCGCAAGGCGTCGCCCTACGAATGCGGCTTCGAGGCGTTCGAAGACGCTCGCATGCAGTTCGACGTGCGCTACTACCTG
The DNA here is from genome assembly GCA_035606275.1 of Rudaea sp. Taxonomy (GTDB): domain Bacteria; phylum Pseudomonadota; class Gammaproteobacteria; order Xanthomonadales; family Rhodanobacteraceae; genus Rudaea. The sequence goes on from DATNFS010000090.1 coordinate 5,192, forward strand.
ATCGCCATCCTGTTCATCATCTTCGACCTGGAAATCGCCTTCCTTTTCCCGTGGGCGGTCGTGTTCAAGCAGATCGGCATCGTCGCGCTGGTCGAAATGGGCATGTTTCTGCTGTTGCTGCTTTTGGGATTTGTATACTGCTGGAAGAAGGGCGCGCTCGAATGGGAATGACCATTCACGAAGCCGGCGCCTGGCGCGCCCTTCCCCTCACCCTTTGCCCGCTCCCGCGAGCGGGAGAGGGGAACGTGCGGTGTCGCGCTGCGCGCGACGGATTGGTTTCATCGAAGCAGGGCGCGCTGGAATGGAAATGACTGATCCGCAGGGCACGCCGACTTCGCCGAGCGCGCAGAGCACCTCGACGAAGCACTTCATGCACAATCCGGTACCGAGCGGGCCGGTCGACGACATCCTGCGTCCCGGCGGCGACAGCCCACTGCTTGAGCGCGGCTTTCTGACGACCAGCGCGGACGCGCTGATCAACTGGGCGCGCACCGGCTCGATGTGGCCGATGACGTTCGGGCTTGCCTGTTGCGCGGTCGAGATGATGCACGCGGGTGCGGCGAGGCTCGACCTGGATCGCTACGGCGTCGTGTTCCGGCCGAGTCCGCGCCAGAGCGACGTGATGATCGTCGCCGGTACCCTGGTCAACAAGATGGCGCCGGCGCTGCGCAAGGTATACGACCAGATGCCCAACCCGAAATGGGTCATCTCGATGGGCAGCTGTGCGAACGGCGGCGGCTACTACCACTATTCCTATGCCGTCGTGCGCGGCTGCGACCGCATCGTGCCGGTCGACATCTATGTGCCGGGCTGTCCGCCGACGGCCGAGGCGCTGATCTACGGCATCCTGCAGCTGCAGAAAAAGATTCGTCGCACCAACACGGTCGGCAAGGGTGGCGCCGAGAAGGGCGCGTTGGCGTCCAACACCTTCAGGCGCTGACCCATGACAGCCACCGACACATCGACGCTGGGCCAACGCATCGGCGCCCACTTCGGCGAGAGGGTCGCCAGCATCGTCGAGGCGCACGGCGAGACGACGATCGAAGTGCTGCCGGAGAACTGGCTTGCCGTCGCGCAACTCCTTCGCGACACCGAGGAATTTCACTTCGAGCAGCTGGTCGACGTCAGCGGCGTCGACTACCTGAGCTACGGTCAGGTCGAATGGGACACCACCGATGTCAGCGCGCAGGGATTTTCGCGCGGCGTCGAGGGCGAGGGCGCCGGGCGCTTCGATTGGGCCGATCGGCCGCATGCGCAAGCCGGACATCGCCGCTATGCCGCAGTTGCGCACCTGCTTTCGATCCGACACAACCGGCGCCTGCGCATGCGCTGCCGCGCGCAGGACGACGCGCTGCCGGTCGTGCCGTCGCTGACCGGCATCTGGCCCGGCGCCAACTGGTTCGAGCGCGAGGCGTTCGATCTGTTCGGCATCGTCTTCGAAGGCCACCCCGACCTACGCCGCATCCTGACCGACTACGGCTTTGTCGGACATCCGTTCCGCAAGGACTTTCCGCTGATCGGCAACGTCGAGGTGCGCTACGACGAGGCGCAGCAGCGCGTGATCTACGAGCCGGTAACCAGCGTCGAGCCGCGCGTACTCGTGCCGCGCGTGATCCGCGACGACTCGCGCTACGACCAGTCGCGCGCCGAATCGGCCCTAGACAAGAAATGAAAGCGACAAGCTCAGGCTGTTGATCTTGGTTGACGAAACGATGCAAGAGATAAAGAACTACACGATCAACTTCGGTCCGCAGCATCCGGCGGCCCACGGCGTGCTGCGCCTGGTGCTGGAGATGGACGGCGAAGTGATCCAGCGCGCCGATCCGCACATCGGCCTGCTGCATCGCGGCACGGAGAAACTTGCCGAATCCAAGCCGTTCAACCAGTCGATCGGCTACATGGACCGGCTCGACTACGTGTCGATGATGTGCAACGAGCACGCCTACGTGCGCGCGATCGAACGGCTGCTCGGCGTCGAGGCGCCGGAGCGCGCGCAGTACATCCGCACGATGTTCGACGAGATCACGCGCATCCTCAATCATCTGATGTGGATCGGCTCGAACGCACTCGACCTCGGCGCGATGGCGGTGTTCCTGTATGCGTTCCGCGAACGCGAGGAGCTGATGGACTGCTACGAAGCGGTCAGCGGCGCGCGCCTGCACGCAACCTACTATCGTCCGGGCGGCGTCTACCGCGACCTGCCGGAGAAGATGCCGAAGTACCGCCAGTCGCACTGGCACAACGGCGAAGACCTGCGCCAGCGCAATGCCTGGCGCGAAGGGTCGATGCTCGATTTCATCGAGGCGTTCTGCAGCGACTTTCCGCACAAGGTCGACGAGTACGAGACGCTGCTCACCGACAATCGCATCTGGAAGCAGCGCACGGTCGGCATCGGCGTAGTGTCGCCGGAACAGGCGCTGGCTTGGGGCATGACCGGGCCGATGCTGCGCGGCTCGGGCATCGAATGGGACCTGCGCAAGAAGCAGCCGTATGCGATGTACGACCGGATGGATTTCGACATCCCGGTCGGCGTGAAGGGCGACTGCTACGATCGTTACCTGGTGCGCGTCGAGGAGATGCGTCAGTCGAACCGCATCATCCAGCAGTGCGTGCAGTGGCTGAAGGCGAACCCCGGCGAAGTCATGCTGAAGAACTTCAAGGTCGCGCCGCCGACGCGCGAGGAGATGAAGGAGGACATGGAAGCCCTGATTCATCACTTCAAGCTTTTCACCGAGGGCTATACGGTACCGGCTGGCGAAGTGTATGCCGCCGTCGAGGCGCCGAAGGGCGAGTTCGGCTGCTACCTGGTTTCCGATGGCGCGAACAAGCCGTTCCGCGTCAAGCTGCGCGCACCGGGCTTTGCGCATCTGTCGTCGATGGACGAGATCGTGCGCGGCCACATGCTGCCGGACGTCGTCGCGATGATCGGCACGTACGACGTCGTGTTCGGGGAGATCGACCGATGAAAGCCACGGGTCATTATGCCGAGGTCAAGGACGTGGACCCCCAGGTCGCATTGACCGCGCACACGCGCGAGCACATCGACCACTGGGTTGCGAAGTTTCCGCCGGAGCGCAAGCGCTCGGCGTTGATCCAGGGCCTGATGGCGGCCCAGGAGCAGAATCAGGGTTGGCTGACCGACGAACTGATTGCCGCGGTCGCGAAATACCTTGATCTGCCCGCGATCTGGGCTTACGAGGTGGCGAGCTTCTATTCGATGTTCGAGACGCATGCGGTCGGCCGCAACAATGTTGCCGTCTGCACGAATATCAGCTGCTGGCTCAACGGCGGCGAGGACATCCTGCGCCACTGCGAAACAAGGCTCGGCATCAAGCTCGGCGAAAGCACCGCCGACGGGCGCGTCTACCTGAAGCCGGAAGAAGAATGTCTGGCGGCGTGCTGCGGCGCGCCGATGATGGTGGTCAACGGTCATTACCACGAGCATCTGACGACCGAGAAGGTCGACCAGATCCTCGACGAATTGAAGTAGGCTGACAGTCGAAAAATGCAGCCGTCATCCCGGCGCGAACCGGGGGCCGGCGACTTCGATCTTTCGGAACGGCAAGGCGAATGAAAAGGCACTGGATTCCGGGCTGACCAGCTCCGCTGGCGCGAGCCGCCGGAATGACGAAGAAAACGGGCATCACGGTATCAGAGCAAGCTATGGCAGTCGGATCCGCACCACAGGAACACCAGGTCGTCTACACCACGCTGCATTTCGACAAGCCGTGGAGCCTGGACAATTATCTGAAGGTGGACGGCTATGCGGCGTGGAAAAAAATCCTCGCCGAGAAGCCCGATCCGGCCACGATCGTCGACGAGTTGAAGAAGAGCTCGCTGCGCGGCCGTGGCGGCGCCGGCTTCCCAACCGGCCTGAAGTGGAGCTTCATGCCGAAAGGCACGATGCAGAAGTATATTTTGTGCAACTCCGACGAATCCGAGCCCGGCACGTGCAAGGACCGCGACATCCTGCGCTTCAATCCGCACGCCATGATCGAGGGCATGGCGATCGCCTGCTATGCGACGGGTTCGACCGTCGCCTACAACTACCTGCGTGGCGAGTTCCATCACGAGCCGTTCGAGCATTGCGAGGAAGCGCTCAGGGAAGCCTACGCGGCCGGGCTGCTCGGCAAGAACATCGGCGGCAGCGGCATCGATGTCGACATCCATAACGCGCTCGGCGCCGGCGCCTACATCTGCGGCGAGGAAACCGCGCTGATGGAATCGCTCGAAGGCAAGAAGGGCCAGCCGCGCTTCAAGCCGCCGTTCCCGGCCGGCTTCGGCCTGTACGGCAAGCCGACCACGATCAACAACACCGAGACGTACGCCTCGGTGCCGGCGATCCTGCGCAAGGGTGCCGCCTGGTTTCTCGAGCAGGGCAAGCCGAACAACGGCGGCCCGAAGATCTTCTCGGTGTCCGGCCACGTCAACAGGCCCGGCAACTTCGAGATCAAGCTCGGCACGCCGTTTTCCGAACTGCTCGAAATGGCAGGCGGCGTGCGCAACGGGCACAAGCTCAAGGGCGTGATACCGGGCGGCTCGTCGATGCCGGTGCTGCCGGCCGACACGATGATGGCGATGACAATGGATTACGACGCGCTGCAAAAGGCCGGTTCGGGTCTTGGGTCCGGCGCGGTCATCGTGATGGACGAAACCACCTGCATGGTGCGCGCGTGCCGGCGCATCGCGCGCTTTTATTTCGCCGAATCGTGTGGCCAGTGCACGCCGTGCCGCGAAGGCACCGGCTGGATGTATCGCGTGCTGACGCGCATCGTCGAAGGCAACGCGACGATGAAGGACGTGGAGATGCTCAAGCAGGCCGCCGGCCAGATCGAAGGCCACACCATCTGCGCGTTCGGCGAAGCCGCGGCGTGGCCGGTGCAGGGGATGCTGCGGCATTTCTGGCGCGAGTTCGAATATTTCATCGCGCACAAGCGCTCGATCGTCGACGCTCCGATGGAGGTCGCCGCATGACTTCCTCAAGATCAACAGCCTTAACCACGGAGAACACGGAGAACACGGAGACGAGCAAAATGAATTGCTTTGCCGGTGCTCGTTCTTCTTCTCTCCGTGTTCTCCGTGGTTCAATCTTTCGCCCCGGCCTCTTGCTTGGCGGGGTGACGGCATGAGCGCACAGCCGAGCGCACCGGGCGCCGCGCCGGACATGGTCAACATCGAGATCGACGGCAAGCCGATGCAGGTGCCGAAGAACTCGATGATCATCGCGGCCGCCGACAAGGCCGGCATTGCGATTCCTCGTTTCTGCTATCACGAAAAGCTGCCGATCGCGGCCAACTGCCGCATGTGCATGGTCGAAACCGAGATGGGCGGCAAGCCGATGCCGAAGCCGCAGCCGGCCTGTGCCACGCCGGTCATGGAAGGCATGAAGATCTACACGCAGTCGCAGCGCGCATTGTCGGCGCAGCGCAACGTGATGGAATTCCTGCTGATCAACCATCCGCTCGATTGCCCGATCTGCGATCAGGGCGGCGAGTGCGAGCTGCAGGACCTGTCGATGGGCTACGGCCGCTCGGTCTCGCGTTTTGCCGAGCGCAAGCGCGTCGTACCGGACGAGGATCTGGGTCCGCTGATCTCGACCGACATGACGCGCTGCATCCAGTGCACGCGCTGCGTGCGCTTCATGACCGAGGTCGCCGGCAGCCCCGAACTGGGCGGCATGGGCCGCGGCGAGATGCTCGAGATTGGCACCTATATCGGCAAGACGATCGACAGCGAGCTCGGCGGCAACATCATCGATGTCTGTCCGGTCGGCGCGCTGACGAACAAGGTGTTCCGCTTCAAGGCGCGCGCGTGGGAGCTGATTGCGCGCGAGTCGATCGGTTATCACGATGCGCTCGGCTCGAATCTCTGGCTGCACACGCGCCGCGGCGAAGTGCTGCGCTGCGTGCCGCGCGACAACGAGGCGATCAACGAATGCTGGCTGTCCGATCGCGACCGCTACTCGCATGAAGGGCTGTACGCAAACGATCGCGCGACCAGGCCGATGGTCCGCAAGGATGGCCAATTGGTCGAGACGAGCTGGGAAGAGGCGATTGCGTTCGTAGCCGACGGCTTGAAGAAACATGCCGGCGACGAGCTCGGCGCGCTGGTCGCCCCGCTGACCTCGAGCGAGGAAGGCTGGCTGCTGGCGAACATCGTGCGCGCACTCGGCAGCGACAACATCGACCATCGCCTGCGCACGCTCGATTTCGTCGACGGCGCACCGGCCTCGGTCTTCCAGATGCCGCTGGCGCAGGTCCAGAAGGCCAAGGCGATCCTGCTGGTCGGCAGCAACCCGCGCCACGAACAGCCGTTGCTGGCGCATCGCATCCGCCAGGCGTGGAAGCACGGCGCGAAGGTGTTCGCGATCAATCCGGTCGATTTCGATTTCAACTTCGTGCTGGCCGGCAAGACCATCGCGACGCCGGCCGGCATGGTCGATGCGCTGTTGAAGCTGGCGAAAGCCGGCAACGACGACGGGCACCTGCCGGATTCCGACGCATTGGCCGCCGCGATCAAACCCGTTTCCGCCGATGACGGCGCGCGCGCGCTGCACGCCGCATTGAAGCAGGGCGGTGCGGTCGTGATCTTCGGCGACAGCGCGGTGCAGCATCCGCAAGCCTCGCTGCTTCGTGCCGCGGCGCGCTTCGTCGCGCTGGCGGCTGGCGCCGCGTACAACGAACTTCCGGCGGGCGCCAATGCGATCGGGCTGGCTCGCGCCGGCGTGCTGCCGCAGGCGGCCGGGCGCGACGCCGCTGCCCTGCTGGCCGATCCGGCAAGGGCCTTGATCGCCTATCACCTCGGCTCGCAGGACACGGCTTCGTCGGCGGCCTACGACGCGGCGCGCAGCAGCGCCGACTTCCACGTCTATATCGGGGCCTACGCCTGCAATGGCGTCAGGCGCACGGCACATGCCGTGCTGCCGACCGGGTTGCCGCCGGAGATCGACGGCACTTACGTAAACGTCGATGGTCTGGTGCAGACGATCGCTGCCGGCGCGAAGCTTCCGGGTGAAGCGCGCCCGGGCTGGCGCGTCCTGCGTGCCCTGGGAGCGGCACTCGGGCTGCCGGGATTCGATTTCACCGAGTTGGGCGAACTGCGCGCGATGATGCAGGCCTCCTTCGCCGCGAAGTCCAGGAACGCGCAAAACGCGAAGATCGCGCCGGTTCCCCCGCTGCCCGCAGCAATCGGCGGTCAGCCTTCGCTGGTCCGCATTGCCACCGTTCCGATTTATCGCAGCGACGCCGTCGTGCGGCGTGCCCCGGCGCTTCAGGCACACCCGCTGACCGGACATGCGGCCGTCGCGCTGCATCCGGAAGACGCATTGGCACTGGGCCTGGCCAGCGGCGCCGAAGCGACGATTGCCGGTGGTGACACGCAGATCGTTCTGCCGGTCGTCGTGACGCGAGCCGTGCCGCGCGGGGCGGCCTGGATCGAGGCGACCTGGTCCGAAACCCGGGCGCTGCCGCCGACCGGCGCGGCCCTGACCGTGACGAGGGCCTGACCGTGCTGATGGCTTTTCACGACTGGCTGCTCGGCTTCGGCGTATTCGGCCTGCTGGTCTGGCTGGTGCTTTGCATCCTGGCGATTGCGGTTCCGGTGATCATCGCGGTGGCGCTGTATGTATGGTGGGAGCGCAAGGTGCTCGGCTGGATGCATGTGCGCATGGGTCCGAACAGCGTCGGTCCGTTCGGTCTCGCCCAGACGTTTGCCGACGTGTTCAAGCTGCTGCTGAAAGAGACGCTGACTCCGGCGAAGTCGAGCAAGGCGCTGTTCGTCATGGCGCCGTTGATTGCGCTTGCGCCGGCGTTCGCCGCCTGGGCCGTGATCCCGTTCGACGACAAGCTCGTGCTGGCCAACGTCAACGCCGGGCTGCTGTATCTGCTGGCGATGACCTCGATGGGTGTGTACGGCATCATCCTGGCCGGCTGGTCGTCGAACTCCAAGTATGCATTCCTCGGCGCGATGCGTTCGGCCGCGCAGGTCGTGTCGTATGAAATCGCGATGGGCATGGCGCTGGTCGGCGTGTTGATCTGCGCCGGCAGCCTGAACATGACCGACATCGTGCTGGCCCAGTCCGGCCGCTTCGGCATTCTCAACGGATTCTGGCTGCCGTTGCTGCCGCTGTTGGTGATCTACTTCATTTCCGGTGTTGCCGAGACCAATCGCGCGCCGTTCGACGTCGCCGAGGGCGAGTCGGAAATCGTTGCCGGCTTCCACGTCGAATATTCCGGCGCGCCGTTCGCGGTGTTCTTCCTGACCGAATACGCGAACATGATCCTGATCTCGTTCCTCGCCTCGGTGCTGTTCCTCGGCGGCTGGAATTCGGTCTTCCCGGTGTCGTGGCCGCTGCTCGGCGTGCCGGGGTGGTGGTGGCTGTTCACGAAGGCGTTCTTCTTCGCGTTCATGTACCTGTGGTTCCGTGCCGCGTTTCCGCGCTACCGCTACGACCAGATCATGCGCCTGGGCTGGAAAGTATTCATTCCGATCGCGATCGTGTGGATTTTCGTCGCCGGCCTGCTCGTCTATTTCGATATCGTCGGTCCCGGCAGCGCCGCCGTTGCCGCGGAGGTGACGCGATGAACCGCGTGGCACGCTACTTCAAGAGCCTGATGCTGCTCGAGCTGTTCAAGGGCCTGGCCCTGACCGGCAGATACCTGGTGCGCAAGAAGTAAACGATGCGCTACCCGATGGAAAAGATCCCGCAGTCGAACCGCTTCCGCGGGTTGCATGCGCTGCGCCGCTATCCGAACGGCGAGGAGCGCTGCATCGCCTGCAAGCTGTGCGAAGCGGTGTGCCCGGCACTGGCGATCACGATCGATTCGGAGCAGCGCGCCGACGGCACGCGCCGCACGACGCGCTACGACATCGACCTGTTCAAGTGCATCTATTGCGGCTTCTGCGAGGAAAGCTGCCCGGTCGACTCGATCGTCGAGACCAATATCCACGAATACCACTTCGAGCAGCGCGGCGAGAACATCATGACCAAGCCGAAGCTGCTCGCGATCGGCGACCGTTTCGAGAAAGACATCGCGGCCGCGCGCGCACAAGACGCCGCGTTCCGCTAGGAAAAAATGATGCTGCCCTGGGATCTCATCTTCTTCTACGCGTTCGCCACGGTGCTGGTGCTCGCCGCGCTGTGCGTGATCAGCGTGAAGAACTCCGTGCATGCGGCGTTGTTCCTGGTGCTGACATTCTTCACCAGCGCGGCGTTGTGGCTGCTGCTGCAGGCCGAGTTCCTGGCAATCGCGCTGGTACTGGTCTACGTCGGCGCGGTCATGGTGCTGTTCCTGTTCGTCGTCATGATGCTCGACATCAATACCGAATCGACGCGCGAGGGTTTCATCCGCTACCTGCCGGTGGGCCTGCTCGTTGCCGTCATCATGCTGCTCGAGATGCTGGCCCTGATCGGCATGAAGCAGATGTCGGCGCTGGCTGCGCCGGCCGATCCCGGCGGCGCATCGAACACGGCCTGGCTCGGCAACGCGCTGTTCACCAATTACCTGTTGCCGTTCGAGGTCGCCGCCGTGATCCTGACGGTCGCGATCATCGCGGCCATCATGCTGACGCTGCGCCAGCGCATCAACACGCGCAAGCAGGATCCTGCCCGGCAGGTTGCAGTCAAGGCCGCAGACCGCGTCCGCATCGTCAAGATGGCGAGCGCGGCAAAGGAGACGCCGACGCCATGATCGATGTTGCACACCTGACGCTGGCGCATTACGTCGGTCTCGGCGCGATCCTGTTCTGCATTTCCGTAGCCGGCATCTTCATCAATCGCAAGAACGTGATCGTGCTGCTGATGGCGATCGAATTGATGCTGCTGGCGGTGAACATGAATTTCGTCGCGTTCTCGCGTTTTCTCGGGGACGTCTCGGGCCAGATTTTCGTTTTCTTCATCCTGACCGTCGCGGCAGCCGAATCCGCGATCGGGCTGGCGATTCTCGTGGTGCTGTTCCGCAACCGCGCGACGATCAATGTGGGCGAGCTGGACAGCATGAAGGGCTGAGAGCAGAAAGAGCATGAGTCTGGATTCGACAATTCTTCTCATCATCGCGATCGCGCCGCTGGTCGGGGCGGTCGTTGCTGGCCTTTTCGGCAAGCAGATCGGCCGCGTCGGCGCGCATTCGGTGACGATCGCCGGCGTGGCGCTGTCGTGCGCGCTGTCGTTCTACGTGCTGTACCAGATGCTGTGGGGTGGGGCAGGGACGTACAACCAGGACGTCTACACCTGGCTTCAGGCAGGCTCACTGCAGATGCACGTCGGATTTCTGGTCGATCGCCTGTCCGCGATGATGATGGTCGTCGTGACCTTCGTTTCGCTGATGGTGCACGTGTACACCATCGGCTACATGGCCGACGATGACGGTTACCAGCGCTTCTTCAGCTATATCGCCCTGTTCACCTTTTCGATGCTGATGCTGGTCATGAGCAACAACTTCCTGCAGCTGTTCTTCGGCTGGGAAGCGGTCGGCCTCGTCTCGTACCTGCTGATCGGCTTCTGGTTCAAGAAGCCCAGCGCCATCTTTGCCAACCTCAAGGCATTCCTGGTCAACCGCGTCGGCGACTTCGGCTTCCTGCTCGGCATCGCCGGCGTGCTGTATTTCTTCCACACGCTCGACTACAAGACCGTGTTCGACCACAGCGATGCGCTGACCGGCAAGACGCTGGAGCTGTTTTCCGGCCACCCGTGGTCCGCCGCGACGGTGATCTGCCTGTGCCTGTTCGTCGGCGCGATGGGCAAGTCGGCCCAGGTGCCGCTGCATGTCTGGCTGCCCGATTCGATGGAAGGCCCGACGCCGATCTCGGCGCTGATCCACGCCGCGACGATGGTGACGGCCGGCATTTTCATGGTTGCGCGCATGTCGCCGTTGTTCGAATTGTCGGATACCGCTCTGAGCGTCGTGCTCGTGATCGGCGCGACGACCGCTTTCTTCACCGGCCTGATCGGCATCGTGCAGAACGACATCAAGCGCGTCGTCGCCTATTCGACCCTGTCGCAGCTGGGCTACATGACGACCGCGCTCGGCGCCTCGGCGTACTCGGCCGCGATCTTCCACCTGATGACGCATGCCTTCTTCAAGGCGCTGCTGTTCCTCGGCGCCGGCTCGGTCATCATCGCGATGCACCATGAGCAGGACATGCGCTACATGGGCGGCTTGCGGCGCTACATGCCGATCACCTGGATCACGGCATGGATCGGCACGCTGGCGCTGACCGGCGCGCCCGGATTCGCCGGATTCTTCTCGAAGGACGCTATCATCGAGGCCGTGCACGAATCGCAGCGCTGGGGTTCCGGCTACGCCTACTGGTGCGTGCTGCTGGGTGTGTTCGTCACGGCGCTGTACAGCTTCCGGCTGCTGTATCTGACCTTCCACGGCCGCGAGCGCTTCGTCGTCGAGCATGGCGTGCAGGGCCACCACGACCATCACCACCACGAGCCGGGCCATCTTGCGCACGCGCCGCACGAGTCACCGCTGGTCATCACGCTGCCGTTGATCCTGCTCGCGATCCCGTCGGTCGTGATCGGCGCGATCGCGGTCGGCTCGATGCTGCACGGGGATTTCTTCGGCGAGGCGATCCGCGTCGCGCATGAAGGCGACGGCAGCCACGAGTTTTCCGGCTGGCTCGCAACGATGATGGAAGGCTTTGCCGGCGCGCCTTTCATCTTCGCCTTCTTCGGGTTCCTGGTGGCGACCTATGTCTACCTGATCAATCCGGCGATTTCCGACCGCATCAAGCGCGCGCTGCATCCGGTCTGGAGCCTGCTCGACCACAAGTACTGGTTCGACGAGGCCTACCAGGCGATCTTCGCGCGCGGCTCGCTGCTGCTCGGACGCGGCCTGTGGAAGGGCGGCGACGTCGGCGTCATCGACAACGTGCTGATCGACGGATCCGCTGCGGTGGTGGGTCGCACTGCTGCGCTGGTGCGGCAGGTGCAGTCCGGTTACCTCTACACGTATGCGTTCGCGATGATCCTCGGTCTGGTCGGCCTGCTTGGCGGCCTTTGGTTCGTAATGCATCAGTAGGCGCGGCGAGACAACAAGAATGACATCCACCCTGCCTCTGTTGAGTCTCCTGATCTGGCTGCCGATCGCCGGCGGCGCGCTCGTGTCGCTGCTCGGCAGCGAGCGTGCGGGCGCCGCGCGCTGGCTCGCGCTTGCCGTCTCGGTGCTCGTCTTGCTCGTGAGCATCCCGTTGTTCACCGGCTACGATGCCGACGCGGGCACGCTGCAATTCGCCGAGAACCATATCTGGATCGCCGCGATCGGCGCGAACTATCACCTCGGCGCGGACGGCATCTCGATCGCCCTGATCGTGCTGACGACATTCACGACCGTGCTGACGCTGCTCGGCGCCTGGGACTCGGTGCACGACAAGGTCAACCAGTACCTCGCCGCCTTTCTCGTGCTGGAGGGACTGATGATCGGCGTGTTCGCGGCGATGGATGCGTTGCTGTTCTACGTGTTCTTCGAGGGCATGCTGATCCCGATGTTCATCATCATCGGCATCTGGGGCGGCCCGCGCCGGGTCTATGCGACGCTGAAATTCTTCCTGTATACGTTCTTCGGCTCGATCTTCATGCTGATCGCGCTGATCTACCTGTTCCTGCAGGCGCACAGCTGGGAAATGGCCGACATGGCCAACCTGCATCTGTCGGCGACCGCACAGGCCTGGCTGTTCTTCGCATTCCTGGCGGGCTTCGCGATCAAGGTTCCGATGTGGCCGGTGCACACGTGGTTGCCCGATGCGCATGTGGAAGCGCCGACCGGCGGCTCGGTGATCCTGGCGGCGATCATGCTGAAGGTCGGCGGGTATGGTTTCATAAGATTTTCGCTGCCGATGGTGCCGGATGCGTGCCAGGAATTTGCATGGGTGGTGATCGCGTTGTCGCTGATCGCGGTGATCTACATCGGCTTCGTCGCCCTGGCGCAGGAGGACATGAAGAAGCTGATCGCCTATTCGTCGGTCTCGCACATGGGCTTCGTCACGCTGGGCGTGTTCATCGCGATGGCGCTGGTGCGCAAGGACGGCAATCCGGATGCCGCCTACCTCGGCGTTTCCGGCGCGATGGTGCAGATGATCTCGCACGGCTTCGTCTCCGGCGCGATGTTCTCGTGCGTCGGCGTGCTGTACGACCGCGTGCACAGCCGCATGATCAAGGACTACGGCGGCGTCGTGAACACGATGCCGTGGTTCGCCGCGCTCTGGGTGCTGTTCTCGATGGCCAACTGCGGACTGCCGGGAACGAGCGGCTTCGTCGGCGAGTTCATGGTGATCCTGGCCAGCTTCCAGATGAACGCGTGGGTGGCCGCCGCCGCCGCGTTTACGCTGATCATCGGCGCGGCCTACACGCTGTGGCTGGTCAAGCGCGTGATCTTCGGCGCCGTTGCCAACGATCATGTTGCGCACCTCAAGGACATCAATGCCCGCGAGGCGCTGGTGCTCGGTGCGTTCGCTGCCGGCGTGTTGCTGGTCGGCGTCTGGCCGGCGCCGCTGACGCACCTGATGGATGCGTCGGTCAGGCACGTCGTCGACCAGTTGATGCAGAGCAAGCTCTAGCAAGCAGGAACGATAAATGCCCTTCAACATCCACGATATCGTCCTGCTGCTGCCCGAGGATTTCCTGCTCGGCGCAGTCTGCGCGATCCTGCTGGTCGACCTGTTCCTGAAGCCGGCACAGCGCGCGATCACGCACTGGCTGTCGATTGCGGCACTGTTGATCACCATCGGCCTGATCCTGGCCGATGCCGATCCGGCCACGACGGCGTTCGGCGGCATGTATGTCCGCGACGGCGTCGCCACGGTGCTCAAGGTGTTCATCCTCGGCACGACCGCCGCCGTGTTCGTGTACTCGCGCGGCTACCTGCGCGACCGCGGCCTGTATGTCGGCGAGTTCTACCTGCTGTGCCTGTTCGCCACGCTCGGCGCGATGCTGCTCGTGTCGGCCGGAAACCTGGTCATGGTCTACCTTGGCCTCGAGCTGTTGACGCTGTCGTCGTACGCGCTGGTCGCGCTGAACCGCGATTCGCCGTTGTCGTCGGAAGCGGCCATGAAGTATTTCGTGCTCGGTGCGCTCGCGTCCGGCATGCTGCTGTACGGCATGTCGATGATCTACGGCGCCACCGGCACGCTCGATCTTGCACAGGTCCAGAAGCTGAGCGCGTTCGTCGCCGGCGGCGCGCACGAGCATCAGGCCTTGCTGTTGTTCGGCCTGGTCTTCGTGATCGTCGGCATCGGCTTCAAGTTCGGCGCGGCGCCGTTCCACATGTGGATTCCCGACGTCTACCAGGGCGCTCCGACCGCCGTGACCCTGTTCATCGGCTCGGCGCAGAAAATCGCTGCGTTCGGCATGGCCTATCGGCTGCTGGCCGGCGGCCTCGACGGCATGCAGGATCACTGGCGCGAAATGCTCGCCGTGCTGGCCGTGGCATCGCTGGCGATCGGCAACGTGGTTGCGATCGCGCAGACCAACTTCAAGCGCCTGCTGGCCTACTCGACCATCTCGCACATGGGCTTCCTGCTGCTCGGCCTGCTCAACGGCACGCCATCGGGATATGCCGCGGCGATGTTCTATGCGATCGCCTACGCGGTCACGACCACGGTCGCCTTCGGCCTGATCCTGCTGCTCGCGCGTTCCGGCTTCGAGGCCGAGGAGATCGACGATTTCAGGGGGCTGAACCAGCGCAATCCCTGGTACGCGTTCATCGTCATGCTGACCATGGCGTCGCTGGCCGGCGTGCCGCCACTGTTCGGATTCTTTGCCAAGCTGCTGGTCTTGAAAGCGGCCATCGACGCCGGCATGTTGTGGGCAGCGATCGTGGCGATCGTGTTTGCCATCGTTGGCGCGTTCTACTACCTGCGTGTGATCAAGGTCGTTTATTTCGACGCGCCGGAAGACAAGTCGCCCCTGGTCCTTCCGGCCGACCTGCCGTTCCGCTGGCTGCTTTCGCTCAACGGCGTCGCGCTGCTCGTTCTCGGCCTGTTCTGGGGGCCGTTGATCGGCTGGTGCTATCGCGCACTGGGCTTGTAGCCTCGCGGCGCCGTGAAGGCGCCGCATGCATGGCTCCTGAATCGAATTCAGGTTGCAACACGTCGCCCTGGTCAGCTAAAATCCGCGTTCGGCTGATGCGGGGTGGAGCAGTCTGGCAGCTCGTCGGGCTCATAACCCGAAGGTCGTAGGTTCAAATCCTACCCCCGCTACCATCTCTCCGGTGAGGCAGTTCAAAGGCCTTCTCCGGGAAGAATTCAGCCAAAGCGCAGGATGCGCGTTGCCGGTGTCTGGATACGAAACAACGGCGGACTATGGAATGGGCCTTGTGCCCATTTTTTATTTGTGGATTTTGATGCGTCCAGGGAGGGAACCTTACATATATGCGCAACGAGGAACTCACGACATTGCTGTCGCCCGTCATCGCGGATCTCGGGCTCGAGTGCCTGGGCGTGGAATACAGTCCGTCGCACGGCAACAGCCTGGTCCGCGTGTACATCGACGCGCCAGAGCGGCCGGTGACGGTCGACGATTGCGAAGTCGTGAGCCGGCAGGTGTCGGCGACGCTCGACGTGCACGATCCGGTCGAGGGCCGCTACACGCTCGAAGTGTCATCGCCGGGCATCGACCGGCCGCTGTATACGCCGGAACAGTTTGCGCGCTTTGCCGGTCATTCGGCAAAGCTCGAGGTGAACCTGCCGATCAACGGCCGGAGGCGGTTCCAGGGGCCGATCCGTGGCGTCGAAAACGACACGATCAGCCTCGAACAGGATGGTGTCGTGGTCGCGATTGCACATGCCAACGTGCACAAGGCCAAGCTGGTGCCGGAGTTGGCCGAGGCGCCGGGCAAGGTCAGCAAGGGCAAGAAGGGAAAGAAGAGTTAGGACCCGGGAGTCGGGAGTTCGCGGAAGGGTGTCTGGTGCGTGAAAGCGCAGTTCCTCATCCCGCACTCCTTGTAGCTCCTCACAATTTCGCAATGAGAGTTCAGCAATGAGCAAAGAATTGTTGTTGGTCGTCGATGCGGTCGCGAACGAGAAGGGCGTCGACAAGGACGTGATTTTCGACGCGATGGAAGCGGCGCTCGCCTCGGCGGCGAAGAAGCGCTATCCCGACCTCGATGTCGCGGCGCGCGTCAGCATCGACAAGCACAGCGGCGAGTACGAAACCTTCCGCCGCTGGGAGGTCGTTGCCGACGACGTCGTCATGGAATCGCCGGACCGGCAGATCCGCCTGATGGACGCCGTCGACACCAAGGCCGACAGCCAGGTCGGCGACTTCATCGAGGAGCCGATCGAGAATCCGGAATTCGGGCGCATCGCGGCACAGGCGGCCAAGCAGGTGATCGTGCAGCGCGTGCGCGAAGCCGAGCGCGCGCAGGTGGTCGAGGCGTTCCGCGACCGCGTCGGCGAACTCGTCACCGGCGTGGTCAAGCGCGTCGAGCGCGGCAGCCTGTACCTGGACCTCGGCGGCAACGCCGAAGCCTACGTGCCGCGCGACCGCGCGATTCCGCGCGAGGCCGTGCGCGCCGGCGACCGCATCCGTGGTTACCTTTACGAAGTCCGCGCCGAGCAGCGCGGACCGCAGCTGTTCGTTTCGCGCACCGCGCCCGAGTTCATGATCGAACTGTTCCGGCTCGAAGTGCCGGAAGTCGGGCAGGGTCTGGTCGAGATCAAGGGCGCCGCACGCGATCCGGGCGACCGCGCCAAGATCGCCGTCATCGCGCACGACAGCCGCACCGATCCGATCGGTGCCTGCATCGGCATGCGCGGTTCGCGCGTGCAGGCCGTGTCGAACGAACTCAACGGCGAGCGCATCGACATCGTGCTGTGGAACGACAATCCGGCCCAGTTCGTGATCAACGCGATGGCGCCGGCCGAAGTGCAGTCGATCATCGTCGATGAAGAGAAGCACTCGATGGACATCGCCGTCGCCGAGGACAAGCTGTCGCAGGCGATCGGTCGCGGCGGCCAGAACGTGCGCCTCGCCAGCAAGCTGTCCGGCTGGCAGCTCAACGTGATGACGCAGGACCAGGTCGCGGCGAAGTCGGAAGCCGAGCAGGAAACCGCGCGCGCCCTGTTCCAGGAGAAGCTCGAGGTCGATGCCGAGATCGCGGCGATCCTCGTGCAGGAGGGCTTCACGACGGTCGAGGAAATCGCCTATGTGCCGACCGCCGAACTGCTGGCGATCGAAGGCTTCGACGAGGATATCGTCGAGGAGCTGCGCGCCCGCGCGCGCGATGCGTTGCTGACCGAGGCGCTCGCCGTCGAGGAAGACATCGACGAGCACAAGCCGGCCGATGACCTGCTGCAGGTTGCCGGCATGGATGTATCGACCGCGTTTGCGCTGGCACAGCACCGCATCGTCACGCGTGAGAATCTGGCCGATCTTGCGACCGACGAGCTGATGGAGCTGGCGATCGACGGCATGGACGAAAGCCGTGCCGCGAATCTGATCATGGCGGCGCGCGAAGAAAAGGCTGCCTGAAGAATGCAAGAGCACCGGTCGAGGAGTTCCTAACACAATGTCGGATGTAACCATCAAGCAACTCGCCGCTGTGCTCGGCATGGGCGTCGACAAGCTGATTACCCAGCTTGCCGAGGCCGGCATGAAGTTTTCGAGCCCGGACCAGGTCGTTTCGAGCACCGAGAAAGTCAGGCTGCACGGCTTCCTGCGCCGCACACACGGCAAGGCCGAGAAGGAGGCGACCGACAGCACGCCGCGCCAGGTCACGCTCAAGCGGCGTACGGTCAGCGAGCTGACCGTCAACCAGGGCGCCGCGCGCGGCAAGACAGTCAACGTCGAGGTACGGCAGAAGCGCACTTATGTAAAACGCAGCACGATGGCGGACGGCTCGGAAGTCATCGATGCCGAGCGCGAGGACGCGCTGCGCAAGCTGCAGGAATCGCAGCTGAAGCGTGAATCCGAGGAAATGGCGCGCCAGGACCAGGAACGGCGCCGCCAGGAAGAAGAAGCCAAGCTGCGCGCCGCCGAAGAAGCACGGCGCCAGGCCGAGGAAGCGCGCCAGCGCGCCGAGACCGACGCCCGGCAGGCCGCGCCCGATACGCCCGCGACAGGCGCCGCGCCGGCGGCCAAGGACGAGCGTCCGGCCGTGCGCAAGCCGGCGACGGATGCGCGCCCGGCACCGGGCCGCGCCCGCACCGCAGCCGAGGAGGCGCCGCATCGTCACGCCAAGGCCAAGCACGGTTCGCATCGCATGCCGCAGGAGGGCGACGAGGCCGAGGGCGGCGCACGCTACTTCGGCGCCGAGCTGCACCTGTCCGACGCCGGCCATGCGCGCCGCGGCGCGATCAAGAAGCGCCCGCGCAAGCAGATCGAACCGGCACGTTCACCGAGCGGCGGCCCGCACGGCTTTTCCAAGCCGATGGCGCCGGTCGTTCGCGACGTCGCCGTCGGCGAAACGATACTCGTCTCCGACCTCGCGCAGAAAATGGCGGTAAAAGGCGCGGAAGTCGTCAAGGTACTGTTCAAGATGGGTGTCATGGCAACGATCAATCAGGTTATCGACCACGACACGGCCGTGCTGGTCGTCGAGGAACTCGGCCACAAGGCGGTCAACGCCGAGGAGAAGAATGCCGAAACGACGCTGGCCAAGGTCGAGGTGCAGGGCGAGAAACTGCCGCGCCCGCCGGTCGTGACGATCATGGGTCACGTCGACCACGGCAAGACTTCGCTGCTCGACTACATCCGCCGCACCAAGGTCGCCGCCGGCGAAGCCGGTGGCATCACGCAGCATATCGGCGCGTATCACGTGAAGACCGAGAAGGGTGTGATCTCGTTCCTCGACACCCCGGGCCACGCCGCATTCACCGCGATGCGCGCGCGCGGTGCGCGCCTCACCGACATCGTCATCCTCGTGGTGGCGGCCGATGACGGCGTCATGCCGCAGACGATCGAAGCGGTGCAGCATGCACGCGCGGCGAAGGTGCCGCTGATCGTCGCAATGAACAAGATGGACAAGCCCGAAGCCAATCCCGACAACGTCAAGCAGGGACTGGTGCAGCATGAAGTCGTGCCCGAGGAATGGGGCGGCGACGTGCAGTTCGTGCCGGTGTCGGCCAAGACCGGTGAAGGCGTCGACAACCTGCTCGATGCGATCCTGCTGCAGGCCGAGCTGATGGAGCTCACCGCGGTCAGGGATGGCCTGGCCAATGGCGTGGTGGTCGAGTCGAGCCTGGACAAGGGCCGCGGCCCGGTGGCGACCGTGCTGGTGCAGCAAGGCACGCTGAAGAAGGGCGACTTCGTGGTCTGCGGCGTCGAATACGGCCGCGTGCGCGCGATCATCGACGAATCCGGCCAGCAGGTCGACAGCGCCGGCCCGTCGATTCCGGTGCAGATACTCGGCCTTTCGGCGGTGCCCGATGCGGGCGACGACTTCGTCGTCGTGCAGGATGAACGCCTGGCCAAACAGGTTGCTTCCGAGCGCCAGGCCAAGCGCCGCGAAACGCGCCTCGGCAAGACCGCGATGCGCAGCATGGAAGACGTCATTTCGACGATGGGTCAGACCGACGGCCAGCGCGTGCTCAACCTGGTCGTCAAGGCCGATGTGCAGGGTTCGGTCGAGGCGTTGCGCGATGCGCTGACCGCGATCGGCACCGACCAGATCCGCGTCAACGTGATCGCTTCTGGCGTCGGCGGCATCACGGAGTCCGACGCGACCCTGGCGGCCGCGTCGAAGGCGATCATGATCGGCTTCAACGTGCGTGCCGACGCATCGGCGCGCAAGGTCATTTCCGACAGCGACGTCGACCTGCGCTACTTCTCGATCATCTATGACGTGATCGATCAGGTGAAGCAGGTGGCAACCGGCCTGCTCGGCACCGAGATCCGCGAGGAAATCATCGGCACCGCACAGGTACGCGACGTGTTCCGCTCGTCGAAGTTCGGCGCCATCGCCGGCTGCATGGTCATCGAGGGCACGGTCAAGCGGCACAAGCCGATCCGCGTCCTGCGCGACAACACCGTGATCTTCCAGGGCGAACTCGAATCGCTGCGCCGCTTCAAGGAAAACGTCGACGAAGTGCGCAACGGCATGGAGTGCGGCATCGGCGTCAAGCAGTACAACGACGTCAAGCCGGGCGACCAGATCGAGTGCTACGAGCGCATTGAAGTAGCCCGGACGCTGTGATGGATGTGAGACGTGAGACAGTGGACGGGAGACGGGAAGTGCGATCGCGCTTCCGGCTCATTTCGCCCGCTCTCGACGTCTCCCGTCTCCCGTCGCTCGTCTTACGCTGATGCCTTCCCGCGACTTCACCCGCTCCGATCGCATCTCCGCCGAACTGCGGCGCCTGCTCGGCGCCATGGTGCACGAAGCCGTGCGCGACAATGCGCTGCCTTCGGTCAGTGTGTCCGATGTCGAAGTCACGCGTGACTTCGATTTTGCGACGGTGTTCGTCACTGCACTGTCGCCGGAGACGTCGAAGGACGCCGTCAAGGCACTCAACGAAATGGCGAAGGAATTCCGCCGCGAGTTGTCGAAGGTGATGCGGATGCGCCGGGTGCCGGAACTGCGCTTCAAGTATGACGACTCGGTCGATCGCGGCGCACGCATCGACGAGTTGTTGCGCGGAGACGCCGGACTGGGAACCGGAGATTTGGGATTCGGCGGCAAGCGCTAGCATCCCGGGAGCCCTCTGCCGTGCCGGTCGATATGGGCGCCGGCGCGAAACCAGAATCTGCGATGTCTGTTTCCGAGCCACGAATCCCCAAAACCGAGTTCCGCGCGCTGAGCGGCATCCTGCTGTTCGACAAGCCGCAGGGTCTGAGCTCGAACCAGGCGCTGCAGCAAGTCCGACGCCTGTTCAGGGCACGCAAGGCCGGTCATACCGGCAGCCTCGACCCGATGGCGACCGGTTTGCTGCCGGTCTGCTTCGGTGAGGCCACCAAGATAGCCGGTCACCTGCTCGGTTCGCGCAAGGCCTACGACGCCGAATTGCGGCTGGGCGTGACGACCACGACCGGAGATGCCGAAGGCGAGGTCGTCACCACGCGATCCGTGCCCGGGTTGACCGACGCCGAGCTCGCTGCGGCGTTCGGCGCCTTGCGCGGCCGCATCGTGCAGACGCCGCCGGCCTACTCGGCGATCAAGCAGGGTGGCGTGGCGCTGTACAAGCGCGTGCGCCGCGGCGAAGCGGTCGAAGTGCCGGCGCGCGAGGTCGATGTACACAAGCTGGAACTGACCGGCCGCGACGGCGACAGGTTGCGCCTGCATGTCGAATGCGGTTCCGGCACGTATGTGCGCAGCCTGGCGCGCGACCTGGGCGAACGCCTCGGCTGCGGCGCCCACTTGACCGCGTTGCGGCGCCTCTGGGTCGATCCGTTCCGCGCGCCCCGCATGTGGACCCTTGCGCAACTGCAGGAGCGGGCCGCGCAGGCGGGACTTGCGGATCTGGATCGCCTGCTGCTGCCGCTGGAGCACGGCCTCGAAGCGCTTCCTGCATTGCACCTCACGGCGGAGCAGGCGCTGCATCTGCAGCAGGGCAAGCGTTTCATGCAGACCGGACTCGGGGCCCAGTCGCCCTGTCGCGCGATCGATGTCGAAGGCCGCCTCGTGGCGCTGGTCCGGATCGGCGCGTCCGGCGAGGTCAGCGTGCTGCGCGGCTTCAATCGCGATGGCTAAGGCCGGACGGCCGACCGCCGGACAAAACATCGTGGAGTCAAGCGGATGGCTGCCAATCCCAGGGCTATTCGGGGCCGGGTTCGCTGGCGCACGGATGGGTTGGCACCATGGTGTCGTTTTGGCATGTTCCGGCTCCTTTTGGTCCAAAAAGCGGTTACAATAAGGGGCTTTATTGCCGCCCCCGGCGGATTCCACTAACGCGGATTGCGCTTTGGCGCCCCAGCGCCGACCAAGGCC
>DATNFS010000091.1:0-16183 GCA_035606275.1 Rudaea sp.
GGTTTCTTTCAGTCACAGACATAGTCGTTAGTGGCTTCACGCCGGCAACCGTCGGGCGGTTGCCAGCAACAGCGTCAGTATGCCCAGTTCGACGCCGCTGACGCGCTGCGCGCCGCGCTCGCCGTGATACCACGCCAGCACCAGCGTGACAAAGAAGCCGATGACGAGCGCGATCGTGATGCCGCTCCGCCCGCCATCGGCCCAGCCGAACTGCTGCGCGACGATGTCGAGGCCTTGCAGCAACGCGAATGCGCCCGCGGCGTAGGCCAGCGCCCACTGCACCAGCTTTCGTTCGCGCAGGCGTTGCAGGAATCGCTCAAGCCGCTATTCCTTCATGCTCGTCATTCCAGCGAAGGCTCGAATCCAGTTCCTGATCCTGTCATTTCAAGTGACATCGGAGTACACATCGCGCCAATCCGCGTTCGCGCTTCGATCAAACTGCGTTTCCAATCCCGTTTCCATGCTTTCAGTTCCTCCTCTCGCGCGATAGCCGATTCCATCGTTTCGTGTTGCTCGAACCAGACCAGCGTGTGTGCACCGTACCGCTTCGTGAACCCGCTACCACGTCGTTCTTGCGCTCCCAGATTCGCTTTGATCCAAGTCTGATGTGACGCCGATATACGGGGTGCCGTATTTCTCACCAACCAATATGTAGACGCAGTGCTGCTTCATCTCTCCACGAAGATCGAGAACTGGCTTCCAGCCTCGCTGGACTGACGAGCAAAAGCGTACACGCAGGCGTTGCAGAATTTGGTTCAGGCGGCGAATCCCTCATGGCCGTCGTTCCGGCGACGGCGGTTACCCACTTCTCGCTCTTGCGCCGACGCCGACGCCGGAATGACGAGCAAGGGCGAATTTCGTAACGTCAATCACAGGCATAGTCCCCCGATGCCCCGCGTCGACAGCCTTCCGGCGGTCCGCGCTGGTCCCACAATTCGTTCAGGCCAGACTTGCGTACGAACTCCGCGAACTGCGGCAGCTTGCGCGCAGGCTCTCCCCACGGCGACCAGAGCCAGTTGAGAAACAACGTGTCATTGATCGTCTGCGGCTGTTGCGCGAGCGCCAGCGCACGCGCCGGCTGGCCGAGCAGGAGCAGGGACCACGGCGCGGCGTGGCTGACGTACTTCGGGTGGCTGGCAAGATATTCGTCGACCATCGCCACGCCCCTGGCCTTCGCCTTCGCATCGCCGAAAAACCCCTCGGCCAGGATGACCGACGCGTTTTCCGGAAATCCGGCGAGCGAGGCCTGAGCGCCGCGGGCAAACTGGGCGACCGCGTCCGCGTCGCGGCCTTCGGCGTGGGAGACCAGGGCGATGTTGCGCTCCGCCGCGAGCATTCCCTGATCCATCGACAGCTGCGCCGCGCGCCGCGCATTCTCCCGGTCGCCGGCATTGAAATGGTAGAACGCGCGCCACGCCAGCGCGTTCGGCAGCAGCGGATCGATCGCCAGCGCGCGGTCGATCATGGCGACGGCCTCGGTGATATAGCCGCCATCGGCGAAATCGAGGCCGAGCCAGAACACGGCGTTCGGATCGGCAGGATCGAGGGCCGTGGCCCGCTCTGCTTCGGTTCGCGCCGCGAGCCACTGGCGCCGATAATCGAAGATCGTGCCGAGCGCGGCGTGCGGTTCGCCGAGTGCCGGATCGAGTTCGATCGCGATATTCGCTTCGTGCTCGGCCATCGCCAGCGACTGCCCCTGATCGACATCGGCATAGGCGCTGATGATCGCCGCCAGCGACGCGAGCCTGGCGTGCGCGCGCGCAAACTTCGGATCGAGCCGGATCGCCTGCTGCAGTTTCGCGATCGCATCGGCCATGCGCGCGCCATCGCGATGGTTGAACACGGCGGTCGCCTGCAGGTACAGCTCGTGCGCTTCCGGACTTGTCGTCGCGACCGGAACGAGCCTGGTCTTCTGCTCGCCGGCGAGAATCACCTGTAGCTGTTCGGTGATCGTGCGCGCGATGCGCTCCTGCAATTCGAATACGTCTTTCAGATCACCATCGTAAGTGCTCGACCACAGATGAAATCCGTCCGACGCCTGGATCAGCTGCGCCGTGATGCGCACCCTGTCGCCTTGCTTGCGCACGGAACCTTCGAGGACGTTCGCGACGCCGAGGATTCCGCCGATCGTGCGCATGTCCTCGTTGAGGCCCTTGAAGTGGAACGACGACGTGCGTCCGGCGACTTTCAGGTCGCGGACCTGCGCGAGCGCGTTGAGGATTTCCTCGGCCATGCCGTCGGAGAAATACTCCTGGTCGTGGCCGGGCGAAAGGTCGGTGAATGGCAGCACCGCGATCGACTTGCGATCGACGGGTGTCTGCCCGAGCGCCGCGGACACAGGCAGGTGCTGCTCATCGGCCGCATGCGACGATGCGCCGACGCCCGGCGCCACGCGCCACAGGATCACGCCACCGATCAGGAGCAGCAGCGAAAGGATCAACAGTTCCGTGCCGCTGACCTTTTGCGCGCCGCGCTCGCCGTGGTACCACGCCAGTACGAGCACAACGAGGACCCCTAGCACGGCGACGGCGACGGCAACGCGCATCGCCGCCGGCGGCCACTCGTAGGTGGCGGTGAGCAGGCTGAGGACCTGCAGCAGAACCCAGGCGGCCGCCGCGTAAGCCAGCGCCCACTGCCCCAGCTTGCGTTCACGCAGGCGCTGCAGGAATTCATTCATGTCCTGCTTCCTTGCCACTTTCAGCTGGGGGAGTTTCCAGCAACGCCTTGAAGCGCGCATCGCTGCGCAGTGGATCCCATGCGGGATTGATCTCGAGCAGTGCGATCGACATGGACCTGCCGCAGGGAATCGTCAGCAGATGGCGAATGCGCTCGATCGCCAGATCCTTCGCCCCGGCGCGCACGAAGATCTGTGCCGCATAGCTTTCGACAGCCGGCCCGCTGACGGCGTCGCGAGAAATCGGCATCAGTTCCATCGCCTTGCGGCCTTCGGCTATCGCCGCGTCGCGCAGGCCGAGTCCGGCATCGGCGAAGCCGAGTGCCAGGTGGAGGTCGGGATCGTCGGGACGTGCGCGAACCGCGGCCTCCATCTTCGCCTGCGCGGCGGCAAAGATCGATTTCGCCTTGGCGCTGTCGCCCAATGCGGCGTGCGCTGCGGCAGCATGTACGTCCGGCTGCAAGGACACATTCGCCGAATCGAACCAGGGTTGTTCGTAGTCGGCGTCCGCTATCGACGCGGCAGCGGCAAAGTCGCGTTGCCACGAGGCAAGTTCGTAGCGCGTGTAGGCAGCGGCCTGATAAGCGGGCGTGCCCGGAGTCAGGGCCGCGACTGCCGAACGCATCATGCCCAGGTCGCCATTCCAGAAAGCCTGGTTTTCGCCGCGCCGGATCAGCGTCAGCCCCGGCTCGGTGGTCAACTCGGCGGAACGGGCGAGCGCTTTGTCGGCCTCGGCGTAACGGCGCATGTGACCAAACGTCAGGCCGAGGTCGAACCACCCGCCGTTGTTGCGCGGATCGAACTCGCAGGCACGCCGGAAGCCGGCGATCGCGCTGTCGAAGTCGCCCTGCCGACGTACGATGGCCGCATCGATCTGTTCGATCTCCGAGCTGTTCGGCCAGGTCTTGCGTGCCACGGCCAGTTCGTTCAGGGCAGTGGCATAGTCGCGATGTCCCCAATATGCGAGCAGCGCCATCGCATAGTGCGCTTCGCCCAGATCGGGCTGCAGCGCGAGCGCGCGCTCTGCGGCAGTTTTCGCCGCGGCAAGATGCGCCTCGGTGCGATCCGGGCCAAACCAGTAAAAATACATGTGCGTTCGCGCCAGATCGGCAGCGGCGAGGGCGAACTGCGGATCCTTCGCCAGCGCCTGCTCGAAGGCTGCAATTGCCAGCGGCGCTTCCTGGTAGGCCAGGTTGTACTGATCGTTGAGGCGGTTGAAGTGGCCCAGGCCGCGCAGGTACATGTCGTGCGCTTCGGAATTGTGCGTCGGCATTCGCGTCGCCCGCGCGCCCTCTTCCGGCTGCAGTCTGGCGTTCAGCGCCTCGGCGACGGCCTGTGCGACTTCGCCTTCGACGCGGAACACGTCGTCGAGCGTGCGATTGTAACTGTCCGCCCACAGGTGCTCGTCGCTCGCGGCGCGGATCAACTGCACGTTGACGTGCACCGTATTGCCGGCCCTCTGCACGCTGCCCTCGAGAATGTTGGCGACGCCGAGTTGTTGCGCCGTCTCGCGCAGATTCGCCGGCTTGGCGGCGTACTGCTGCGTCGACGTGCGCGAGATCACCTTGAGCGCGCCGATCTTGGCCAGCCGCGTGAGAATTTCGTCCTGGATGCCTTCGGCGAAATAGGCGTTGTCCGGGTCGCGGCTCATGTTTTCGAACGGCAGCACGGCGATCGACTTGTGATCCGCTGAAATACCGGCCGGCGTGACCGCATTCGAAACCGGTGCCCCTGGCTCGAGCGCTTTCGTCGCCGGCGCGATCCGCAACAGCACGCCACCGCCGATTGCCAGCAGCAGTGCGAGTATCGACAACTCCGTTCCTGTTACCCGCTGAGCACCACGCTCGCCGTGATACCACGCCAGCACCAGCACCACGAAAAAACCGACGGCGAGCGCAACGATCAGCGCGCGCTCGACGGCCTCCGGCCAGGCAAAGCGCTGAGCAATGATGTCCACGCCCTGCAACAGCGCGAACGCGCCAGCGATGTAGGCCAGTGCCCATTGCACCAGCTTGCGTTCACGCAGGCGTTGCAGGAAATCGCTCATGACCCACCCTGCGCAGTCGGCGGATCCTGCACGAGCTTCTGGAACTCCGGCTCGTCACGCAACGCGTCGAAATCCGGATCGAGGCGGAGCGTCGCAGGCGTGATCGGATGGTAGGGTGCGCCATAGGGTACGCCGAGCAGGTGACGCAAGCCGGCGATCGCGTCGTCCTTGTGGCCAAAGCGCGCGAGCAGGCGTGCGCGCAGCTCGAGAGTTCCGCGATCGACCAGCACATCCGCGTGTTCGGCATTTTTGCTCTGGAGCGCATCGAGCGCTGCGAAGCTGGCCGTTTCGTTGCCGAGGCCCGCTTCCACTGTCACGGTTCCCGACAGCAGGAACACATTGCTCCCCTGCTGCCGCACGAGTCCCTGCAGCGCATCGCGGACCCGAACGTAATTGCCCTGTGCTGCGGGATCGCCGGCGAGCCGCTGCATGTCGGCGAGCTCCGTGCGCACGCCGAGCGCGTCGAGTGGTCCGGCATGCGGGTCCGGCGTCTCGAGCATTTGTGCGAGTCGTGCGATCGAGGTTGCATAGCTGCGCTGCAGGCGCTCCAGTTCGTTGTACTGCGGCACTTCGCCTTCGCCTGAAATCAGGGTCGGAGCAGGACCGAGCAGTTGCGCCGCACGCGTCAGGTCACCACGCGCCAGCCACGCGTTCGCCTCGATGGGGCGCGCTTCCGCATCGCTTGGCGCCAACGCCAGTACGGCATGCGCTTCCGCGACCACCTCGTCGAACCGGCGCTGATAGGTTGCATTGAACGCGCGCAGCTTGTGCAACTGCACGCTCAGCGGATCCACTGCCAGTGCCTGTGCGACGAGCGCCTCGGCGTCGCCCTCGCGGCCCTGCCGCGTCAGGACGTAGCTCAGCGTCGTCATGACGTCGACGTCGTTCGGCCACTGCGCGTGCAATGCCTCGAAGCGCTTGCGGGCCCCCTCGTAGTCGACCTGCACGCGAAAGACGTAATAGGCGCGCGCGGCCAGGGTTTCCAGGTCATCCGGGCGCAGGCGTTCGGCCGTCTCCAGCGCGTGCAGCGCGGCGGCATGGCGCTCGGGCGAAAGGTCGATGCCCATGAAGATCATGTGCGAATAACCGCGCGCAAGACGCGCCCAGGCCGCGGCGAAATCCGGATCGGCCTTGACCGCTTCTTCAAATGCCTGGATTGCGCCGCTTTCCTGCGCGAGGGAATATCCCTGACGCAACAGCGACAGGCCGCGCAGATAGGCATCCGAAGCCGCCGCGCTGCGCGTCGATACCAGCGCGACTTCCCTGCGCGAATCGCCCGACAGCGTTGCGCCGAGCTTGTCGGCGATCGCGCCGGCGACTTCGCCCTGCACGCCGAACACGTCGTCGAGCGTGCGGTCGTAGGTTTCGGCCCACAGATGCTCGTCGCCTTGCGCGCGGATCAGCTGCACGTTGATGCGCACCTTGTTGGCGGCTTTCTGCACGCTGCCTTCGAGGATAGTGGCGACGCCGAGTTTCAGCGCAATCTCCGTCAGGTTGCCCGGGTGGCTCGCGAACTGCAGCGTCGACGTGCGCGAGATCACGCGCAGCGAGCCGACCTTCGACAGCTTGGTCAGGATCTCGTCCTGCATGCCGTCGGCGAAATAGGCGTTGGCCTTGTCATCCGACAGGTTTTCGAACGGCAGTACGGCGATGGACTTGGCGGAGACTGCCTCGACCGGAACCGGCGTTGCCGCAGCTGCGGCCTGCGCCGCGGCCGCAGGTTCGTGCGTCGTCTGCGCAAAGCGCCACAGCAACGCGCCGCCGATCGCCAGCAACAGCGCAAGGATGCCCAGTTCGACGCCGCTGACGCGTTGCGCGCCGCGCTCGCCGTGGTACCAGGCCAGCACCAGCGTGACGAAGAAACCGATGACGAGCGCGATCGTGATGCCGCGCCGCACGCCATCGGCCCAGCCGAACTGCTGCGCGACGATGTCGAGGCCTTGCAGCAGCGCAAATGCGAACGCGGCATAAGCCAGCGCCCACTGCACCAGCTTGCGCTCCCGCAGGCGCTGCAGCAGATCACCCATTCGGCGGCACCTTGTATTCCATGACCGGCCGCTTCGTGAACGCCACGAAGCGCGGGTCGTCGCGGATCGGATCCCAGATCGGATCGAGCGCCAGCAGCGCCGGCGTGACGCCGCTGGGCATTTCGAGCAGTTCGGGCAGCATGGCGATTGCGGCGTCGCGGTCGCCTTTCTGCGCATGGATCTGCGCGAGCGTGGTCTTGGCGACCGCGGTCTCGTTGGCGTCGTTGCGGTGGATCTCGATGTGGTGGTGCGCGGCCTCGAGCGCCGTCTTCCAGTCGCCGAGGCCGGCGTACACGAGCGGTGTAAACGACCCAGTCTCGGTCACATGATCGATGCCGCCCGGAACTGCGGCAATCGCGCGCGCGAGCCGTTCGAACGTTTTGCGCGCAGGGTCGGCCTGCCCGGCGGCGTGTTGCAGGATGCCGAGCCGGATCAGGCCTTCGATGTCGTCCGCGCTGAGCTTCGCGTCGTCGCGCAGCTCGGCCGCCCGCATGAAGCGGGCGAGCGCCGGCTCGTCGCGCTTGAGCGTCAGCAGGCGCATGCGTGCTTCGGCTTCGTACGGCTCGTGCCGATCCTCCGGAATGCGCGCGAGCCAGGAATCCGCGGCATCGAGCCGGCCGAGTTGCGTTTCGACCTGCGCCAGGCATGCCGGTGCCGCGGTGTCGTCCGGGGCGATCTTCAGCGCCTGTTCGAGCAATGCGCGCGTTTCGTCGAAGCGACGCAGGCGCAGGAAGATTTCGCATGCACCCTGGACGCGGATCGACACGTTGCGCGGATCGCGATCGATCGCCTCGCGATAGTGCGCGATCGCCTCGTCCCAGTGCCCCATGCGCCGCTCGATGAAGAACAGCTCGGAGATGATGTCGATGTCGCCGGGCTGTTGCGCCAGCGCGCGCCGATAGACGTCGAGCGCCGCCGGGTAGTCGCGCACTACGCGGTAAAGGTATGCGCCCTGTGCCAGCAGGCTCTCGGCAAGCTGCGGCTGCAGCCTCATTGCCGTGGCGGCGGCGTTGCGCACTGCATTGGGCGTCGAACGCGCAGAATCGACGTCGTTCAAATACAGGTTGCTCATCGCGACCGCCGCCGCGGACCAGGCCTGCGCGAATTGCGGATCCTCGCGCACCGCCTCGAAATAGTTGTCGATCGCGCGGATCGCGCCATCGTAGGTGTACTGCGCGTTGTCCGTCGCGCGGCCACGCAGGTAGGCCTCGTAGGCCCTGGCGTTTTCCGTGCCCTTGGCGGAAACAGCCTGGCGCTCGGCGCCGGTCAGGGTCGCCTTGAGCGCATCGGCAATGGCCTGCGCGACTTCGCCCTCGACGCCGAAGATGTCGTCGAGCGTACGGTTGTAGCTCTCGGCCCACATGTGTGCGTCCTTCGCCGCGCCGATCAGCTGCACGTTGATGTGCACCGCGTTGCCGGCCTTCTGCACGCTGCCTTCGAGGATGTTCGCCACGCCAAGTTGGCGCGCGATCTCGGCCAGATTCTCCGGCGCGCTGGCATAGCGCTGGGTCGACGTGCGCGAAACGACACGCAGCGCGCCGATCTTCGACAGCTTGGTCAGGATCTCGTCCTGCATGCCGTCGGCGAAATAGGCATTCGCCTTGTCGTCGGAAAGATTGGCGAACGGCAGCACGGCGATCGACTTGTCCGAAATGGGGACGGACGCAATCGAGTCTGCCCTGGCCGCCGCTTTCCCGCCGAGATCCGCCGGAGTGATTGCCTCCGTTCCCATGTCCGCGCGCGCCGCGAAGCGCCACAGCAGACCGCCACCGATCAGCAGCAGCAGCGCAACGAGCAGCAACTCGGTGCCGCTCATGCGCTGGGCGCCACGCTCGCCGTGATACCAAGCCAGTACCAGCGCGATGAAGAAGCCGATGCCGGCGGCCACGGTAATGCCGCGCAAAAGCCATGCGGGCCAGTCGAACTGCTGGCCGATCAGTCCGCAAACCTGCAGCAGCACCCATGCGCCGGCGAGATATGCCACTGCCCACTGGACCAGCTTGCGTTCGCGCAACCTCTGCAGAAGGTCAGCCATGTACCGCGATCCGGGCCGTCAGGCGGGCGACGGCGACGCGCGCGGCGCGCACGCCGAACGCGTGGCGTCGTGGCAGTTCACGCAGGATGCGGACACCGGCCATTCAAGCCCCCTGATCTGCGCACAAACCCATGCGGCTGCACGGTTTTGTCACCGTGCGAGCATAGCAGGTCGGGCGGCGGAGCTTGAATATGGCACGGGCGTGACTCCATGCGGGCCAGGGGCCGGAAGCGGTCTAGCGCGACTTCGGCCGCAATGCCGCAGCCGGGTCGCCGATGACGGCGCGGACGTCCGCCAGGTCCGTGCCGCCGCCGGGCCACGCGCGCGCCTCCCTGTCCAGCGCTTCGTCCCAGTTGGTCTTTGCGCTTTCGGCGTTGTGCAGCGCGTATTCGGCCGGGCCCGCGTGGACCAGGCTGTGGACGACCGCCGGCGCATCGGGCGGCAAATTCGGGTACGCCGCCGCAGGCGCCATCGACTGATGGCGCGCAAGTCGCCAACAAATGTTGGTGACGGCGGAACGGCGGCGGCGCCTCGCCGCGCGAGGACGGGGGGATGCGCCGCTGCGCGGCTGCTCCCGCCCTGCGCCGCTTGCCGCAGAGGACGGCTCAGCGCCCGGCGAAGAGGTGCTCGACGCCGGCGCGCTCTTCGCGCAGTTCCTTGTCGGTCGCATCCATGCGCTCACGCGAAAATGCGTTGACGTCGAGACCCTGCACGATGCTGAACTTTCCATTTTTGCACGTGACCGGGTAGCCATAGATCACGCCGGGTGCGATGCCGTAGCTGCCGTCGGAGGGGATTCCCATCGACGCCCAGTCGCCGTCGGCCGTGCCGTGTGCCCAGGTGCGCATGTGATCTATCGCGGCCGATGCGGCCGACGCCGCGCTCGATGCGCCGCGTGCCTTGATGATCGCCGCGCCGCGCTGCTGCACGGTCGGGATGAACGTCGTCTTGTACCAGGCGTCGTCGACCAGGCTCAGCGCAGCGTTGCCGTCGACCGTCGCATGGTGCAGGTCCGGATACTGGGTCGACGAGTGGTTGCCCCAGATCGTGACCTTGCGGATTTGCGTCGTGTGCCGGCCGGTCTTTTCGGCGAGCTGCGACAGCGCGCGGTTATGGTCGAGGCGCACCATCGCGGTGAAGCAGCTCGGGTCGAGGTCCGGCGCGTTCTGCTGCGCGATCAGCGCATTCGTGTTGGCCGGGTTGCCGACGACGAGCACCCTGACGTCGCGCCTGGCGTGCGCGTTGAGTGCCTTGCCCTGCGGCGCGAAGATCGCGCCATTGGCTTCGAGAAGATCCTTGCGCTCCATGCCAGGACCGCGCGGGCGCGCACCGACCAGCAACGCGTAATCGACGTCCTTCGCAGCGACATTGGCGTCGTCGGTGGCAACGATGCCGGCGAGTGTCGGGAATGCGCAGTCGTTCAATTCCATGACCACGCCCTGCAGCGCGGGCAGTGCCGGCGTGATCTCGAGCAGATGCAGGATGACCGGCTGGTCCTTGCCGAGCATGTCGCCGGCAGCGATGCGGAACAACAGCGCATAACCGATCTGGCCGGCGGCGCCGGTGACCATGACGCGAACGGGGGATTTCATACGAGCGACTCCTTGGATTTTCCCCCTCTCCCGCTGGCGGAAGAGGGCCGGGGTGAGAGTGGTGCCGGGTTGGGCGTCATCGTCGCAGACGCGCCAGCTTGATCCGCCCCACCTTCATGCACTGCACGCGATTCGCATCACTGACGCCTGGCCCTCGGTGCGCGAGGCTGGGGCACCTTTCCCCGCCTGCGGGAAAAGGCAGTACGCTTTTTCCATTCAGCCTAGTTCAGCTCGGCAAAAAACTGCTGCAGCCGCTTCAAACCGTCGGTCAGCTCCGCGGGCTTGCACGTATACGAAATGCGGATCGCGCGTGGTTCGCCGAATGCCGAGCCCGGCACGCAGGCGACGCCTTTTGCATCGAGCAGCGCGTTGCAGAAGTCGACATCGTTGTTGATCGCGTTCGCTCCATGCTTCTTGCCGAATGCAACGGAGATGTCCGGAAATGCATAGAAGGCGCCCTGCGGACGCGGACAGGCCACGCCGGGAATCGCCGCGAGCGCCGCAACGACTTCGTCGCGGCGATGGGCGAAATCGGCGCACTTGGACGTCGTCACGTCCTGCGGCCCGTCGAATGCCGCGGTTGCCGCTGCCGTGACGACTTCCGGCAGGTTCGTGATGTGGTTCGAGTTCAGCGTGACCATCGCCTGGGCGACGGATTCGGGCGCGGCGATCATGCCGACGCGCCAGCCCGGCATACCGTAGGATTTCGAAATCGAATCGATCAGCACGACACGATCACGCAACTCGGGCCGCGCCTTGACGACGTGCGCGTACGGCAGCCCGTCGAAGATCATGCGGTTGTAGATGTCGTCGGAAAGCACCCACAGGTGCGGATGCTTCACCAGCACGTCGGCCAGAGCCTTGACCTCGTCCGGCGTGTAGACCATTCCGGTCGGGTTCGACGGGTTGTTGAACAGCAGCACCTTGGTGGCCGGCTTGATCGCAGCATCGAGCTGCGCCGGCGTCAGCTTGTAGTCCTGGGCGGCCGGACAAGGCAGCAGCGTGATCTTCGCACCGAGGATGTCGGCGATGTCGACGTAGCTGGTCCAGTACGGCGTCGGGATCAGGATCTCGTCGCCTTCGTTGAGCAGCGCATACATGACATTGAACAGAACCTGCTTGGCGCCGATGCCGCTGGCCAGGTGCTTGCGCTCATAGCCGTCGAAGCCGCCTTGACGCAGGTGCTTGAGGAAGGCATCGAGCAACGCGTCCGCACCGCGGTTCGAGCCGTACTGACCGCTGTCGTGCTCGAGCGCGTCGTGCGCCGCAGCGTAAACGTGTGCGCCGGGAAGGAAATTCGGTACGCCGATGGAGAAACTGATGATGTCACGGCCGGCTGCCTTGAGTTTCTTCGCCTTGTCGGCAACCAGCATGATCGCGCTGGGTTTTGCGCGACCCATGCGCTCGGCGAGCATCGGCATCGGATTTCCTCGGATGATCGAATCGGGGCGTGAAATTCTAGCATAGCGCCGCGTTGCGCAGTGCATCAAAACGGGTGTCGGAGTCGGCTGGCGCCGATTGGCCGCACACGGCCCGGTTTCGGCGGCGAGCCAACATGCCGGCACGGTGGAAAATTTGCTAGTCTGGCGCCGGGGAAGCGGGGATTGGTTCTCTCAATCAACGGAGACAAAAATGTTGCACATAATTTGGTCGATCATCATTGGATTTATCGTCGGTCTGATCGCACGCGCCATCATGCCCGGCGTTGACCACATGGGCTTCTGGATGACCTCGCTGATCGGTATCGGCGGCTCGCTGGTCGGCGGCTTCATCGGCTCGATGATCCGCAAGCCGGTCGACGGCGCCATGTTCCATCCTGCCGGCTTCGTCATGTCGATTATCGGTGCGCTGATCCTGTTGTGGCTGATCGAACACTTCCACGTATTCGCGTGACGACACGCGGACGCCGATAAGCGCAAAAAAGGCCGCCCCCGGGCGGCCTTTGTTTTACCGGTTGCGACCGCGATCGTTGCCGGGCGGCAATCGGCAACCGCAGCGCCGCATCATTTGGCGGCGTCGAGCGTCTGGTTCCAGCGATCGAGGCGATCCTTCATCTTTTCGAACAGCGGCGCGTAGTCACCCTTGATCGTGATCGAGCCGATCTTTTCGCCCTGACGGACCGCATCGACGATCGCGCGATCTTCGCCGCTCAGGATCTGGCCGAAGACCGTGTGCTTGCCGTCGAGCCACGGCGTCGGCACGTGGGTGATGAAGAACTGGCTGCCGTTCGTTGCCGGCCCGGCGTTTGCCATCGACAACACGCCCGCCTTGTCGTGCTTCAACGTCGGCACGATCTCGTCTTCGAAGCGATAGCCCGGGCCGCCGCGGCCGGAACCTTCGGGGCAGCCTCCCTGGATCATGAATTCCGGGATTACACGATGAAAGGCCAAGCCATCGTAATAGCCGCGCACGGCGAGATTGACGAAATTCGCCACCGTGATCGGCGCCTGGTCCGGGAACAGACGCAGGTGGATCGTGCCGCGGCCGGTCACGATGTGGGCTTGCAGGTCGTTGGTGGCGCTCATGCGCGAAGGCTCCTGGTCGATTGCTTCAGACGTCCATCATAACGGAATGCCCCGCGCCGGTTTACCCGGCACGTGTCGCTTACGGAACAATTCCAGACATGCAGGTCTTGCGGCAGCAGGCGCTGCTTCGCGCGGGAATGGCATCGAGCGGCCTGCCAGCCTGACCTTTCCGCCTCGGCGTGGAACCGGCTGCGCATCCACAGTGTGAGGATCGCCTGCAGGCCGAGTGGGGCCTTTGAATCGCCTTGCCACATTGGAGCCAGCGCCGTCGAATGTCCGCCACCGGGCCGGCAAAGCCGCTTTTCCGGGCAATGGCATGCTGCAACGCAGAAATTCACGCAAAATCAGGGTATAATCCGCCGATTCCCACTGGAGCCAGCCCGCCTGTCGCGGGTCTTTAGCCATGTCCATCGAAAACCTGCGCAACATCGCCATCGTCGCCCACGTCGACCACGGCAAGACCACCCTGGTCGATTGCCTGCTCAAGCAGTCCGGCACGTTCAGCGAACGCACCGTGCTCGCCGAGCGCGTGATGGATTCGAACGACCAGGAAAAAGAACGTGGCATCACGATTCTGGCCAAGAACACGGCAATCACGTGGCGCGAAAACCGCATCAACATCGTCGACACGCCGGGTCACGCAGACTTCGGCGGCGAAGTCGAGCGCGTGCTGTCGATGGTCGACTCGGTGCTGCTGCTGGTAGACGCGATGGACGGCCCG
Organism: Rudaea sp.; assembly: GCA_035606275.1. GTDB lineage: Bacteria > Pseudomonadota > Gammaproteobacteria > Xanthomonadales > Rhodanobacteraceae > Rudaea. The sequence continues at coordinate 13,622 of DATNFS010000091.1, forward strand.
ATGCCGCAGACGCGCTTCGTCACGCAGAAGGCGTTCCAGATGGGCTTCCGCCCGATCGTCGTGATCAACAAGGTCGACCGCCCCGGCGCGCGCCCCGACTGGGTGCTGAACCAGACCTTCGACCTGTTCGACCGACTCGGTGCAACCAACGAACAGCTCGACTTCCCGGTCGTGTACGCATCGGCGCTGCACGGCTACGCGGGCCTTGATCCCGACGTGCGCTCCGGCGACATGGTGCCGCTGTACGAAGCGATCATGAAGCACGTGCCAGGCCCGAAGGTCGATCCGCACGGTCCGTTCCAGATGCGCATCAGCCAGCTCGACTACAACAGCTATGTCGGCCTGATCGGCATCGGTCGCATCGAGCGCGGCAAGGTGCGCACGAACCAGTCCGTCTCGATCGTCGACCGCGAAGGCAAGAAGCGCCAGGGCCGCGTGCTGCAGGTGCTCGGCTTCATGGGGCTGGAGCGCCGCGAAGTTCCCGAAGCGCAGGCCGGCGACATCGTCGCGATTTCCGGTGTCGAAGCGCTCGGCATTTCCGACACGGTGTGCGCTGTCGACGCGCCCGAGGGCCTGCCGGTGCTGACCGTCGACGAGCCGACCATCAGCATGACGTTCCAGGTCAACAACTCGCCGTTCGCCGGCAACAAGGAATCCAGCGGCGGCAAGTTCCTGACGTCGCGCCAGATCCGCGAGCGGCTGCTGCGCGAGGCACTGCACAACGTCGCGTTGCGTGTCGAGGAAACCGAGGATGCCGACAAGTTCAAGGTGTCCGGCCGCGGCGAACTGCATTTGTCCGTGCTGATCGAGACGATGCGTCGCGAAGGTTACGAACTGGCCGTGTCGCGCCCCGAGGTCATCGTCAAGGAAGTCGATGGCGTGACACAGGAACCGTGGGAACAGCTCGTCGTCGACATGGAAGAACAATTTCAGGGCGCCGTCATGGAACGTCTGGGCTCGCGCAAGGGCCAGCTCAAGAACATGGAGCCGGACGGCAAGGGTCGCGTGCGGCTCGAATACCTGATTCCGGCGCGCGGACTGATCGGCTTCCAGACCGAATTCCGCACGGTCACTGCCGGCACGGGCCTGCTGTTCCACGTGTTCGATCATTACGGCCCGGTCGCCGAAGGCGCGATCGCCAAGCGCCAGAACGGAGTGATGATTTCCAACGGCATGGGTACGGCGCCGGCGTATGCACTGGTCAGCCTGCAGGAACGCGGCCGCCTGCTGATCGGCGAAGGCGTCGAAATCTACGAAGGCCAGCTGGTCGGCATCCACGCCAAGGACAATGACCTTACTGTCAACGCGCTGCGCGCCAAGCAGCTGACCAACATCCGCGCCGCCGGCAAGGACGACAACGTCCAGCTCACGCCGCCGATCCGCATGTCGCTCGAGCAGGCGCTCGAGTTCATCGAAGACGACGAGCTGGTCGAAGTCACACCCAAGGGCATCCGCCTGCGCAAGAAGCACCTGACCGAGAACGATCGCAAGAAGGCGTCGCGCCAGGCCGCCTGATCGCCGGACACCAGGGGCACGAAAGAAGGTAACGAATTCTTTGGCTTGTGCGCTTCGTGGGAACACTTGGCTGTCGATCTTGCCATTGGCAAGCAAGCGGACAACCCTGTGTGCGCCCCCCGGAACGGGGACCGATCTGGTCTGCAAGCGCATCCGGCAACATCGGGCTGCGTGAGGCCTCAACCTGTTGAGCGGTGATGTTGCGCATCGGCCTGATCTCCGACACCCACGGTCTGCTGCGGCCCGAAGCGGAAGCGTTCCTTGCGGGCTGCGATCAGATCATCCACGGTGGCGACATCGGTGGCGCCGGTATTCTCGAGCGTCTCGGGACGATCGCGCCGGTCGCGGCGGTGCGCGGGAACAATGACCGCGGCGACTGGGCCGGCTCCCTTCCCGAAACACGGATGCTGTGTTTCGGCAAGATTCGCATCTACGCGATCCATGACCTAGCGCGCCTGGAAATCGATCCGGCCGCCGCCGGCGTTTCCGTCGTCGTGTGCGGCCACTCGCATCGACCCGGCATTCTCGAAAAAGACGGCGTGATCCACGTCAACCCCGGCAGCGCGGGTCGCCGTCGATTCACATTGCCCATTTCGATCGGCGAACTGGCGATCGATGGCAATGCCATCGTTGCACGCCTGGCGAAACTGGTGCCGGCGGGGCGCGATGCAGCAGCCTTCGTCCGGGATAGCTGACGGCACGTTGCAGTGGAGCTGCCGCGGAATTCCGGCAGCGGGGGAATGCGTAGTCGAGACGCCGGATGGCTTCGAAGAAACAGCGTGATACGCTGACGCGATCGCCGGTATTGGCCGATGACGGAGAGAAAAACGCCGTGAAGAAGGCACGGGTGGTCCCCGCGGGCAGCAAGCCGGCAACGCCCGGCTATTCGGGCACCCCGCTTGCGAAGAAACTCGGCATCGCCGAGGGCAGCTGCGTGCTGCCTATCGCGGCGCCGGACGATTACGTCGACCTGCTCGCGCTGTTGCCGGGCGACGTCCATTTCGAGAAGCGGATCGGTCCGGACGTCGATATCGCCCACATATTCGC
>DATNFS010000092.1:0-3988 GCA_035606275.1 Rudaea sp.
AAGATCTTCGGGAGCTTCGCGCCCGGCTTGTCGAACGAGAGCCAGTGCGCGAAGTAGTCGGCGGAGTTGTAACCGCAGAACGGCTTCATCGCCATCGAGTCGCGGCGCAGAACGCCGACCGCGCCGGTTGCGGCTGCGGTCGTCTCCGATCCCATCGCGGCGCCGACGAGCACGCCATGCTTCCAGTCGCGCGCTTCGAACACGAGCGGCACGAGCGAGGGGCGACGTCCGCCAAAGATGATCGCGGAGATCGGCACGCCTTGTGCGTCTTCGGCGCGCGGCGACCAGCTCGGACATTGCTTCGCCGACACGGTGAAGCGCGAATTCGGATGCGCGGCCGGGCTGCTCGACGCGGTGTAGTCGCGGCCCTGCCAGTCCTTGACCGGCTTGCCTTCGCCCAGCCCTTCCCACCACGGCTCGTCGTCCGCGGTGACGGCGACGTTGGTGAAGATCGCATCGTGATTGAGCATCGCCAGCGCGTTCGGATTCGTTTTCGCGCTGGTGCCGGGCGCGACACCGAAGAAGCCGGCTTCCGGATTGATCGCCCACAGGCGGCCGTCCGCGCCCGGCATCATCCAGCAGATATCGTCGCCGACTGTCCAGATCTTCCAGCCGGCCTGCCGGTAGCTTTCCGGCGGAATCAGCATGGCGAGGTTGGTCTTGCCGCAGGCCGACGGAAATGCCGCCGCGACGTAGGAGATTTCGCCGCGCGGATTCTGGATGCCCAGGATCAGCATGTGTTCGGCCAGCCAGCCTTCGCCGCGTGCCTGCCACGACGCGATGCGCAGCGCGTGGCACTTCTTGCCGAGCAGCGCGTTGCCGCCGTAGCCCGAACCGATCGACTTGATCGTCAGTTCCTCCGGAAAATGCATGATGAAGCGCCTGGCCGGATCGAGCTCGCCGGTCGAGTGCAGCCCCTTGACGAACGTCTTGTCCGCGACCGGCTTGTCCGAGGCGTGGCCTTCGCGCTCGATGCGCGCCAGCGCCGGCGCACCCATGCGCGTCATCAGGCGCATGTTCGCCACGACGTACGGACTGTCGGTCAACTCGACGCCGCAGCGCGCCAGCGGCGAATCGATCGGGCCCATGCAATACGGAATCACGTACAGCGTGCGGCCGCGCATGCAGCCGGCGAACAGCGCATCGACTTTCGCATGCGCGTCGGCCGGCGCCATCCAGTGGTTGTTCGGACCGGCGTCGTCCGCATCGCGCGTGCAGACGAAGGTCAGGTGTTCCACGCGCGCGACATCGGACGGATTCGAACGATGCAGGTAGCAGTTCGGATGCGTCTTCGGATTCAGTTCGATCAGGTCGCCCGTCTCGATCATGCGTTCGATCAGGGCATCGTTCTCGGCCTCCGATCCGTCGCACCAGTGGATGCGATCGGGCTGGGTGAGCGCCGCGACTTCGGCCACCCATCGGTTCAACGCTTCGAGCTTGCTTGTCATTAGCTTCCTTCGGCGAGTCCTTGTCGGACCCGGCTCCAACCAGGTGAATTTCGCGGCAGTCATGGCTGCCGCATATTTTTTTGCGAAACAACTTCACGACCAAGGACACGAAGGACACGGAAGAAGCGAAAGAAGACATGAAAAGCGCCTGTGTCTCTTCGTGTCTCTTCTTGGTGTCGTTCGGTCCTTCGTGGTGGATCTTTCCGCGTTTGCGTTGCCGGATCATGCCCCGGGAATCAGGGTATCGATCACGTGTTGCACGTAGTTTTCGAATTCCGCGTGGTCCAGGCGCGGCATGCCCAGCTGCAGGGCCAGTTGCAGGAAGCCGACATAGGCGGCATAGGCCAGGCGCGCGCGATGCACCGCCTGCGCGCGCGTCATGCCGACCTGGCGATAGGCCTGCGTCAGGAATTCCATGCGCCGCCGCGACACGCGCTCCATCAGCGGCTGCACCAGCGGATGATCGAGCGCGCGCAGCAGCGCCGAATAGATCACGTGCGACTTCGCCTCGCGCCCGGTGCGGCGGAACAATTCGCTCAGGCGCGCGCGCGCATCGGCGATCGGTTCGACCTGCAGAAACACGTTGTCGATGTCCTGCCGTTCCCAGCGCTCCAGCGCCGCCTTGAGCAATGCTTCGCGTGTCGGGAAATGCCAGTAGAAACTGCCCTTGGTCACGCCGAGCTGGCGTGCCAGCGATTCGACCGTCACTGCGGCGACGCCCTGCTCGGCGATGACATCCAGCGCGGCCTGCTCCCAGTCGGCGGCGCTGAGCCGGGAGCGTTCGAGTTTTTCGACGGCATGCAACATCGTGGAATGGTAGCGACTGTCGGTGCAAAAGGTGAAGCGATTGCGTCGCTGCAGCGCAACAAATTGCCGCTGACTCAAGCATCTACGCCATCCATTCGCCCCCGTATTGACAGCTCGAAAATCGCAAACCATACTCTACCGTATGGTAGCCATGCCCGAGCGAAACGCAAGCTGCACCTCTTGTACAGGCGTCGTGGAGAGCCTGGGCGCGGCCGATGGCGTCCGGCTCGCGGTCGAGCGGTTCGGTGCCGTTTCGGATCCGCCGCTGCTGTTCGCCCACGGCTTCGGCCAGACCCGGCACGCCTGGGCCGACACCGCTGGTGCGCTTGCCGCGCACGGCTGGCAATGCCTGACGGCCGACGCGCGCGGTCACGGCGGCAGCGGCTGGCGCGATGACGGGCTCTACGATTTCACGCAATTCGTCGACGACCTGGTACTGCTCGCGCGCCAGTCGGGCCAGGTCCCGATCCTGGTCGGCGCGTCGATGGGCGGCCTGCTCGGCCTCGTCGCGCAGGCAACGCATGAAGTCTTCCGCGCGCTGGTGCTGGTCGATATCACGCCGCGCTGGGAAAGCGCCGGAGTCGAGCGCATCATCGCCTTCATGCGCGCGCACCCGGACGGATTCGCCTCGGTCGACGAAGCAGCCGATGCGATCGCGCGCTACCTGCCGCAGCGGCGCGCAAGGAAGTCGCCGGAGCGACTGCGCCAGCTGCTCGTGCCGCTCGAAAACGGCCGCTTGCGCTGGCATTGGGACCCGCGACTGCTCGACCGCATCGCCGGTGACAGCGAACGCCAGCAGCAGGATCTGCTCGAAGCGGCACGGCGCATCCGCGTGCCGACGCTGCTGATCAGCGGCGCGCAAAGCGATGTGGTCTCCGAATCGACCATCGCCGAGTTTCTCGCCTGCGTGCCGCACGCGCGGCATGTGCGCGTCGCCCAGGCGACGCACATGGTCGTGGGCGACAGAAACGAAACGTTTGCCGCCGCTGTCACAGAATTCATCTCGCCGTTGCGCGACGCACCGCGCGCTGCAAACGGCCGACCGCAACCCGTGGCTGCCGCTGCTCGCAACCGGCCCGGAATGGATCTTTCAGGAGTCGCATCATGATCAACTGGTATCCGCTGCTTGCCGTTCTGGCAGGCTCGCTGGCCTGTGCCTACCTGCGCACCAGCCTGAAAGTCTGGACCATCGCCGGCTTCGCGGCCCTGTTCGCCGCGAGCTGGCTCGCCGGCAGCCACTGGCTCGCCATCGCGGTCACCACGGCGGCATTCGCGCTGCTGACCGTGCCGCTGAACCTGCCGGATTTCCGCCGGCAGAAAATCACCGCGCCGCTGCTGAAGATCTACCAGAAGATCACGCCGCAACTTTCCGATACCGAGCGCGTCGCGCTCGAAGCCGGCACGGTCGGCTTCGAAGGCGAATTGTTTTCCGGCAAACCGGACTGGAAGCAATTGCTGAAGCAGCCGGCCGCGCAGTTGTCGACCGAGGAGCAGGGGTTCCTCGATGGCCCGTGCGAAGAACTGTGCCACATGATCAACGACTGGGAGATCACGCACGAGCGTGCCGACCTGCCGCCGGAGATGTGGGAGTTCCTGAAGAAGAACCGCTTCTTCGGCATGATCATCCCGAAGGAGTACGGCGGCCTGCAGTTCTCGGCGCTGGCCAATTCGGCCGTGCTGCAGAAGATCTCGACGCTGTCGGCAACGGTCGCGTCGACCGTGGGCGTGCCGAA
>DATNFS010000093.1:0-42483 GCA_035606275.1 Rudaea sp.
GCGCCTTCCAGAGCGTGCCCGACGATTTGCTTGTGCGACTCGAGCAGACGCTCGTCGACAATGAAAAACTGCGCCGGCTCGTCGCCGGCCTCGGCCATGCAAGCTCCGACGCGGATGGAAGCGAATCGGCTTAGCCGATTCCGACGCGCGCGCGTTTTCCAGCAGAAGGGTCGCCAATATCCATTGCACCCGGGCTTGCCCGGAGCGTCCGCATGAACGCCTGACCCGCATTGCCGAAAAAAAACCGCGCGGACGAGCCGCGCGGCCCCGAAAGACAGCAACGCTCTCTGCCTAGAACTTCACGCTGAAGCTGGCGTGATAGAACCGGCCTACCGCGTCGTAGGTGTTGACGTCGGTATTGGCATTGACCACGTTGTTGAGGTACAGGATCGGTGGCTGCTTGTCGCCGATATTGTCGATACCGATCTGCACGAACGCATTGAGCGGCTCGATGTTGTAGCCGAGCGACACGTTGTGATAGGTCTGCGCGCCGAAGTGCAGGACCGGACCGATCGGGTTTCCGGCATACGCATCGGTGCTCGACTCGACACCGGACGGGCCGAGGCCGGCGTTGGCATAGCCGATCTTGATCGGGCCGACGTAGCGCGTCGTCCAGTTCGCCGTGAACGGACCCATGTTCCAGTCGAGGCTGGCCAGGGCGCGGACGCGTGCGAAGTTGCCATAGGTCTTGTCGAAGTGACCGGCAAGGTGCTGGATGAAGCCGCCCTGGTCGATGTTCCATTTCTGGATGTAGGTGGCATCCAAGCCGACGCGGAAGTTGCCGAACGACGTTTCCGGCAGGCGGTAATGCGCGCCGATATCGAAGCCCTGCGTGACGAGGTTGCCCGAGTTGAATGCCGCCTCGGTCACGAACTTGATCGAGCCGTCCGAACCGCGGACGATATCCGAGCAGATCGGTCCCTGCGTGTTGAAGCACTGGGTCAGGATCGTCTGCGCAATGCCCGCGCCGGATACGATCAGGTTGTCGAGCAGGATGCGATAGTAGTCACCGTTGAACGACAGCCCCGGCAGCCAGCTCGGATCGTAGACGAAGCCGTAATCGAACGACTTGCCGAATTCCGGCTGCAGCACGGCGCTGCTGAGGCCGTGCTCGCTGGCGAACTGCGAACCCATGACATAGCCGGTCAGCTGCGAGAAGGTCTGCGGCGGAACGTTGAAGCCCTTGCAGGCGGCGTTGCCGGAGACTCCGGTCTTGCCTGCGCACGGATCGGTGGCGGTCGGTGCATCGGCGGCCGGGCCTGCGAACAGGTTGGTCGGCGTCGGCGCACGGAACACCTTGGCGACCGTGGCGCGCAGCAGCAGGTCTTCGATCGGACGGAATTCGATCGCGGCCTTCCAGTTGTTGGTGCTGCCGAAGTTGCTGTACTTCGAGAAGCGGTCGCCGAGGTCGATGTTGAGCGAATGCACGAACGGCAGATCCTTGAGTACCGGGATCAGCAACTCGGCGTACGCTTCCTTGACGTTGAAGCCGCCCTGCGCCGGCGAGCTGCAGATCGAGCTCGGGCCGGGGCAGGCGAGGTTCGGCACGCCACCGGGTGCGGAGAACGTCGTATTGACCAGCGGATCGACCTGCTGGTTCAGGTATTCCTTGCGGTACAGCGCGCCGACGGCCGCCTGGACATCGCCGGCCGGCAGTGCGAACAGCGAGCCGTTGGCGGAAGCCTCGGCCGAACGCGTCTGATACAGGAACGTGCTGAACGGGCTGATCTTCGCCGCGTTGAGGATCGCCAGCGTGTTCGGATCGTGCTGGTTGAAGATGTCGATCGGCGTGCAGGCAGCGGCGCCCGGCGCCGTGGTGCAGCCGAACGAGTCGGCGATCGTGGAAATGTTGATGTAGTTGAGCGCACGCGATTCGACGGTCGACTTGCCGTAGCTGACGTGGGCGTCCCAGTTCCAGCTCGTGTCGCCGAAGTTGCCCTTGAAGCCGAAGTTGCCTTCCTCGGTGGTGTTGGCGATCTTCGAGCCGCGATCACCCAGCGAGGTCAGGCGCATGGCGATCGTGCTCGACGCGCCGTTGTTGCCGAACGTCACGCCGAACGGGTTGTAGTACTGGTTCGCAGGCACGATCAGGCCGTTGGAAACCAGGTCGAACGGATACGGCGCCAGCTGCGTGTGCGCGACCATCTTGTGGTACAGCAGCTCGGTGTAGGCTTCGACGTTGTCGGTCAGCTTGTAGTTGCCCAGCACGAAGAAGCCGGTGCGCTCGTTCGGGATCAGGTCGTAGTTGCCGACCGCCTGGAAATTGAAGCCGTCGTTTGCCGAGCTGTAGCAGCGGAATTCGCCGGCTTTCGGCGGTGTCGTCGTGCTCGGCAGGCTGAGGCCGGAAAGAGTGACAGACGTGCAGCCCAGCTGCGTGGCAATCGGCGAACCCTTCGGCACGAAGAAACGGCCGCCCGGGGTACGCGAGGAACCGCCGTGGGTGTTGATGCTGGTGTTGTAGGCGTACTGCGCATTGCGCGAGAAATTGCGATTGGCGGCAGAGACCGGATCCTGCTTGTCGTACTGGATGCCCATCACGATGCTGCCCTTGTCGGTCGTCTGACCGAAAATGGCGTGATAAGCCTTGCGCTGTCCGTCGTCGCGATCGGATTCACCGAAATCCGCACCGAACTCGGCACCCTGGTAGTTGGAGCGCGTGATGATGTTCACGACGCCGCCGATGGCATCGGAACCGTACACGGCCGAGGCGCCGTCGTTCAGCACTTCGATGCGCTCGACGATCGCGACCGGCAGCAGGTTGAGATCCTGCAGCTGGAACGGGATGCGGTGGCCGTTGATCAGCAGCAACGTGCGGTTGGAACCCAGGCCGCGCAGCGACACGCCGGAAACTCCGGTGCCGCCATTGTTGACCTGGGGATTGAATGCATTGCCGGCGATCGACGGCAGCTGCTGCACGAGGTCACCCAGGTTGACCTTGCCGGATGCCTGGATCGCTGCGCGATCGATCGTGACGACCGGATTGGCCGTTTCGATGTCCACACGGCGGATGTTGGAACCGGTCACCACGATGGTTTCGAGGGACTGGCTCTTCTGATCGGTATTGTTATTTGCGGTTTGCGCCTGGGCGGTTCCCAGCGCGGTCGCCGTCGCGGCCACGCCAAAAGACAACGCCAAGCGAACCGCCGACGAAAGCTTATTCGCGTCGAGTCTCATTACTCTCTCCAACGTCAGGTTGTACAAAACGGATCGGGACGATCAAATTTCGAAGCAGATACTTCTTCAAATCTCCTTTGCAGAAAACGGCCAGGTCGCGGTCAGCAATACAGGAGAGTCTATTCACTCGTGAATATTCCGTAAGGTCGAAATCCTTCGGGAAGCATGTCGAAAAATTACGAATCTGCCGGCTGACGGCTGGCGACGACGACGAGCGATGACGATGGGAAACCGCAACGCGGACCGGCCACGCAAATGGACATCGAGCCGTTCGGGCGCGCGCGAGGCGGCAGCACGGCAGATGCGATCAGTCGGATTCGATTCCGGTCATCCCGGCCACGGGCTGCCCGAGGCCGGCAACGAGGCGGCGCAGTTTTTCGTTCGCGCTGAGTGCCTGCTCGAGCCGCGCGAGAATATCGTCGGGGACGTTCCGGCACGACGCTTCGAGGCTGCGCACACTGTCGAGCGGCAGCCGCAGCGCGCGGCAGACCTGTTCGGACGCCGATCCGGCACGAATCATTCGCACCGCTCTCAATTGCTTGACGCTGAGGACCCTTTCCGACATCGATGGCTAGCAGTCATTGGACATGGGCGGATACCAATTCCTTCGCAGCGGGTGCGGCCTCGATCAAGCGCGTGCCTGGACTATCCGGCGTGGTGGCCGGCAGCGGCGACGCCCACGGTCTCCTGACGACACCGGCTTTCTTCGCCATCTGGCAATATTTCGAAGCACTCGTGCCTTCGATCCGCTTGAACGCGCGATTCAGACATGGCCCCGAGCGGAAGCCCACGCCGACCGCGATCACCTCGATCGGCTCGCTCGACGCAAGCAGCAGCCGCTTGGCCGCTTCGACCCGCGCGCGTGTGAGGTATTGGTGCGGCGACACTCCGAACATGTCGCGGAACACACGCATGAAGTGATGCAGCGACATGCGTGCCGACTCGGCCAGCGTGCGGCAATCGAGGTCGAGAAAATAGCGCGCGTCGACATCCTGCCGCACGGCTTCCATGCGGCTTCGCACGCCGCGCTCGGGCCGCGCCCTGGCGGCATCGAAGACATAGCGCTGCCCCGCGGTGCGGGGGCGGTCGGTTGCGCGTGCCGGCCCGGCCGCATTCGTCGCCTCGCCTGCATGCGCTGCCCGCGGGTCGGCGCGATGATCGATGCCATCGCTGCCTGGCGCGCTCGTCGCCGATCCGGCCCGCGACGAATCGTTCGATGCCGGGGTGCGGCTGGTTGCGACACGCGTGTAGCCGGGAACACGAAAACCGAGCTCTTCGCAGCGCGCGGCAAGTGTCGTCAATGCCTGCGCATCGGCGACGCGGTCGGCGGACTGCGCCGTGCGACCGCGATACTTCGTGCGCCAGCGGTAGATGACGCTGGTCGGAATGTCGAGCATCCGGGAAAGCGTTGCTGCGCCGTGGATCGGGATCAGGCGCACTGCCAGCTCGACGACAGGCTCCGGATAGGAATGGCGCACACGCCAGCGGCGATACATTTGCGTCTCCCTATTTCGGTTCGTTGGCAAACCACGGCGATCGCGCAAACCGCGGGACGACACCGGCAAGGCTTTCATGGTTGCCGTGTTCGGCAGCCAGCGCGTGCGGGAAGCTGCCGGCGCTTTCGCGGAACTGAGTGGCCGAGGAGCCAAGGTGTTTTCTGATTGCGCGCGTGAACGAGGACCGGCTCTGGAAGCCGATCGCATGGGCGATGTCCGCGATGCCCAGCGTGCTGCGGGACAGCAGGGTGCTGGCGCTCTCCAGCCGATAGCGGCTGACATTCGAATAAGGGGTCTCGTGGAACACCAGGCGGAACGTCGTGATGAAGTGACCGACGGAGTAATTGGCCATCAATGCCAGCTTGGCCACGTCGAGTTCCTCGTGGGCGCAGGCGGAAATGTGGTTGCGCACGCGCTGAAGCCGCAGGAATACCGCCTTCTTTCTCGACAACGACGAACCCGGACACCGCGAAATCATGGCGGCGAATCCCGCTTGCAGGTCGTCGAGCACGCAAGCCAGCTGATGCGCAAGGTGCGTGCTGCCCGGCCCATGGCCTTGCTTCAGACAATGACGCGTGAATTGCAGCAGCCTCCGCGCGAAGGCCGGAACGGATCGATGAACCGCCGGGAACAGCATCGATGCCGGCTGCAGGCCGGGCGTTCCTTTTCCGCCGAGCGCGGACCAGGCGATCGGCGTGCCGGCAATCACGATACAACCGCCGCGCGGTGAAACGACGACGTCGTGCCGCGTCTGCGCATCGCCGACACTGATGTCGCGCTTGCCGAGGCGGACACTCCACTCGCCGCTCATGACGTCGACGCTGCCGGCGATCGGGCACGTCAACGCGAGCACGCCAACCGGCGCAGTCAGCGTCGATCCGCGCTCGCACAAGGCCACGATCAGCCTCGCGTTGTCCGGTATCTGCCCTTCCTGCGCGTCCAGGTTGAGGCGCGAGCCGGCATGGGCACGTACGGCGACGAAGTTCATTGGAGCGCGGCCGCATAGAACTCTGAACGGCGCGCGGGGACGTTGCCGCGCGGGCTTCGACCGGGGCGCAAGCGGACCGGAAAGGACCACTCCGCCTTCGCGCTGCTGACTGACTGCATCGTGCCGTTCACCGTTTGCTGCCACTCGAGTTGACTGAGTCGGCAACGCCGGCGAACGGACCATGCGCTGTCGCCGCTGTCGACTTCGACTCGCGAAAGTGTAGGTACGGCGTGCCCGGCGCGATATCAAGAATATGGCTACTTCGAGAAGTCCTTCGTGTTCGCGCCGACACGATATGCATGTCGTCCTGCGACACGGATAGCGCCTGCCAGAGCTTTGCCCATCCGCAGCGGTCAGCGCTTTTCGCAACACTGACGACGAAACGCCCGCGCGACTTCAGGAGCCATCGTCAGGAATTCGTCAGCAGCAGCGGGGACGCGAGCGGGCGGCGGGCTGCCGACGACATGGCTTGTCGATGTCCCAAGACTTGGTCCGAGCGAAAGCGAGGCCCGGTTCAGGCAGCCGGAGTAGCATCGTCCCGATGACTCAGCTTTCACCCGCCGACGAGGGGCTGCTCGATCAGCTGCAGCGCGCGGCATTCGATTATTTTCCGCAGGCAATGAATCCGCGCAACGGACTGGTGACGGACAATTCACGCGCCGATTCGCCGGTCAGCATCGCCGTGGTCGGCTTTGCGCTGGCCGCCTACCCGATCGCCGTCGAACGCGGCTGGATGCCACGCGATGCTGCCGTCAAGCGCATCTTGTCCGCGCTGCGCTTCTTCCGCGACAGCGACCAGAGCGGCGCCGCCGCGGCGACCGGGTTCAAGGGGTTCTACTATCACTTCCTCGACGTGAAGGCCGGCACGCGCGTCTGGCAGTCGGAGCTTTCGATGGTCGACACGGCGCTGCTGATCGGCGGCATGCTCGCTGCGAGCCAGTATTTCGACGCAGACTCGCCCGATGAAAGCGAGCTGCGCACAGTGGTCGATCTGCTGTACCGGCGTGTCGACTGGCGATGGGCGCAGGACGGTGCGGACACGATCCGCCAGGGCTGGAAACCCGAATGCGGATTCCTGCACTACGGCTGGGAAGGCTACAGTGAAGCGATACTGCTCTACACGCTCGCGCTGGGCTCGCCCACGCATCCGATCGCCCGCGAGTGCTACGGGAAATGGACGCTCACGTACCAGTGGGAAAACCTCTACGACATCGATTGCCTTTACGCCGGTCCATTGTTCATCCACCAGTTTTCGCATGCGTGGATCGATTTTCGCGGCATAGGCGACGAGTTCATGCGCGAGAAACGTTCCGACTATTTCGAAAACAGCCGGCGTGCAGTCTGCATCCAGCGCGAGTACGCCCGGCGCAATCCGCGCGAGTTCTCCGGCTACGCCGACGACTGCTGGGGTTTGTCCGCGTGCGACGGTCCGAGCGACGAGCGCGCCGACATGCAGAACGAGCGACGGCGGCTGTACGGCTATGCCGCGCGCAGCGTGCCGTACGGCCCGGACGACGGTACGCTGTCCGCGCCGTGCGTACTGGCATCGCTGCCGTTTGCACCCGAAGTGGTCATGCGCTCGCTGCGCGCCGCGCTCGAGCGCTATCCCGAGGTGTTGTCGGAGGGGCGGCTGGCAAGCGGCTTCAATCCGACCGTCGCGGACGCCAATGGTCGCCCCTGGGTCTCGGCCGGACACTATGGGCTCGATCAGGGCATCGTGCTGCTGATGACAGAAAATCATCGCCGCGAAACCATCTGGCGGCTGATGCGCGAGAATCCGTACATTCGCGCCGGTCTGCGTGCGGCGGGTTTCCGCGGGGGCTGGCTCCGGCAGTCCACCATTGGCGGAGCACGCTGATGGCACCGCACGGAGAGGCGCCGACAAACGTTCCGGTAGACGCCTACGAGCGCGAGCGAGTCGCCAACACGCGTCCTTCTGCATGGCGCAATCCACAACCGGGCGGTCCGTACCAGCTGGCGATCGTCGGCGCCGGCCCCGCAGGCATGGTCGCCGCGGAACTGGCTGCGTCGCTCGGCGTCAGGGTGGCATTGATCGAACGCAACGCGATTGGCGGCGTCAATCTCGAAACCGGCAGCGTGCCGTCGAAAACGCTGATTCGCACGTCGCGGATTTATGCCGACATGCGCGATGCGCAACATTACGGCGCCAGCGTCCCGGACGGCGTGAATGTCGACTTCGCAGCGGCAATGCAACGCGTGCGGGGCATTCGCGCGCGATTGAGCCGCAACGATTCGGCGCAGCGGCTGGCCGCGGCCGGCGTCGACGTCTACTTCGGCGAAGCACGCTTCGTCACGGGCAACATGCTTGCCGTAGACGGCCAGCGGCTCGGCTTTCGCAAGGCCTTGATCGCAACCGGCGCACGGCCGCACATCCCGGACATTCCGGGACTCGCACAAGCCGGCTACCTGACCAACGACAATGTTTTCGACCTGACCGAACTGCCGCGGCGCCTGCTGGTGATCGGCGGCGGCCCGCTGGGCTGCGAGCACGCCCAGGCGTTCTGCCGTCTCGGCGCACAGACGACCATCGTGCAGGACAAGCCGCTGTTCCTGGGCCAGGAGGAGCGCGACGCGGCGCAGATCCTGTCCGAGGCGTTCGCGCGCGATGGCATCGAAGTGCGGCTCAACACGACTGCCCTCGCCGTGCGCGTGGCCTCCGGCACGAAACTCGTCGACCTGGTCAGCGACGATTACCGCAACACGATCGGCGTCGACGCCATCCTCACCGGCGCCGGGCGAAGGCCGAACGTCGAGGGATTGAACCTGGCGGCGGTCGGCATCGATTGCGACCCCGGCGGGCGTATCCGTGTCGATGATTTTCTGCGCACGGGCAACGCAAATATCCACGCCGCGGGCGACGTGTGCCTGCAAAGCAGTTTCGTCGACACGGCCGCGGCCTCGGCGCGCATCGCCGTGCAAAACGCCTTGTTACGACGTACGCATCGCTGGAGCGAGGTGGTGATCCCGTCATGCACGTATACCGATCCGGAAATCGCGCGCGTCGGCTTGTCGGTGCGCGAGGCCAACGAGCGCGGCATTCCGGTAAAGACCTTCACGATTCCGATGCACGAGATCGACCGGGCGGTCGCCGACAGCGAGACCGCCGGATTCGTCAAGGTCCACCTGCGGGAACGCACCGACCGGATTCTCGGCGCCACGATCGTCGCCCGGCACGCCGGCGACATGATCAACGGAATCACCCTTGCGATGGTGGCAGGCTTCGGCCTGCGCCGGCTTTCCCATGTGCTGCACGCCTATCCGACCCAGGCCGACGCGATTCGCCAGGCAGCCGACGCGTATAACCGCACACGCCTGACGCCGCGCGTGCGCGCCCGGCTGCTGCGCCGGATCCAATCGTGACGGCCGCGCGATGAATATTGAACTGCTTCAAGTCGTCAGAGGGTCTTGGCAACGAGACCTTTTCCTGGCTTGCACAATGACGTAAACAATCGAGGACGTCCTTATGAAACTCGGCATGATCGGTCTCGGGCGCATGGGCGCCAACATGGCGCAGCGCCTGATGCGCGGCGGACATCAGCTGGTGGGCTTCGATCCGAAGGCCGAAGCGCGAAAATCCATAGAGGACAACGGCGCCGAATCTGCCGATTCGCTCGCCGCGCTGGTTGCAAAGCTGGCAGCGCCGCGCGCGCTGTGGTTGATGGTTCCCGCCGGCGAAATCACCGACGCCACACTCACGCAACTGCTGGGCCTGCTCGCCGCCGGCGATACGGTGGTCGACGGCGGCAACTCCAATTACAAGGACACGCTGCGCCGCGCCGCGATGTTCGCGGCAAAGAAGATCGACTACGTCGACTGCGGCACGAGCGGCGGCGTGTGGGGACTTGCCGAGGGCTACAGCATGATGATCGGCGGCGACACGGCAGTGGTCGAACGGCTGCGGCCGGTTTTCGAGGCCCTCGCGCCGGCGAAGGACCAGGGCTGGGGCCGCGTCGGCCCGGTCGGCTCCGGCCATTTCACGAAGATGGTTCACAACGGCATCGAATACGGGTTGATGCATGCCTATGCCGAGGGTTTTTCGATCCTGCAGCACAAGCGCGAGTTCGAGCTCGACCTGCACCAGGTCGCCGAGATCTGGCGCTGCGGCAGCGTCGTGCGGTCGTGGCTGCTGGACCTCACATCCGATGCGCTGGGCAAGAACCCGACCATGGCCGGCATCGCGCCGTATGTGGTCGACTCCGGCGAAGGCCGCTGGACGGTCGACGCGGCCATCGAGTTGAACGTGCCGGCGCCCGTGATCACGCAATCGCTGATCGAACGGCTGCGCTCGCGCGACAGCGAATCGTTCTCCGACAAGTTGCTGTCGGCCATGCGCAACGAGTTCGGCGGACACGAGATCAAGAAGGAATGACGTGCCGTTGCCGCGCGGAATCGTTCGCCGACAGGTTGTTGGCGGCCATGCGCAACGGGTCAGGCGGACACGAGATCAAGAAGGAACGACGTCGCGTTACAACAGGGATTCCTGCGCGGGTGCGGCGTAGCTCAGGCGGCCATCGACGATGCGGGCCGGTTGCGTCATCGGATGCCGCGTGCTGTGCGTGGCGTCCAGAATGTGCACCACGTCGATGCCGCGCACGCACAGTGCGTCGGCGATCAGCGAGCGGTGACAGCGCCACCAGACCGCTTCAGCGCACATCAGCGCGGTGCGCGAGCCGCCTGCCAGGTCGAGCAGTTGCGTCAATCCTTGTTCGAATGCGGCGCTGGCCATGTAGTCGGCATAGCCGCGAAACGCCGCGTTGCGCCACGCCGTGTTCGGCGAGTCGGGCGATGCGCGCCGCCGCCCGCCGAGCGCGGGCAGCCAGGCATAGCCGATGGCGTGTGCGGCGAGCGTCGCGGCGAGCGCCTGCGTACCGAAGTGCGGATATTTGCGCGAGCCGGGGAAGCTGCGCACATCGGCGACGGTCTGGATGTGATAGGTCTGCAGCAGTCCGACGAACTCATCGATCGGCCGCGTCGAGTGGCCGATCGTCCAGATCGTCATGGCACTCGTGTGTTGTACTGACTTCGCCATGGCTCAATCGACCTTGTGAAGCGCCGTGCCCTTGTGCATCGCAATGTGATCGGTCTTGTCGCTCTTGATCTCGTATTGCGGGTCGTCCACGGTGCAGTGGCGCGGATGTCCTTTGTAAGTCGTGTCGCGCGTGTGCACCTTGATGATCCGGCCGGTGACGTAGCCTGCTTCGGAATTCCAGCGTACGCGATCGCCGACCTTGAAGCTCGTCGTCATCGACGTCTGCCCTGATCGTCGTGGCCGGATTGCGGCGATGTCGCAGGTCTCACCTCAACAACTCCATGGCACGCGCACAGACATGCTCGACCGTGAAACCGTACTCGCGCAGCAACGTGCCGGCCGGGGCCGAGGCGCCGAAGCGCTCGATGCTCAGCACCGCGCCGCGGTCGCCGACGTAGCGATGCCAGCCTTGCGCGACGCCCAACTCGACCGCAAGACGTGCGGTCACGCCCGGCGGCAGCACGGCATCGCGTTCGGCTTGCGGCAAGCCCTCGAACAATTCCCAGCTCGGCATCGACACGCAGCGCACGGCGATGCCCTGGGCCTGCAGCTGCTCGGCAGCAGCGATGATCAGTGCGACTTCCGAACCGGACGCGATCAGGATCAAGCCGGGCCTTCCGTCCGGCGCGTCACTCAGCACGTACCCGCCGCTGCGCAGGCCATCGGCTGCGGCATGTCGCTTGCGATCGAGCGTCGGCACATCCTGTCGCGTCAGGACGAGCACCACCGGACCGTCGCGCGCTTCGAGCGCGACACGCCAGGCAACCGCCGTTTCATTCGCGTCGGCGGGGCGGATCACGATCACGTTCGGGATCGCACGCAGATTGGCGAGCTGCTCGACCGGCTGATGCGTCGGGCCGTCCTCGCCCAGCGCGATGCTGTCGTGCGTGAATACGTGCACGACGTGCAGTCGCGACAGCGCGGCGAGCCGGATCGGCGGGCGCATGTAGTCGGAAAAAATCAGGAACGTCGCGCCATACGGGATGAAACCGCCGTGCGCCGCGAGGCCGTTGACGATCGCGCCCATTGCGTGTTCGCGTACGCCGAAGTGCAGGTTGCGTCCGGCATCGCTCCAGCCGCCGCCGGCGGAGCCTTGCTGGTCATCGCCGGCTGCCGGAGGATTGAAATCGCCGAGGCCTTTCAGCGCGGTTTTCGTCGACGGATCCAGGTCTGCCGAGCCGCCGGTCAGCGCCGGCAACCGCGGCGCAATGGCATTCATGACCTTGCCGGAGGCGTCGCGCGTCGCGATGCCCTTGGCATCGGCTTCGAACACCGGGATGTCCGCATCCCATCCCGGCGGCAAATCGCCACGCAGCCGGCAAGCGAGTTCCCGATGCAAATCGGGAAATGCCTTTGCGTAGGCAGCCAGGCGTTCGTTCCAGCTCGCTTCGGTCTGCGCGCCACGCCCGATCGCCGAGCGGAAATGCGCGAGTGCCGCATCCGGAATCAGAAAGTCGGGTTCGGTCGGCCATCCGAGCTTCTGCTTGGTCTTGCGCACGTCATCCACGCCGAGCGGCGAGCCGTGCGCCTTGAAACTGTCCTGCTCCGGCGAGCCGTAGCCGATATGCGTGCGCACGAGAATCAGGGAGGGCTTCGCGGATTCCGCGCGTGCTGTCTCGATCGCGGCATTCAGCGCAGCCAGGTCGTTGCCGTCGGCCACCCTGACCGTGTGCCAGCCGTACGCGGCGAATCGCGCCGCGCGATCTTCCGAAAACGTGATGTCGGTCGACGCGGCGAGCGTGACCGAGTTGTCGTCGTACAGGCACACGAGCTTGCCGAGCTGCAGATGGCCGGCGAGCGACGCCGCCTCGGACGCGACGCCTTCCATCAGATCGCCGTCGCTGACGAGCGCATAGGTATGGTGATCGATGATCGTGTGACCGGGACGGTTGTAGCGCGCGGCGAGTTGCGCTTCCGCGATCGCCAGGCCGACCGCGTTCGCCATGCCCTGCCCGAGCGGTCCGGTCGTGACTTCGACGCCCGGCGTGTGGCCGCGCTCGGGATGCCCCGGCGCCTTGCTGCCGAACTGGCGGAAGCGCTTGATTTCGTCGAGCGAAAGGTCGTAGCCGGTCAGATGCAACATGCTATACAAAAGCGCCGAGCCGTGCCCGGCCGAGAGCACGAAGCGATCGCGATCCGCCCACTGCGGATTGCGCGGGTTGTACTTCAGCCAGCGCGTCCACAGCGCGTAGGCCATGGGCGCTGCATCGAGCGGCAGGCCCGGGTGCCCGCTGTTGGCCTTCTGCACCATGTCGACGGACAGGAAGCGCAGCGTATTGATGCATTGTTGATCGAGCGGTTCGGACATGGTCGACTCCACGGAAAATGGCGGCGCAGCAATCACCGCCGCGGTGGCGCAGTCGTCTTGCGCCGCGTCGTGCCCTTGCCGGCCTTGTCGCCGACACCGCCGCCGGGCAGCGCGTGAGCCTTGGCGCTGCGCGCCGGGTCGTCCCAAAGGCGCAGGCCGCCGCGAAACGCGGCGAGGGTGTCGCCGAGGCGCGTGTCCGGCGGTAGACGCTTCAGCCGGCGTGCATTGCCGCCGCCGAGCAGGACTTCGTCGGGCTGCAGCGCGTTGCGGAACTCGTTGACGACCTGAAGCACCCTGGCGCGCCACTTCTTCTCGCCCAGGCGCCTGCGACCGTGGTCGCCGACATAGTATTCATAGTCGCGGCCCTTCCGGCATTGCAGATGCGCCAGTTCCATCGGCACGACCACGCCGTCGACGATGAGCGCCGAACCCAGGCCCGTTCCGAGTCCGAGAAACAGCATCTTGCCGCCGGCATAGTCGCCGAGCGCCTGCATTGCAGCGTCATTGATGATCCTTACCGGCTTGCCGAATGCGGCCGCGAAATCGAAACCGACCCAGCCTCGTCCCAGATTCTGCGGATTGCGCACCGGCAAGCCGCCGGCGACGACGCCGGGATAGCCGATCGTCACCGCGTCGTACTGCCAGCCCCGGGTGAATTTCAAGACCTGCCTCACCATGTCGGCCGCAGTCAGTCGGGGCCCCGACGCAAATTCGCTCAAGACCGGATGATCGGTGCTGGCGTACTTCACATGGGTACCGCCGACGTCGACGACCAGGACTTTCAGCGCCGGCTTCGCGTCCGCGACACGCGCGGATGCCGCGCGCGGCGCGCTCCTGCGGTGAATTTGATGATGGCTCATTTCAGCTCCCGGCCTCCTCGGTCAGCGCGGCATTCCTGGCGGCAATCCGCCCGAGCAATTCCTGCCACGACTTCACGAACGCCTTCGCGCCGTCGATCTGCAGCTGCGTCGCCAGCGCATCGACATCCACGCCGGCGCGCGCGAAACGTGCCCGCACGGCCTCGGTGTCGCCGCCGTCGACTGCCATGATACGAGGGACTTGGCCGTGGTCGGCGAATGCCTTCAGGGTCTTTTCCGGAAGCGTGTCGATCGTGTCGGGCGCGGCGAGCGCTTCGACGTACAACGTGTCGGATGCGTTCGGATCCTTCGTTCCGGTGCTGGCCCACAGCAACCGCTGCGGTCGCGCCCCGGCCCTGGACAATTTCAGCCAGCGCTCGGAGGCCAGCAGCGTGCGATAGGCGGCATACGTGCGCTGGCCGATCGCGATGCCGAGCCGGTTGCGCAGTTCGGGCGGCACTTCTTCGCCGACCGCCTTGTCCCAGCGACTCACGAACAGGGACGCGACCGAGGCGACGTCCGGCGTGCGGCCGGCGGCAATGCGCCGCTCGATGCCGCGCAGATACGCCTCCGCCGCGGCGCCGTATTGCTGCGCCGAGAACAACAGCGTGACGTTGATCGGCACGCCGTTGAAGATCGACTCTTCGATCGCCGGAATCCCTGCCGGCGTGCCGGGAATCTTCACGAACAGGTTCGGCCGGCCGGCCTGCCGGTGGATGCGCGCCGCGGCGTCGATGCTGCCTTGCGTGTCGGCGGCCAGCAGCGGCGAGACTTCCATCGAC
This sequence comes from Rudaea sp., assembly GCA_035606275.1. GTDB lineage: Bacteria > Pseudomonadota > Gammaproteobacteria > Xanthomonadales > Rhodanobacteraceae > Rudaea. The sequence goes on from DATNFS010000093.1 coordinate 14,656, forward strand.
ACCCAGCCATCGACGCCGCCGGTCGCGTCGAACACCGGGCGAAACAGGTCGGCCGCGCGGCGCAGGTCTTCCAGCGCCAGTTCGATGAACAGCGCTTCGCCCGATTTTCCTTCCTTCGCCTTGGCACGGATACCGGCATCGTACGCGTCGCCGTTGCCGATCGCCTCGTCGAATATCGTCGGATTCGAGGTCAAACCGGTGATCGAATACTCGTCGATGTACCTGCGCAGGCCGCCGGTGTCGAGCAATTCGCGCGTGATATTGTCGAGCCAGAGACTCTGGCCGGCAGCGCGCAGCAAGCGGGTATTGTTCATGTCGGCTCCTTCATGTCCATTCCTGTGGCTTCGACTCGCGGCGCGTCGTGCGGCACGGCGGGGACGATGTTGCGCTCGAGCAAATCGACAATGTGATCGACACAAAGGTCCGGCGCGGGATCGAAAGCCGTGTCGCGCGACTCGGCCGCGTAATGACCCTGCCGCACGAACACGGTCGTCAATTGCGCACCGAGCAGGCGCTTCATCGCAGCAAGCAGCTGCGGCTTGTCGTCGACCATGACGTAGTGCGTCGCAGGGAAGCGCCGCCGCATGTCGTCGAGCGAACGCTCCTTGTGCACGCCGACGATGACGCGTCCATCGACCGCGCGCCAGAGGCCGGAACGCTGGATCTTGCGCGGCTGGAATACGATGTCCCCGTCCGAGAGGATCACCGTCCGGCCGAGCGCGGACAAATGGGCGACGGTTTCCAGCGCATGCGGATAAAGCCGTTCGGCAAACGGGTACTCCAGCAGGAACGCGGACATCAGCAACAGCTGCGGATCGCTTGCGATGGCGAGGCGGAATTTCTGCAGCGCGGTCAGGTAATCCGCGTAGCCCAGTTCGCCGCGCAGCGCGGCAAAGATCGTCCAGTAGCGCTCGCGCTCGGCAGCGCCGAAGAGCTGCTCGAGGCGATCGCCCAGATCCGCGCCGAACCGGTCGTTGTCGAGCAGCGTGTTGTCGACATCGAGCAGGATCACCGTGCCATCGGGCGCTAACACGGCGTGCTCTGCTCGGGTTTTGGATCATGCCAGCCCGGTTCGCCGGGCACAATGCGGCGCGCTTCTTCCGGCCCCCAGGTGCCCGGTTCGTATACGCGTACCGGTTCGCCGGCCGCGAGCGCCGGTTCGACCACGGACCAGGCGGCCTCGATCGCTTCGTCACTCGTGAACAGCGCGGCATCGCCGCGAATCGCGTCGCCGAGCAGGCGCTCGTACGGCAGTTCTTCGCCGCGCGGCTCGTGCCGTGCGATCAATTCGACCGGCTCGCCGCGCATCTGCTCGCCGGCCTGCTTGACGCGAGTGCCGATCGCGATCACGACTTCCGGGCTCAGGCGGATGCGAAAGTAGTTCGAAGTTTCCCGACTGATGTCGTCGAACACCGCCAGCGGGGGACACTTCAGGTTGACCATGACCTCGGTCGCGGTGACCGGCATGCGCTTGCCGGCGCGGATATAGAACGGCACGCCGGCCCAGCGCCAGGTATCGATGTACAGACGCAAGGCGACGCTGGTCTCGACCTGCGAATCCGAAGCCACGCCCTTCTCGTCGCGATAACCGCGGAACTGGCCGCGCACGACGTGCGCCGGATCCAGCGGCCGCATCGTGCGGAACAGGCGCAGTTTCTCGGCGCGCATCGCCGTGGCGTCGCGTCCGGCCGGTGCATCCATCGCCAGCAACGCAATGACCTGCAACAGATGGTTCTGCACCACGTCGCGGATCGTGCCGACCTCTTCATAGAACGCGCCCCGGCCTTCGACACCGAAGCTTTCTGCCATCGTGATCTGCACGTTGTCGACGTAGTGGCGATGCCAGATCGGGTCCAGAAAGGCGTTGGCGAAGCGGAAGTAGACGAGATTCTGCACCGCTTCCTTGCCAAGGTAGTGATCGATGCGGAATATCGCCGACTCCGGAAACTGCTCGTGCAGTGTTCGATCGAGCGCCTGCGCCGACGTAAGGTCGCGACCGAACGGTTTTTCAACGACGACCCGGGCGTTGGCCGCGCAACCGGATTTGCCCAGACCCTGCACCACCGTTGCGAACATGCTCGGCGGGATGGCGAGGTAATGCAGCGGGCGCGCCGCGCTGCCGAGCGCCTGCTTCAAGCGGTCGTAAATCGCAGGATCGGCATAGTCGCCGCCGACGAACTGCAGTTGCGCGGACAATTTCGCGAACGCGCCGGCGTCGACATTGCCGCTGTGCTCCAGGCTCGCGCGTGCGCGCTCGCGCAGGCTTTCAACGGTCGACCCGGCGCTGGCCACGCCGATGATCGGCATGTCGAGTGCGCCACGCCGGATCAGCGCCTGCAGCGCCGGGAAGATCTGCTTGTAGGCCAGGTCACCGGTGGCGCCGAAGAACACCAGCGCATCGGACGGAGGCGTCTGCATCTGGACCATCCTCCCTGTTGACATGAGACACCTGCCTTGGCTGCATTGTGCGACAGGCGTTCGACCGCCGCACAGGCAGGATGATTCCAAGGGATTGCATCGCTGCGGCATCGATCATCAGACCGGGTTCATTAACCCATACTGAGTGCAACCTGTGTCGACATATGCTCATGCATTGCCTCGTCTGTACCGACCCACGGATCGTGCACGTCGGCCCGCGCGTCATCGATGAAAAGACGCTCGACTATGCTGGAGGAGGAGTCAAGCTGAGCTTGAAATTCGCGGCCGCGATAGCCTCGGCCTCAGCGGCACCCAGGTCGGTGAGTGCCACGCCCTCGCCTTCGCGCGTGAACCCCTTCGCTGCAAGGGTCGCGAGCACGCAGGAAGGTATCTCCGCCAGAAGGCCGCGTGCCCGGATGATCAGGAGCCACTGCTGTTCTTCGATCGAAAGTGTGGGATTCATGAGAACGCAGGCCACGGATACCCGCTTGCAGTATGTCCCCATCCGGGAATCGAAATAGGAAACCACCGCCATTTCATGCCTGTGGTTTACGCGCGAGTCAGTTTCAATCCCGCACTGATTTCCACGCCAGCGTGCGAATTGCGCTCCCGCAATTTCGCGGCCGGCGACCGGCGCTGCCTAATCGCGTGTGCCGGAGCGCAACGAATTTCATCATGCTCTGTCGCGCCTGCGGTACGCTAACCCACGATGCATACTGGATTGCCGTGACGTCGTATGCGCACGCAGGCTTCCATGCCGTCTGTCGAGCCCGCGCAGGTCATCCAACGCTGTTCGTCGGGACCGCGCTTCGGAACGCTACCGGACCGGGAGTCGCTGGCTTCCTTCACCTCGCGCTCTGTGTGGCTGCCAGCCACTTCAGCGCGAGATTTGGCTCGCACCGCTCTGCAGCCAAGGCCTGCCTGCCGTGACTTGAGATGCGACAGTCGAGAGCGACAAGGCGCTCTCTCGTATTCCCTTGCGGGGCACCCACCAAGAGTATCGGTGCATGTATCGTCGTTCCCGGACCGAAAAAACAAAAAGGCCCTGCATCGCTGCAAGGCCTTGTTTTGCATGGCTCCCCGAGACGGGATCGAACCGCCGACCCAGTGATTAACAGTCACTTGCTCTACCGCTGAGCTATCGGGGAATTGATAGGCGGAGCCGCCTATTTTCGGGCTTGGGCAGGGGTGGCGTCAAGATGCTGCAGCGCCGCGTAGTGTCTCAGCTTGAATCTTTAGACGCCCAACGCCCAGTTGAGCCTCCTGGCATCTATCTGCGCAGGTTCCTCGGTCAGGTAGATTAGCGGCAGCAGCGCATCCAGCGGGTCTTCTCCCTCGGAATCATGTATGCGGAATGTGTCGTTTCCATCCAGGTCCGCAGTCTTGATGACATGGTATCTCTTCATGATTGATGCCTCGTCTTCTTCTTCATTTCACGCTTCGCTGCAACTGTTTCTGGCATGAGCGCGGCAATTTCCGCCGCCGCGGAAATCAAGCTTCGCGCAATTCAAAACGAGGCCACCTATCCGGCGGCCGCAGTGCCACGGCTCAGGGGTCGCCGGTCGAAGGGGTACAGTCGATGACTTCGTCGTGGTCCGGCGCAAACGAAATATCGCGGCACAGCAACTGGCCGAGGCCCGGGCTTGCGGCAGGTCCGGCAGAGGCGTCGGCATCGTAGAACACGACCCACTGTCTGCCCCTTTCGTCGCGCGCCGCACCTTGCCAGGTGTACGAGTCGTTTCCACGCAACTCGAGGGCGACCCGGTAGGCCTTGCCCGAGGCGGCGGCCGCTCTGGCGCAGGCCAGCGCGGCAGCGCGATCGGCCGAGAGAGGAATGGCGCCGCAATCGCGTGCGCTCGCGCCGGCGAGCGACTCGAGCTTTTTCTGCAGCAGTTCGGGGACCGAGCCAGCGGCGTGTACACCCGTTGCCGCGAGCAAGAAAAGAAGCGATCGCAAAACGTCACCTTCCACAGAAGTCACTCCACCAGAATCGACGCTCGGCCTCGACGCGCGGAGCCTGCCCGCCGTGGCATGGCGCGACACGTCAAGTTTCCTGCGGGACGAACCGACATGGCGAGCCACTCGCGGTTGAATCCGCCTCGATTGCCTTCATTATCCACCAATCGTCAGCGTGCCTGGCCGCAGCGGCCCGTTGCCGCAACGCGAGCGGTTTCCGATTCGCTGCTGCCAGCACGATGGCAACAGGGTCTGGCAGGATGTCACGGTTGCCCGCAGCGGCGTGGAGTCCATGTCAGCGCAGACCCTGGCGCAGCAACTCACCTTGCCTCGTCCCGCGAGCGACGGGTTGCGCAGTGGACGAACCGCAGCGCACCTGCAGCCCGCGATATACTTCCGCTCTTCACCTGGAGCCTTTCGTGGCCGATCGCTTCCAACTCGTTTCGCCGTTCCAGCCAGCCGGCGATCAGCCGCAGGCGCTGCGCCGCCTGATCGACGGATTCGAGGCCGGGCTGGCGCACCAGACGCTGCTGGGCGTGACCGGCTCGGGCAAGACCTTCACGATCGCGAACGTGATCGCGGCGATCCAGAAACCGACGCTCGTGCTGGCGCCGAACAAGACACTGGCTGCGCAGCTGTACGGCGAGTTCAAGGAATTCTTTCCGCGCAACGCGGTGGAGTACTTCGTCAGCTATTACGACTATTACCAGCCGGAAGCCTACATTCCCTCGTCCGATACGTTCATCGACAAGGACTCGAGCATCAACGAGCACATCGAGCAGATGCGTCTTTCGGCGACCAAGGCGCTGATCGAGCGCAGCGACTCGCTGATCGTGGCGACGGTATCGGCAATCTACGGCCTCGGCGATCCCGGCGAATATCACAGGATGGTGTTGCACCTGGTGCGCGGCGAGCACATCGACCAGCGCGAATTGATCCGGCGCCTGACCGAGCTGCAGTACGAACGCGGCGACATGGAGCTGCGCCGCGGCACCTACCGCGTGCGCGGTGATGTCATCGACGTGTTTCCCGCCGAAAACGAATCGGATGCCGTGCGCATCGAGCTGTTCGACGGCGAGGTCGAGAGCCTGGCCGTGTTCGATCCGTTGACCGGCGACGTGCTGCGCAAGGTGCCGCGCTTCACGGTGTACCCGGGATCGCATTACGTGACGACGCGGCGTACCGTGCTCGATGCGGTCGAGACGATCAAGGTCGAGTTGAAGGAACGGCTGGAACAACTGTACAAGGCGGGCAAGCTCGTCGAGGCGCAGCGGCTGCAGCAGCGCACGCAGTTCGACATCGAGATGATGGCCGAGATCGGCTACTGCCAGGGCATCGAAAACTATTCGCGCCATCTCACCGGGCGCATGCCGGGCGAACCGCCGCCGACCTTGTTCGACTACCTGCCGGCGGACGCGCTGCTGGTCGTGGACGAATCACACGTGACGATTCCGCAGCTCGGCGCGATGTACAAGGGCGACCGCTCGCGCAAGGAGACACTGGTCGAGTTCGGGTTCCGCCTGCCCTCGGCGCTCGACAACCGGCCGCTGAAGTTCGACGAGTGGGAGCAGCGGGCGCCGCGCTCGATCTTCGTCTCGGCAACGCCGTCGCGCTACGAGCTGGAGCATTCGGCAGGCAACATCGTCGAACTCGTCGTGCGGCCGACCGGCCTGGTCGATCCGCAAGTCGAAATTCGCCCGGTGCGCACGCAGGTGGACGACCTGCTCGGCGAGATCCACAAGCGCGTGGCGATGGGCGACCGCGTGCTGGTGACCACGCTGACCAAGCGCATGGCCGAAAACCTGACCGAGTATCTCGAAGAGCACGGCGTACGCGTGCGCTACCTGCATTCGGACATCGAAACGGTCGAGCGCGTCGAGATCATCCGCGACCTGCGCCTGGGCAAGTTCGACACGCTGGTCGGCATCAACCTGCTGCGCGAGGGCCTCGACATGCCCGAGGTTTCCCTGGTCGCGATTCTCGACGCCGACAAGGAAGGCTTCCTGCGCTCGACCGGCTCGCTGATCCAGACGATCGGCCGCGCCGCACGCAACCTGCGCGGCACGGCGATCCTCTATGCCGACCGCGTCACCGATTCGATGAAGCGCGCGATCGAGGAAACCGACCGGCGCCGCGCCAAGCAGGTCGAATACAACATCGAGCACAACATCACGCCGGCGACGATCGTGCGCAAGGTGATGGATATCATGGAGGGCGCGCGCACCGATGCCGAAGCCGATCGCGCAGCGCGCGCCGCCGGCATGCGCCGCGTGGCCGAGCCGGCCGAAGACTACTCGGCGCTCAGCCCGACGCAGCTCGTTGCGCGCCTGAAGAAGCTCGAGGCACAGATGTACAAGCACGCGCAGAACCTCGAATTCGAGGACGCCGCGCGCGTACGCGACCAGATGAAACAAGTGCGCGAAACGATGTTGCTGACGGGTTGAGTGGTCTGTCGGCCCGTGTGATCAAGCCGCGCGCGGCGCGCCGCGACGCGTGCCGATGAGCGTATAGAGCGGATAGATTTCGGTTTCGCTGCGCTGCAGGTAGCTGGCTATCGAGGCGGAGGCGAGCTTTGCCTGATTCGTCAGTGTGGCGCCGTTCGCGACCGCTTCGCGCAGGTCGTCCAGGTGACGCAAGGTCGCCCGCAGTTCGGCCTGCAGGCCAATGCGAAGCTGCATCAGCTGACGCCGCGCCTGCAGGTCATCGTCCACGCCGGATGCGATGAACGGGTACAGCCATGCGCTTTCGGCCCGGCGCAGGTCCTGAAGCTGCTGCTGGCAATGGCGAATCGAGGCGATCGCAAACCCCGGATCGGCAGACAGATTGCCAAGGACCGCAGCGAAGCGTGCGTTCACCGCTTCATGCATCGCCAGCAGGCGACCGGGCAGCCGCGGATCGAAGCGCATCGGCATGGCAGGGCTCAACAAATCGCCGGGCGCCGTGACCTGAAGCAGCCTGTCCAATGAACGCCATGTCCGGGAAAGATTCATCTGCGATCTCTGGCACGCTGCTGCCGACAGTTGCGAGCCGTAATGGAATGCCTGCGTACCCAAGCACCGGCGAAGGCGACCGCTGCCGATTGGAAAAGCCGCAAGAGCCATGCCATGCCGTTTGCGCCCCGCCATCGCGCCAGCAGCGGAACGCCGATGCGAACAGGCGGGCAATTCGCAAGATTCACCCCTCCCGGCTCTTTTCTTCCCCTCATTTTGCAAGGTCACCGGGACCGCGCCATCGGGACATTTTTCGTGGAGTGTCAGTAGGATTTTCGCGCGACCAGCCGTCGGGTGTACTGCAGGTGATTTGCCTGGCAACCGCACCGGCGCCGCGGCGGCGTTTCAACAGCAGCGCCGTCCCGCATTTCCGGCACGGCGGCGAATCGCCAACGCGTGAGGCGAGCGCCAAGGCGCGGACCCGAGGAAGAAGTTTGTCGCCGCAGATGCAGCGATTCGAGCTAGGCCGCTTCCTGCCGCTGCGTGCCGACCAGCTCGTAGAGCGGGTAGACGACATGCTCGCTGTGCTTCGAGTATCTCGCCAAGGCGTCCGTGGCGCGCGCCGCCGATTCGGTCACGAACACTTCCGCCCGGATGGCCTGCTGCAGGTCCTCGAAACACCGCAGCACGCGCCGCGCGAGGATCAGGCCGATCAGGCGCAGCTCCATGACCTGGCCGCGCACCCCGGCGTCCGCGTCGACGGCGTGTTCGAGCACCGGATGCAGCCAGATCGTCTCGATGTGCCGGATGGCACTGAATTGCCGAAGGCATTCCTCGATCACGCGCGCGGCGGCCGCCGGATCCCGGTCGATCGTGCCGACCTGTTCGGCAAATCGCGTATTGAGTGTGCCATGCGCGGCCAGCAGCCGCGGCGCCAGTTGCGCATCGAACTTGCGCGGATCCTGCCGTGCTGGCGCGCTGCCGGCGCGCACAACGCCGGGACCGTCTTCCGGGAACTCGGGGAGAGTCATGGCCTTCTCGCAGTCAAATGGCTGCCGCCGGCGGGCGAGTACGCGCTTGGCCCCTGTATCGTTCCCGAACTTCCAGGCGCTGCACCGCCGGTGCGCCTGAAACCTAGCACGGGCGAAAGCGTACCGGCAAGGAACCAGTGCACAGCAGATCCGTGCGCACGGGTGTGAAAGCTGTGTCAAGTCCCGGCCAGGCGCTTCGCGCACCGACCGGTTTTCCGTGCGTGTCGGCGTCTCTTCTCCGCCGCATCTTCTGCGTACGCCGGTCCAGGGATGAGTGCCCCAGGCCAGAGAAACAGCCGATGACAGGCGGCGGTTGCTATTGTGCCTCCAACCGGCGTCCGCTATCCTTGCGCCCCCTTCGTGGGCAGTTAGCTCAGCGGTAGAGCACTACCTTGACATGGTAGGGGTCACAGGTTCGATCCCTGTACTGCCCACCACCTGAAACGGCGCTGTGACGCGGAATTCTTCAGGTGTCTCCGCAACCTCTCGAACGACGACTAAGCCCGCGCTGACCCGCGGCGCCGCGCTACTTCGCGCGTCGGATCGGACTGTCGTGACACGAATTCGCCTGCCGGGCGGCTCGCGCCGCCGAAACGAAACGGCTCGTGAACCGGCACACCGCCGTTCACCGTTTGTTAGCAGCCGCGCCGGAACAATCACCGTCAACAGGGAATCGTGGCGCTCCGTCCCGAGTGCCGCGGAACGCCGCGGCACCAGGGTGAAGCGGCGTGCCGACCCGAAGGAGTCAGCCATGAACGCGATGCGACCGAAAGACCAATTCAATACGGCAATGCTGCTGCTGGACCAGGCCAGGGAAGAGGCCGCCGCGTTGCCGCCACTGGCGACGATTCGCACGACGGCCGATCTCGTGCAGCGCGCCAGGATCGTGCGCTCGGTCCTCAATGCCCGCAATCTTTTTCAGCAGGTGCACGAGCGCGCCGAGGGACTGAGCGAAGCGCTGGTGCGCTTCCAGCAGCGCAAGGACCGGATCGCATCGAAAGACTAGGCAACGGCACGCGTCGCTGACGAGTTGGCACTCGATTAGCCGAGGCCGCAAGGACAAGCCGTCGGGAGATTTTGCGCAGCCGGCGACCCCGCCGGAATTCCGCATCGACCCTTGCGCAGGGGCTTCCGCTCCGGTCCCCTGCCGAGAACTCGTGCGCGCAGTTTGGGTCGAATGTGACCGGCGGCACGCCGGAAGGCCCGTGATCCCTTATCATGGTGCCGACCAGAAGAAGTGCGCGGCAACGGCCGGGGTGGCCGGCTGACAGCGCACGGCGTCTCGAGGGAGGGACGCCGCCCCGACAATCCGATGAATATGCCAGGTCTTTTTTAGATGGGACGCCTCGCTGCGGCCAATGCACGCCTGCAACTGTTGCCGGCGCTACTCGCCATTGCAGCCGTCAAGGCGCTGCTGCTGTTCATCGACGCGAACCCGCGCTTCTTTCTGTGGGACTCGGTCACGTATCTGCGGGGGGCGGTCGGCGGACCGCTGCCGCGCGACCGCTCCTTTCTGTACAGCCTGCTGATCGAAGCCGTCGCCGTGCCGACGCATTCCCTGCTGGTGCTGGTCGCGGTGCAGACGCTTGCCGGCGTCGTAAGCGCACTGCTGCTTTATCTGATACTGCGCGTGTTCTTCAACGTGCGCTTTACCGTCGCGCTTGCCGCAGGATTGCTGTGCGCAGTCGGCCCGAGCCAGCTTTTCTACGAGCACATGGTGATGGCCGAGGCATTCGGCGGCATGATTCTGCTCGGCTTCGTCGCGCTGGCACTGACCTACATGCGGGACGGCCGGGCGTCCTGGCTGCCGCTCGTTGCGTTCACCGGCATCCTTGCCGTTTCGTTCCGGCTCAACGGCACGCCTGTCATCCTGCTGGTTTCGGCGTGCCTGCCGCTGCTGCGCGTGTTGTTCCTGCGCGGCGCTACGGGCACGACACGCGTGCGCCGGTTCGCCACGCATCTCGGGCTCGCCGTTGCCTGCACGCTGGTGGTCCATGTCGGCTACCGCCATATCGTCGCCGATGTTGCGCACACCAAACCCGGCTACATCGGCACCGAGGGCCTGTTCCTGCTGGGCTTCGTCGCGCCGGCGGTCGAGCAGAAGGACTTTCGCGATACCGGCTGCAGCGCCGAAGTGCTGACCAAGCTGAAGCGCCCGCTGCAGGACCCGCGCACGCGCGAGTACCAGCTTTGGGGCCAGGGTGGCTTGTGGGACGCGATTCAGCGCGAGTGCCCGCAACCGGAAATTGCCGCCGACACGGTCGCACAGCGTGCCTCGCGTCGGATTGCCGGCAGGGTACTGCCGATGGCGCTGACCACCGTCGCCCAGTATTTCGACGAGACCGAAGCGAGCTGGCGCATGAACAGCGACCTTGGCCGCAAGGGCACGCTGCCGCTGGAACTGATCGATATCTCCGCGAAGTACTTTTCTTTCGACGTGCGCCCGATTGCGTTCACCGACACGCTGAGCAGCATCTGGTTCGAGCACAGCCGCTGGTGGCTGGTCGGCTGCTTCCTGCTTGCGCCACTGATCGCGATCGTATTTCTGTGGCGCATGCGCCACGACGTCGATGCTGCCCAGGCACGACTGCTCGCGCTGATCCTGTGCGGCATGTTCTGCACGCAGTTTCTGCTGTCACCGGTCATCGTGTTCCGCTACCTGCATCCGTTTCCGCCGCTGGTGTTGCTGTGCGTGGCGACGGTGCTGGCGCGCCGCTTCGTTCCGGGCCCGAGCAGGAAAGACCGTAAGGTCACAGCGGAACCTGCAGCACAAACAGGCACCGCGGGCGTGGACATTCCGCTTGCCGCGCCGTCGCAGCCGACCTGATCCGGATTGCCACAGCCGCCAAGCAAGCGGCCGCGTCACCCGACGCAAAAAAGCTGACGACAAGCTGACACTTTCTGCATTTTTTTCGTGCTGCGTGCCGCGTTGCCCGCCGCAACACGCGCGACGCGTTAGTATTTGCAGGTGCGTCTTGCGCAGCGATGCGAAAGGACAATCGATGAACCGGATAACCGGTATCACGGCCCGCGTCTCTCTCTGCATCATCCTCGCCCTTGCGGTTCGCCCGGCCGCTGCGGCGGACATCTGCGGCACGCCGCTCGACCCGATTTTTTCCAACGGATTCGGCGCCGGCCCGTCGATCGCGGTCAGCGAGGAGACCGCTTACGCGGCACCGACCGGCGTGACGCTGCTGCCCGACGAGCATTCGTCGTTCGTGCCGCCGACAACGCCGGGCGGCGCATATCTGTTCTTCGAAGCGGCCAGGTACGACGGCACGACCGGCGCCGTCGTCCTTGCCACCGATTCGACATTCGCGAGTTTCACGCTGGCGGCCGGTTACACCTCGCCGGTGCTGTCTTCGCTGAAGGCGTTCAGTCAATGTGCCAACGATCCGACCGGCCTGGACCTGCTGTTCGACGAGAACTACGCCGCGCCGGGATCGGTGCTGCAGGATCCGACCCTGCCCGACGGCAACCTGATCATGGTCTACGAGGGCGAAAACCACTGCCGCGTCGATCCGTCGGACATGAGCGTCCACAATGTTCAGCCCTATTACGCGACGGCCGGATTCGCGCGCTCGTCCGACAACGGCGTGACATGGCCGGCACCGGGATTCACGCCCAGTATCCTGCGCTATCCGATTCTCGGTGGCCCGGCCGACAAGCCAGCCTACAATCCGGACAGCATCACCGCGGTCGGCGACGCAATCCCGAGCGCATACCTCAAGGGCACCTGCCTGTATGTGGTCTACGCCAATCATCCGGCGCCGACGGAGACCAATCGGGCGATCGCCATCCAGATCGCGCGTGCACAGCTGGGCAGCGACCCGCTGGCTTTCCAGAAATATCTTGCCAGCGGCGGTAGCGGCGGATTCACCTCGCCCGGCATGGGCGGCGGCGGCACGAATGTCATCCCGTTCACGCCGATCGGCGGCACCTATGCAACGCCGACCTGCACCGGCACGCAGTTCCAGCCGGGCTTGAGCTACAACCAGTTCATCGGCCGCTATCTCATGACGATGGTCTGCGAGGTGTCCGGCGTGGCCGGACAGCTGGGTTGGTTCTTCTCGACCGCGACCAGCCTGGACGCCGAGGACTGGACCCCGCCGCAGCTCGTCGCGAACACGCAGTTCACCGCAACGACGCCGTGCGCCGGCCAGCCCGACACCAGTCCGAGCACCTCGTTCAACGGCTGGTATCCCTCGTTCTATTCGCCGAACCTCGCGGTCGGGCGCACCGGCAAGACCGGCCTTGCGTTTTATCTCGACGGCTGCAATCTCGACACCGACCGCACGTTCAAGTCGCGCAAGTTCACCGTGACGGCCGATCCGGGCTGACAGCCGCCTGCGTCCTGCAATCGCGCATCGGCGGCCTGCGGATCGACGATAATCCCGCCATGATCGAGCGTCATTGCAAGCGCAGGGCATGAAGCGGCAACGCTCGAACGCCGACACGAGCGGCGCGGCCACGCCGCACGCGGCAAGCGTGCGCCTGGACGTGTGGCTGTGGGCAACACGGTTTTTCAAGACGCGTGCGCTGGCCAAGCAGGCGATCGAAGGCGGCAAGATCAAGCTCGGCGACGCGCTCGCCAAACCGGCGACGATGGTGCACATCGGCAACGCGCTGAAAATCACGCGCGGCGAGGATCGATTCGAGGTCCAGGTCACCGCCCTGCGCCATCAGCGCGGGTCGGCTGCCCTCGCGCAGCAATGCTACACGGAGACGGCGGCCGGTCGCGCCGCGCGCGAACTGGCTGCCGAACAGCGCCGCCATGCGGCGGCCGGCTACACCCGACCGGCGACGAAGCCGGACAAGCGCGCGCGGCGACTGATTCGCGCACTCGGCGACATCGACGCGCTTTGACGCTGCGGCCGGTGCGGCGCCGGCTGCCCGGACAACGTGCCGCGACAGGCTCGTCGACTCAAGCCAGCCGCGGCTTCACCCGCGACGCGGCGAGCCTGGCGTTGCGCCGTGCGACTTCGACATCGGCGTCATGCGCGAGTGCCACGCCCATGCGGCGCCTGACGAAACTTTCGGGTTTGCCAAACAGGCGCAGGTCGGTATTCGACAGCGCCAGTGCTTCGGCAACACCGTCGAATACGAGCGCTGCTCCGTCGACGCCGCCGTAAATCACGGCCGACGCGCCGGGACTTTTCAGTGAGGTGTCGACCGGCAGGCCGAGGATTGCGCGCGCGTGCAGTTCGAATTCGTTTTGCCACTGCGTGATCATCGTGACCATGCCGGTGTCGTGCGGGCGCGGGCTGACTTCGCTGAACCAGACCTGCTCGCCCTTGACGAACAGCTCGACGCCGAAGACGCCCTGCCCGCCCAGGTCGTCGGTGACCGTTTTCGCAATTTCCTGCGCGCGCGCCAGGGCGGCCGGGTGCATCGGCTGCGGTTGCCAGCTCTCGACATAATCGCCATGCACCTGCAGGTGGCCGATCGGCGCGCAGAAATGCGTCCGGATCGAACCGTCGTTGCTCCGATGCCGCACCGTCAGCAGCGTGATCTCGTAGTCAAAATCGATGAAGCCCTCGACGATCACGCGGTTGTAACTGACGCGGCCGCCGGCCATCGCATAGTCCCAGGCCTTTTGCACGTCGGCCGGTCCGTCGATCCTGCTCTGGCCCTTGCCCGACGAACTCATGACCGGCTTGACGATGCACGGATAGCCGATGCCGCCGTCGATCGCGGCCTGCAATTCGGCAAGTGAATCGCAGAACCGGCAGGGGCTCGCCGGCAAGCCGAGCGTCTCGGCGGCAAGCCGGCGGATGCCTTCGCGATTCATGGTCAGTCGCGCCGCGCGCGCGGTCGGGATCACGCGCACGACGCCCGCGGCTTCGAGTTCCTCGAGCACCGGCGTCGCGATCGCCTCGATTTCCGGCACGACGACATCCGGTCGCTCGGCTTGGATCAGCGCCCTGAGCTGCTGCGCATCGCTCATCGCGATCGTGCGGGCATGGTGCGCGACCTGCTGGCCCGGCGCGTTCGCATAGCGATCGACCGCGATCGTCTCGACACCGAGGCGCTGCAGCGCGATCAGCACTTCCTTGCCGAGCTCGCCGGCGCCAAGCAGCATCACGCGGGTTGCGGCAGCGGACAACGGCGTGCCGATGGAGGGCAGTTTCGGAGCGGTCATGGGCGCGGTCCCCGGAAAACGGGCGCCATTATCCTGCAACGCGAGAATCCCGGCACGTCGAGATCGTTCCGGCAACACGGCCATCAGTGTCCCGGGTAAACTGTGCGAATCTCACCAAGGGATAGTGCCATGTGGTTGTTGGTCGCAGGTCTCGTCGTATTTCTCGGCGTGCACTGCGTGCGCATCGCCGCCGGCGGCTGGCGCGCGCGCCAGATGGCGCGCATCGGCGAGGTTCCCTGGAAGGGAATCTACTCGCTGCTGTCCATCGCCGGCTTCGTGCTGCTGGTCTGGGGCTTTGGCGAGGCCAGACTGCACCCGGTGCCGTTGTACGTGCCGCCGCTCGCACTGCGGCATGCGAATTCACTGTTTACCCTGATCGCCTTCGTGCTATTTGCTGCGGCGTACGTTCCACGCAATCACCTCAAGGCCAAACTCGGGCATCCCATGTTTGCCGGCGTCAAGGTGTGGGCGTTCGGCCATCTGCTGGCGACCGGAATGTTGCACGACGTCGTGCTTTTCGGCGCATTCCTGATCTGGGCAGTCGCGGGGTTTGCCGTCTCGCGACGCCGCGATCGCCTCGCCGCGGTCACCTACCCTGCCGGCACCACGCTCGGTGATGTGCTGACGCTCGCCATCGGCATCGCCGCCTGGGCCGTTTTTGCATTCTTCCTGCATGCACGCTGGATCGGCGTTACTCCGTTCGGCTGATCCTGAGCGAACGACGCCCGCATAACCGTTCGACGGGATCCCGGAGTCGCAGTGCCGTTCGATTTTCTTGCCAGCGCGATTCGCGAAACCTTCCATCGCGGCGGCGATGACCTGCTGACTGGCGGCCTCGGCCTCGCCGGACTGCGCGGCGCGGCAGTGGCATTCGCCGACCCCGTGGCGCCGACACCCGGCGAACTGCGCCGGCGGGCAATCCAGAGCAACTGGAACGGCATCGCCGATCTCGGTCCGTTCGGCGCCTATGGTGAAGTCTACGGCAGCGTCACGGATGTGCCAGGCCGCGAGTATCAGGCGTTCGCGAAAGTCCCGGGTGCGCATTCGCCGCATCGTATACTTGTGCAAATCCCCGACGCGTTCGATGCGAGGACGCGTTGTCTCGTGGTTGCGGCGTCGTCCGGTTCGCGCGGCATCTACGGTGCAATTGCACTGGCCGGAGCCTGGGCCCTGCCGCGCGGTTGTGCGGTCGCCTACACCGACAAGGGTGCGGGCACCGGTTACTTCGACACCGCCGCGGCTGCGGGCTCGCAACTCGACGGAACCTCGGCGGCCGCCGGCAGCGCCGAACTCGAATTTGTGCCGACACGGTCCACGCCCGACGCCGGCGTCGCGATCAAGCACGCGCACTCGGCAGACAACCCCGAAGCGGACTGGGGCAGGCACGTGCTGCAGGCGGCCGAATTCGGACTGGCGATGCTCGAGCGGGCATTTCCGCAGGCCGCACCGTTCACCGCGCAGAATACGAGGATCATCGCCGCCGGATTGTCGAACGGCGCCGGTGCGGTGCTGCAGGCAGCCGGGATCGATCATGCGCGAAGCCTGTCCGGAGTCGTGGCGTTGGCGCCGAACATCAATGTTCCGGCACTGGGCCGGCCGCTGTACGACTACGCGACCGAGGCGGCCTTGTGGCTGCCATGTGCGCTGACCGATGCACGATTCGACGCCACGCCGTTAGCGCGCGCACTGGGGCGGGTACCGCCGGCGTGGGCCTTGCGTTGCGACTCGCTGCATGCGGCAGGCGCGCTGCAGGCAGCGAGTCCTGCCGCGCAGGCGCTCGATCGCCTGCATGCAGGCGGCTGGAGCGACGCGGCACTTGCCACCGCCGCCAGCACGACGGCGTTCGACCTGTGGCGCGCCGCGGCCGCGACGTACGCATCGGCCTACGCACGCACCGGCGTCGGCGACATGCCGTGCGGATATCGCTTCGTCGCCCGCGATGCAGCCGGCAAACCACGCGCGCCGACAGCATCCGAACGTGCCGCGTGGTGGTCCGACGCCGCCGGCATAGCGCCGGGTGCCGGGGTATTTCTCGACGAGCCGACAGCCGCCGATTCGGCCGATCCCGCGCTGCGTGGCCTGCTCTGCCTGCGCGAACTGTGGACGGCGGATACCCCGCGCGCGAAGCTCGTGCGCGCATCCGTCGCAGCGACGGCAGCGCAGCTGCCGCGCAAGGAGCTTCCCATATGGGTCATTCACGGCCAGGAAGACGGGCTGCTGCCGATGGCGTTCACGTCGGCACCCTATGTCAACTGGCTGCGTGCGAACGGCCGTGAGCCATTCTTCTGGCCGATCGCGCACGCACAGCACTTCGATGCGTTCCTTGCCCTTCCCGGATTCGGCGATCGGTATGTGCCGATGTTGCCGTACGGCTACGCGGCACTCGATCGCATGTGGTCGCATCTGGTCGACGGAACAGCGCTCGACGCCGGAGCAGTGCCGGCTGCATTGCCGCGCGGTGCCGGCAAACTCGAAGCGGCGCGACTCGCGATCAACAAGCGCTAGAGCTCCACTTCGGCGAGTTCGGGACCTGCACTCCCGGGAATTCGAGACCTGCACTCCGATGTCTGGCTCCCGCCTTCTCCGAGGATGCCGGGCTCCGCCCCTCTCTCTGCGATGCCTGGCTCCTGCCTCTCTTCGCGATGCTTCGGGGAGAGGGTTGGGGTGAGCGATTCACTCGATTCCGCCACGATTCCCCGATTCCGATTCCCGATTGCCGTCTTCCAGCTATCGTCTCAGGACATCTTGATCCGGTAGCACGGCCTGTAGACGCTGCCGGGCAGCTTCATGCGCTGCTGTTCGACGAAGCTTGCCAGCAACGCGTCGAGTGCGCGCATGATTTCGGGGTCGCCGTCGATCTCGAACGGACCGTGTTCCTCGATTGCGCGCAATCCCTCTTCCTTGACGTTGCCGGCGACGATGCCGGAAAAAGCGCGGCGCAGGTCGGCGGCGAGCAGGTGGCGTGGCTGATCGCGCCGCAGTTTCAGCCCAGCCATGTTCTCGTGCGTCGGGCGGAACGGAATCTGGAACGCATGCTCGATGTTGAGCGCCCAGTTGAAGAAGAATGCATCCTTGCTGTCGAGCCGGTGCAGGCGCACTTTCTCGATGCCTTTGAGCGCGAGCTTGGCGGTATCGGCCGGATTGCCGATGATGATGCGATAGCGTTCGGCAACCGCGTCGCCGAGCGCCAGGCGCAGGAACTTGTCGATCTGCTCGAAGTACGCGGCCGACTCGACCGGACCCGCGAAGATCAGCGGGAATGGCAGGGCAGCGTTGTTCGGATGCAGCAGGATGCCGAGCAGGTAGAGGATCTCTTCGGCCGTGCCCACGCCGCCCGGGAACACGATGATGCCGTGGCCGATGCGCACGAATGCCTCGAGGCGCTTCTCGATGTCCGGCATGATGATGAGGTTGTTGACGATCGGATTCGGAGACTCCGCCGCGATGATGCCCGGCTCGGTGATACCGATGTAGCGGCGCGAACGCAGACGCTGCTTGGCGTGCGCGATCGTCGCGCCCTTCATCGGCCCCTTCATCGCGCCGGGTCCGCAGCCGGTGCAGATGTCGAGCGCGCGCAAGCCGAGCTCGTAACCGACCGCCTTGGTGTACTCGTATTCGTGCCGCGGTATGGAGTGGCCGCCCCAGCACACGACCAGGTTCGGCTCGATGTTCGGCCGCAGCACGCGCGCGTTGCGCAGGATCTCGAACACGGCGTGCGTGATGCCATGCGAATCGTCCAGGCGAAAGCGCCCGGCGTCGATCTGCGTGGCGATGTAGGCGATATCGCGCACCACCGCGAACAGCAGTTCGCTGATGCCGCGAATGATGCGGTCTTCGACGAACGCGCTGGCCGGAGCGTTGGTCAGCTCCAGCTTGATGCCGCGATCCTGCTGCAGCACCTGCACGTCGAAATCCTTGTGCCGCTCGAGGATGCTGCGTGCGTCGTCGTTGAGGCTGCCCTGCGTCAGCACGGCGAGCGCGCAGCGGCGCAGCAATCCGTGCAGGCCGCCGCGCGAGGCATCGCGCAGGCGCGATACCTCGTCGCGCGACAACAGGTCCATGCCGGCTACCGGCGAGATGCGCGCACTGACCGTGGTTTTCTTCATGGGAAATTCGATCTGCCTGTGGACCGCCAAGTCTAGCGCAAAAAAGAAAACCGGCGCCCTCGCGGACGCCGGTTCTCGCTTGGCAGGTCGAATCGGGCTAGAACTTGTACCTCAGCGTCAGCAACATCTGCCAGCGCGAAACGACGCGCGCCGGATTGGTGTAGCTGTCGTACAGCGTGTAGCCCTGCGGCGGGCGGCTCAGGTTGTAGACGTACTGGCCGTTGGCGGCGGTCGCCGAAGAAACCAGCGTACGCGTGCCGAAGAAGCCGGCGTTGTCGACGTCTCCCCACTTCTTGTTGAGAAGATTGAGGAAGTTGAAGATGTCCAACCGCACGATGAACTTGTCCTGGCCGAAGAAGCCCGGGAGTTCCTGCTGCAGACCCACGTCGAGCTGATTGACCCACGGCGATTGCACGGCATTGCGCGAGGCAATCGTCCCGCGATGCTTGCTGAGGTACGAATTGTTGTCGATGTAGGCGTTGAACGCGTCGATCTGCGCCTGGGTCGCGCTGCCGTAGCTCACCTTCGGATCATTCTTCAGCGGAATGTACGCCAGGTCATCATTGCTCAGCGTGTCGCCGTTGACGTCGCTGCCGAAGATCCAGCTGAAGGGCAGACCGCTGTGGCCGTTATAGAACAACGACGCCGTGGTCTTGTTGTCGCCGAAGAATGCGTGGTCCCAGTTCAACGCGGCCTTGAACGAAAGCGGGATGTTGAAGCGCGAGGTGTCCGCATAGACGTCGTTCGGATTGATGCGCGCGTTGTAGTTGAAGTTCGAATACGCCTGCGAGCTGGTACCCGGATTGACGTCGGTCGAGTGCGTGAAGGTGGCGCTGACGGTACCGCTCAAGCCGTTCTGCCACGGCTTGCTCAGCGCGAGCGTGAGCGAATTGCTCATGCCCTGGCTGGTGTTGGTGAGCTCGGTCGAGCGGATGTTGATCTCCGGATAGGCACCGTTGCTGGCGCCGCTACCGGTGGTACCGGCCACCTTCCAGAACGACAGACGGCCATCCGGCATCGTGCCGTTCGGGACGCCGGTATTCGGGGCGATGTAGGCGATGGCATCCTGGGCCTTGATGCCCAGATATTCTGCCGATCCGATCAGACCCCACCAGGGCAGCTCGCTGTCGAACGCGAGGTTGAACTTCAACGCCGTCGGCAGCTTGAAGCCCGGAGCGAGCGTGTCGATCTGGCAGATGCCGCCCGACCCGCCGCAGACGCCTGCCGTAACGGTCGGCGGGCCTGGCTGGTTGTTCGGGTCGGGACTGAACGGCGGGTTGTTGAGCGCCGTGTTCGTGAACTGCTTCGAGCCGACGACGCCGTTGTTGATAAACGGGTTCGACAGCCAGACGGTTGGCGGAACGCTCTGGAACAGGCCGACACCTCCGTGCAACTGCATCTTGCGTTCGGTGTCGAACGCATAGTTGAAGGCCACGCGCGGCTCCACGACCGTATCCTTGCCGCTCAGCGAAACATTGCTCGGGTAGCCGAACCGGCTCTGCCACACGGGTGCGCCGGGCGTCACGCCCGGAACGCCGGTATTCTCGACTGCGACCGGCGGTGCATGGTCGGCGTTCGGCACGTCGAAGCGCAGGCCGTACACGAGTGAGAAGCGGTCGGTGGCTTGCCACGTGTCCTGGATGAACGGGCTGACCTGCGTGTACTTCCAGGTACCCGCGCTGTCGGCGAGGGTCACACCGTCCGGAAGGATGTTCACCAGGTACGTGCCATAGTTGCCGGCGGCGATCTCGTCTGCCGGCGTCCCGTTGCCGTTCTTGTCATAGAAACCGTAGGAGCCATGCAGCAACTGGCCGAATATGTCGGCCGTCTTGTTGCTCATGTAGTCGAATCCGGCCTTGACGACGTGGTCGCCCAGGTGCCAGGTGCCAGCGAGAGAGCCGGTGAGGATCTTGCTGCTGATCGCGTTTTCATGGCGGAACCGGTCCTCGCCCGCGACGACCCAGTCGACACTGGCGGGAATGCTGGCGGGGCTGTTCGGGCAGCTGGCCGCGGTAGCGGTGAAGCATGCGTACACTTCAGGCTGGTTCTTGGCAGCGCCATTGGTGTTGTCGTATTGCTGGTGGCCAAGCTTGAATTCGGTGCTGAACGTGTCGGTCCAGTCGCTGAACAACTGGAACGAATAATTCTTCGTCGTGCTTGAAACCGTGTAGAAATCGCTGGACAGGATGACGCTGGTCGGCTTGACGTATCCGGAATACGGCGTCGGCTTGGTCTCCTCGGTGCGCTGGTAGGTGAAGCTGGCGCGCTGGGTGTCGCTGATGTTCCAGTCGAGCTTGGCGAGCGAACGCTTGTCCTCGAGGGTCAGCGCGCTGCCGGTGTTGGAACCCGGATCGATCCCGATAGTCTTGAACGCCTGCGTGACCGCATCGACCTGGGCCTGCGTCAGACCCCCGCCGGTGACCGCGTCGGTACCGACGCCGGCAATGCCGTTGATCTTCTGTTTTTCGTACCCGACGAAGAAGAACAGCTTGTCCTTGATGATCGGGCCGCCCAGCGTTGCACCCCAGGTCTCGTTCTTGTCGAAACCGGCGTAATCATTGCCGCCGCGGTTGCCCACCATGCTGCTGGCGTCGGTATAAGCGCCGTATACGGAGCCGTGGAACTCGTTCGTGCCCGACTTGGTGACCGCGTTGATGTTCGCGCCCACGGCGTCGAAAGCGGTATCGTAATCGGTCGCCTTGATTTCGTAGGCGGCGATCGTATCGGGCGAGATCGGCGACCCGGTGAAGCCCAGGCCATTCGCATTCAGGCCGAACGGGTCCCTGACCGACAGGCCGTCGACGCTGATTTCGTTGAAGCGGTTGTTCTGGCCGGCCAGCGAGATCGAGCCGTCGTTCTGGTCGGTAACCGTGATGCGCGGATCCAGACGCGCGATGTCGTCGAGCGAACGGTTGCCGCTGACGGCAGTCTCGAGCGCACGGCCGCTGATGCTGGTACCCAGGCCCTTGTTGTCGGAGTTGAACCGGTAGTCGATGGCGGATGCCGTGACGCTGACACCTTCGAGCGATGTTGCCGCAGAGACTTCCGACAGGTTGGCGGTGGCGACCTGGCCGAGTTCGATGTAGACGTTGTCTGCATCGATTTCCTTGATGCCGTTGCCCTGCGCTTCGAGATGGTATGGACCACCCACGCGCAAGCCCTGCGCCTGATAGCGGCCGTTTGCGTCGGCCGTCGCCGTCGAGGTCGTTCCGGAAGGAACGTGGACGATGCGCACCTTGGCGCCAGAAACCGGGTTGCCCTTGCTATCCAGCACGCGTCCGGTGAGGCCGGATGTGGTGTCCTGGGCGTACGCCCCCGACACTGCAAACAGCGAGGCAAGTATCAGCGGCAGGAGCTTCTTGTTCAGTCGAGTCATGGTCATGGATTGCCTATCGTCTGGTCGATTCAACGTCGCTTCAAAAAGGTTTTTTTCGCATGCCACATCAGCGTGGCAACGCGCAACTTGTTGTAAAACAGGATTTATTGCGAAAATCCCCAGATCTATTACGAAAAGTCCCCGCGTCTTTGGGGGTAAAACACCGCAAAGAATCGTTAACCGCAGCTTAAAGCGACTCTATGACAATTTTCTAACAAGTTCTAGTCCCGCGATTCGTCTTTACATCCGGCCGGCGTTCGGGAGGGACGATCAAGACATCGTGAGGCCGAGTGGCGGCGCTCGATGGCCTGCCGGAGCTCGTGCGGGTCCATCATCCCGAGCCCCCTGACGGCAGACAGAACGCCCGGGGCGGACCCGGATCCCGCGCTCTACGCCTTCCCAAGGTATGCCGCGACCCCGTCCAGGAACATCTGCACGGAGAGCGCGACCAGCAGCATCCCCATGAGCCGTTCGAGCGCCGTCAGAACGCTCTCGCCGAGCCAGCGAAACAGGTAGGTCGACGACAGCAGGATCAAGGCGGTCGCGAGCCAGGCGCAGAACAACGCCGCGCTCCAGTCGGCGGTGCGACCCGGCGCGGAGTTCGTCATCAGCATCAACGCCGCCATCGCCGACGGCCCGGCGACGCCGGGGATCGCCATCGGCACGATGAACGGTTCGGCGCCGGGGGTCGCGCCGAACATGTTGCCGTCACGCGGCGGGAAGATCATCTTCACGCCGATCAGGAACAGCACGATGCCGCCGGCGACGCTGATCGACTCGGGGCGCAGGTGCAGCGCGCTCAGTACGTAGCTGCCGCCGAACAGGAACCCGAACAGCACGACCAGCGCGATGATCAGTTCACGAACCAGCACACGGCGCCGGCGCAGCGGCGCGACATTGCGCAACTGCGCAAGAAACAGCGGGACGTTGCCGAGCGGATCCATGATCAGGAACAGCAGGATGCCGGCCGAGAGCGTCGTGAGCGAATTGTCCACCTTGCCCCCGCCAGTCGAGTGGAGTCTTCTTTTTATAGCATGGCGCGAGGGGCGCGGGCCGGGGCTGAGGGTCGAGGGCCGAAAAGAAAATGCGCCTGCGCGCTGTTGATCGCCGTCAGGCCTCTGCCCCTGGAGCTGCCCTCATATCCAGCACTTTCCCGCGCGCCACCGCGCCATCGGCACCGAGCAGATAAACCACCGCATCGGCGATCGCTTCAGGCAACGGCAGCTGCATCGAATTCTCGCCAAAGTACGCCGTGCGCCGCAACGCTGTCCGCATCGGCGGCGGCAGCAGCGCATGCAGGCGCACCGGTCCGTCCTCGTATTCCTGATGCAGCGTCGAAAGCAAGCCGGCGAGCGCGTGCTTGGCGGCGCCGTAGGCGCCCCAGTGCGCGCGGCCGACGCGATCCGGATCATCCAGCACCAACACGACGCTGGCACGGTCGGACCGGCCCAACAGCGGCAGACACGCCTGCAGCAGCAGAAACGGCGCACTGAGGTTGATGTGCAACGTGCGCAGCCAGTCCATCGGATCGATCGCCGCCGCCGGCTGCAAACCGCCAAAGTACGCCGCACCGTTGACGATGCCGTCCAGGCGGCCGAATTCCTGATCGATGCTGCCGGCCATCTCTTCGTACTCGCGCGGCGACGCGCCTTCCAGATCGAGCGGATAGATCGCCGGCTGTACGCCGCCGAGCGCAGCGATTTCGTCGTGGAGTTTCTCCAGCGCGCGGACCTTGCGTCCGAGCAGCACCGGCGTAGCGCCGGCGCGCGCAATGGCCAGCGCAGCCGCACGGCCGAGGCCGCCGGCGGCGCCGGTCACCAGCACGACCCGATCGGTCAGGGCGTCGTTCGCGGACGTCCAGCCGGGCGGCAGCCGGACGCAATCGGCTTCATTCACGCGGATCAGACCCGGCCCGCTTCCTTGACCATGCGCGGAAGCTCGCCGCTCTGCTCGAGCTCCAGCATGATGTCGCAACCACCGATCAATTCGCCGTTGATGAACAGCTGCGGGAATGTCGGCCAGTTCGAATAGCGCGGCAGGTTGGCGCGCACTTCGGGGTCTTCCAGTACGTTGACCGACGCAAAATGCGCGCCCGAGGTCTTCAGCGCCTGTGCGGCGCGCGACGAAAAACCGCACATCGGAAACTGCGGCGTGCCCTTCATGAAAAGCACGACAGGATTGTCGGATACGGTCTGGCGGATGCGATCGATGACGTCCATGGCTCACTGCAACTGGGGTGCGAAAAGCGCGATTGCCCATTGTACCAGCCGCGGCAGCCGCAGCCCACGGCGTCGATTCAGCCTTCGCGTCTATAATTGGCATCCCCGTCCGTCAGCAAGGAGCCACCATGGCGATCGAACTACCTGCTCTTCCCTATGCCCGCGACGCGCTCGCACCGCATATCTCGGCCGAGACGATCGACTATCACTACGGCAAGCATCATCAGGCCTACGTGACGAACTTGAACAACCTGATCAAGGGTAGCGAGTTCGAAAGCATGGATCTGGTCGCGATCATCAAGAAATCGCAGGGCGGCATGTTCAACAACGCGGCCCAGATCTGGAACCACACGTTCTACTGGAACAGCCTGTCGCCCAAGGGCGGCGGCGAACCGGCGGGCAAGCTGGCCGACGCGATCAAGAAGACGTTCGGCAGCTTTGCCCAGTTCAAGGAGGACTTCGGCAAGACCGCGGTCGGCACCTTCGGCTCCGGCTGGGCCTGGCTCGTGCAGCGCGCCGACGGCGGCCTCGGCCTGGTCAGCACGAGCAACGCCGCGACGCCGATCACCGGCAGCGATCGCCCGCTGCTGACCTGCGACGTGTGGGAACACGCCTACTACATCGACTACCGCAACGCGCGGCCGAAGTACGTCGAAGCGTTCTGGAATCTGGCCAACTGGGAATTCGCCGCTTCGCAGATGGCGTGATGTCGCGCGTCGCGCGCTCATTGTCATCGCGTGCACCACGCGATGGATCATCGAATCAAGCCGCCTTCGGGCGGCTTTTTGCTCAGTACTCGTCATTCCGGCGCAAGCCGGAATGACGAATGAAGAAAAGCCAGCAGCACCATCCCCATCCAACGCTCCCATTGAACGGGAGGGTTAAAACAAGCCAGTGCAGCGCGAGTGTCAGCTGCGCGCCAGACGGCGCAGCTCCTGCGCCTTGGCGCGGCTGACCGGCAGGCGCGTGCCGTCGCGCAATTCGGCGATCACTTCGCCAGTGAGCTGGCGCCTGAATGCGATGACGTGATCCAGATTGACGATGTGGGTGCGATGGATGCGTGCGAAGCGTCGCTCATCGAGGCGCTCTTCGAGACGGCTCAGCGATACGTGCAACAGATGCTGCGTGCCGCCGGCATGCGCCGCCACATAGTCGCCGACGGCTTCGAACCAGGCAATGCCGTCGACCGCCACCGGCACGATGCTGCGTCCGGTGCGAACGAACAGGCGCGACATCGCGCCGCGGCTCAGCGCCTCGCCAATGCGGTCGAGCAGCGCGGCGCGCGGCTCGCCGAGCGCAGCGCGGACGCGTTCCAGGCTTGCCTGCAGCCGTTCGCTGCCGAACGGCTTGAGCAGGTAGTCGATCGCGCCTAGTTCGAACGCCGCAACCGCGTGCTCGGCGTAGGCGGTCGTGAACACGACGTAAGGCGCCCGGCCCAGGGAATGCAGTACGTCGATGCCGGACAGCCCTGGCATTTCGATATCGAGGAACACCAGGTCGGGCTTGAGCGCGCCGATCGCCTGCAGCGCTTCCGGCCCGCTCGCCGCCTCGCCGGCACAGCCGATCCACTCCACTTCCGCGAGCATGCGGCGCAAACCCGCGCGAGCGATCGGCTCGTCGTCGACGATCAGGACCTGCACCGGCGCGCTATCGGTCATCGCCGTTGCCGAAGGCAGCGACCGCGGCATGCAGTTCGCGCTGCGGCAGCACCAGCGTTGCGCGAAAGCCGCGACCGGGCGCGCTGTCGAGCTCGAGCCGCGCGGCACCGCCGCACAGGTGCAGCAGCCGTTCGCGCAACCGCGGCAGGCCGGTGCCGGCACTCCTGCCGTTGACATCATCCAGTTCGGCCCCGGCGCCGTTGTCGCTGACGGTCACGATCAGTGCTGCGCCCGCGCAACGGGCACTCAGACGAAGATCGGTGGCTTCGACGCGCGGCGCTGCCGCGTGACGCACCGCGTTTTCGACCAGGGTCTGCAGCGCGAACGCCGGGATTTGCGCAGCGAGCGCCGAGCTGTCGATCTCGTCGTGTACGCGCAGGCGCTCGCCGAAGCGCAGCGACTCGATGCGCAGGTAGCGCTGCACGAACGCCCACTCCTGGGCGAACGGAATCACGTCGCGCTGTTCGGAAAGTGCCGAGCGCAGGATTGCGGCAAGTTCTTCGGCAGCGCGTGTCGCCCGCTGCGGATCCTGCGGAATCAGGTGTACGACCGTGTGCAGCGCATTGAACAGCAGGTGCGGATGCAACTGGGCTCGCAACGCCGCCAGTTGGGTGCGTGCCGCCATCGCTTCGATCCGGACTCTGCGTTCGGCCGCATTGTTGGCGTAGGCGATGCCGGCAACCATCACATAAAGCCAGATGCCGAGCACGACGTACGGCACGCCCCAGCCCGGACCAATGGCGAGCAATACGGCGAAGCCGCCGTGCCCGATGCTGTGCGAGATGGTGGCAACGACACTGCCGATCAGCACGTTGAGGGCGAACCAGGTGATCGCATAGGCCAGCGCGGCGAACAGTTGCGTGGCGACGAAACGCCAGTGCAGCGGATACGGCCACGCCACGCGCTGCGTGAAGCGGTAGACGACAATGCCAAGCAGCGCTGCCGTCAGCACCAGCTGCAGCGCCATGGCGAGCGCTTCGGTGACCGGCCCGCCGTGCGCCATCTTGAACATCAGCGCGAACAATGCCCCGACCGGCAGCCAGCCGAGCAGCAGTTGCAGCCAGATCCAGGAACGCGGCATCGGACAACGTTAACCGTTACGGCGATCCGGCGGAAGCACGGCCTTCAACGGGTGGCGCTTGCCGCGACCCGCCTGGCCTCGATCGTCAGCGTGGCCTCGTCCCAGGTCTGGCCGTTGTCGAGCGAGCGATCCTGCTGCATGCGAAATGCGTCGGCGCTGATCGCGAAGTAGCGCACGCGCGACAGGTACGCCTTGCCCTCGCCATCGACGCCGTTGCCGTCGATCCGCATCTCCGTGCCGTTCCATTGCGCCGTGGAGTTGCTGAAGCGCGCGCGGTAGACGTCGAGGCCGACGATGCTCCAGCGATTCCGGCTTCGATCGAACACGCGCAAGGCCTCGTTCAACGATATCGGATTCCCCGATGCATCGGCGATGCGCAGTTCGTCCTCGACGCCGAAGCCGTCCAGGGCGCGCCATGCCTTCCATGATCCGACCAGCCTGGGCGCGCCGTGGATCATCGCGACCAGGCTGCCGACTTTCGGCTTGACTTCGATCTCCCACTGCCCGATCAGGAAGTCGAATTGGCGTGCCTCGGCCGGCGCGGCCGTCGACGGTGGCGACGGCGCCGCGGAATCGTGCTGGGCATTCGTGACGACAGGCACAGCCAGCAGCATGAGCACGAGTGCGCAAGCGTTTTTCATGGTGATGCTCCAACGGAAGTGCGGCGATCCTGCCACCGGGGATCGCACGTCGGTGGCCACTTTCGCCGAGCTGCCGATCCATGCCGTCGAACGGTGCGCGACTGTATACCGCGCAGGATCATTTCGCCGAGTTGCCGATCCGTGCCCGTGAACGGCGCCCGCATGAACGCGCGGCGGCCTACATTGGGCTCGTCCTCACGAATCCGGAAAACGCACGATGAATGCCCTGCGCAAACCCGATGCCAGCGTTGAAAACCTGATCGAACTGCG
>DATNFS010000094.1:0-31052 GCA_035606275.1 Rudaea sp.
GGCGGCATCCTGCCGCAGAAGCAGCAGCTCGCCTGAACTATTCCATGAGGTAGTGCAGGGATGCACGGCTTCGTGGATCCCGGCGCCGTTCGCGGTGCCGAGCATCGCAGGCGACGGCGGAAAATGCCCGCAGGGGCGCGCACACGATGTGCGCGCGTCGGCTGACAGTACACGGACGTGCTGCCAGACGACCCCGCCGGCGCCGAGAAGCACAGGAACACCCCGCCGCGCATGATGCGCGGCGGGGCACCGCGTCCGGTGCCTAGCCTTTTGCCTACTTTTGGGCACTGCGCCGCAGGAGCGGCGCGAACAGCGAAGCTGGCCGCGTAGCGGCGAAGGGCAGGATGCCCGAAGCAATGCCAAAAGTAGGCCGCTCGCCGGAAGGGCGAGTGGAAGCTCTGCACTCAAAAACAAATGCGCAGAACTGGATTCCGGCTTGCGCCGGAATGACAAGCGGGGGATGGACATTCGGAGCGTCCGACGCGATGCGTCAGCGTGACGTCACGCCGCGCGCGGAGCGCGCATCATCAGCGCGAGCAGGCTGGCCAGCTTGTCGCGCATCTCGCGACGGTCGACGATGATGTCGATCGCGCCGTGCTCGAGCAGGAACTCGGAGCGCTGGAAGCCTTCGGGCAGGGTTTCGCGCACGGTCTGCTCGATCACGCGCGGCCCGGCAAAGCCGATCTGCGCCTTCGGCTCGCCGATGTTGATGTCGCCGAGCATGCCCAGGCTCGCCGACACGCCGCCCGTGGTCGGATGGGTCAGCACCGACACGTAGGGAACACCGGAACTGCGCATGCGCGCCAGTGCCGCGGACGCCTTCGCCATCTGCATCAGCGACAGCAGTCCTTCCTGCATGCGCATGCCGCCGCTGGCGGAGAAGCACACCAGCGGAATGCGCTCGTCGAGCGCATGTTCGGCGGCGCGCGCGAATTTCTCGCCGCCTACCGATCCCATCGAACCGCCCATGAAGGCGAAATCGAATGCGCAGGCGACCAGCGGCCGCGTCTTGAGCAGGCCGCGCATCGCGATCAACGAATCCTTCTCTCCGGTCGCCTTCTGTGCCGCGACGATGCGGTCCTTGTACTTCTTCGAGTCGCGGAACTTCAGCGTGTCCACCGGCTCGAGTTCGGCGAACAGCTCCTCGGTGCTGCCCTGGTCGAAAAACGCGGCCAGGCGCCGACGCGCCGCGATGGCGTGGTGATGACCGCACTTCGGGCACACTTCGAGGTTGCGCTCGAGTTCCGGCCGATACAGCACGGCGCCGCAGCCCTCGCATTTTTCCCACAGTCCTTCGGGCACCTTGCCCTTGGTGGTGCCTTCCGTACGGATGCGCGAAGGCATCAGTTTCTGCAACCAGCTCATGTCGCCCACCTCTCCGGTTTCGATCGGCGGCACCGGCTCGCCGGCCGGCACCACGGGGTTTTCAGGTTTGTCCGCTTCACGCGGCATGCGCGCCAGCGGCAGCATCGAGGGCGCTGCGGATCGGCGCGAGGAATTCTTTCGCAGCCGCACAGATCGCGTCCGTCCCGACACAGGCCGCGAGGTGCGCGACCAGCGCGCTGCCGATCACGACGGCATCGGCGAACTGGCCGATCGTCACCGCCGATGCGGCGTCGCGCACGCCGAAGCCGACGGCCACCGGCACGCGTGAACGCGCCTTGATCGACGCGACGCGCGCGCACACCGGCCCCAGATCGAGGCGGTCCGCTCCGGTCACGCCGGCGAACGAAACATAGTATAAAAATCCTTCGGCATGCGCGCACAAATCCGCCAGACGCGCCTCGGCGGTGGTCGGCGCGGCCAGGTAGATCTGGCGCAGGCCGGCGGAGCGCAATTCGGCGGTAGTCGTCGACTCCTCCAGCGGACAATCGACCAGCAGCACACCGTCGACGCCGGCCGCAACGGCTTCATTGGCGAAGCGCTCATAGCCGTGAATCTCGACCGGGTTGAGATAACCCATCAGCACGACCGGCGTTTCAGCGTCGCTGCGCCGGAATTCGGCGACCCAATCCAGCACATGTGTCAGGCCGACGGGGCGAGCCAGCGCGCGCTCGCTCGAATGCTGGATCACGGCGCCGTCGGCCATCGGATCGGAGAACGGAACGCCCAGCTCGATCAGGTCGGCACCGGACTCGACCAGCGCATGCATCAGTGGCACGACAGCCTGCGGCAGTGGATCACCCGCCGTGACGAACGGGATCAGTCCGGTGCGCCCGGCGGATTTCAGCTTGGAGAAACGCTGGTCGATGCGGTTCATGGGGTTCGGGACTGGGGACCAGGGATCAGGGATTGGCGACGCGGGAAAAAGCCGAT
The DNA here is from genome assembly GCA_035606275.1 of Rudaea sp. Lineage (GTDB taxonomy): Bacteria > Pseudomonadota > Gammaproteobacteria > Xanthomonadales > Rhodanobacteraceae > Rudaea. The sequence goes on from DATNFS010000094.1 coordinate 2,317, forward strand.
GCGGCGCCAGGCCGGATGGCGTGCCCGCGACCCTGGACAAAAGCACGCTGCGCGCAACCGGATGTGCCCTTCCGGCGTACGCAGTCGCTTGTCCACGATCCCGCGTTCACAGGCTGATCCCTTCGCGCTTTGCGATCGTATGCACATCCTTGTCGCCACGGCCCGAAAGGTTCACCAGTATCAATTGGTCCTTCGACATTTCGCGGGCGAGCTTGATGCCCTGGGCAACGGCATGACTGGATTCGAGCGCAGCGAGTATGCCCTCCGTCAGCGCCAGTTCGTGAAACGCAGCGAGCGCCTCGTCGTCGGTCACGCCGACGTACGTCGCGCGGCCGCTGTCCTTGAGCCAGGCGTGCTCCGGCCCGACACCCGGATAATCCAGGCCCGCCGACACCGAATGGGTTTCCGTGATCTGCCCGTTGTCGTCGCACAGTACGTAGGTGCGGTTGCCGTGCAGCACGCCGGGGCGACCGGCCACCAGCGACGCGGCGTGACGTCCGCTCGCGATGCCCTCGCCCGCCGCTTCGGCGCCGACGATCGCGACCTCGCGGTCGTTGAGAAAGGCATGGAACAATCCGATGGCATTCGAGCCGCCACCGACACAGGCAACCAGGGTGTCGGGCAGGCGGCCATAGTCGGCCAGCATCTGCGCGCGCGCCTCGCGGCCGACGATCGCATTGAAATCGCGCACCATCATCGGATACGGATGCGGGCCGGCGACGGTGCCGACGATGTAGAACGTGCTGTCGACATTGGTGACCCAGTCGCGCAGCGCCTCGTTGAGCGCATCCTTCAGGGTCCTTGATCCCGACGTGACCGGCACGACCGTCGCGCCGAGCAGTTTCATGCGATAGACATTGATCGCCTGCCGCTCGATGTCGACGGCGCCCATGTAGACGACGCATTCCAGGCCGAGCCGCGCCGCGACCGTGGCGCTGGCGACGCCGTGCTGGCCGGCGCCCGTCTCGGCGATGATGCGGCGCTTGCCCATGTGGCGCGCTACGAGCGCCTGGCCGACCGTGTTGTTGATCTTGTGTGCGCCGGTGTGATTGAGGTCCTCGCGCTTGAACAGGATCTGCGCGCCGCCGACTTTCTTCGACAGGCGCTCGGCGTGGTAGATCGGGCTGGGTCGGCCGACATAGTGCTTGAGGTCGCGGTCGAGCTCGGCGACGAACTCCGGATCGCCGCGCAGGCGCAGGTAGGCCGCGGTCAGTTCGGCCAGCGGCGCCATCAGCGTCTCGGCGACATAGCTGCCGCCGTACGGGCCGAAACGGCCGTGCGCATCCGGATACGCCGCGAAGTCGATCGCGCCGTACGATGGTATATTTATACTTCTAGCATTTGCAGCCACTAGCCAACCTCGTCTGCCGTTCGCACCGCGGCGATGAAGCGCCGCATCCTGTCGATATCCTTCAAGCCGGGTTCCGCTTCGATGCCGCTGGAAACGTCGACCGCCCACGGGCGCACGGCGCGAATCGCCGCAGCGACGTTTTCCGGCGTCAGGCCGCCGGCCAGAACGACGGGCTTGCCCGCGTCACGCGGCAACAGCGACCAGTCGAAGCTTCGCCCGGAACCGCCCTGCTCGCCGGCTGCGTGGCCGTCGAACAGGAAGCCGGTCGCTTGCGCATGCGAGTCGACCAGCCTGCGCCAGTCGACTAGACCGTCGCGCATCGCCACCGCTTTCAGATAGGGACGGCCGTAGCGTACACAATCCGGCGCGGCTTCGCTGCCGTGAAACTGCAGCAGGTCCGGTGCGACCGCGGCGACCGCCTCGGATACGAAGCTGACGTCGTCGTCCATGAACAGCGCCACCGCTGTGACGAACGGCGGCAACGCGCGACGCATCTGGCGGGCGCGTTCGATTCCGGCAAAACGCCGGCTCTTGCGCGTCAACACGAAGCCGACCGCGTCAACACCGAGCGCAGCGGCGGCCAGCGCGTCCTCGGCGCGGGTCACGCCGCAGAATTTGATGCGCGTGCGCTGCGTTGTCACTGGCTGACGTCCTCCGGCAAGCCGAAGCGGGCAGGATAGCGCGGGCCGAGGAACATCAGGCCCTGCGGCGGCGCAGTCGGGCCGGCAATGGTACGGTCGGCGGCGGCCAGCAGGTGCGCGATCCAGCCCGGCGGCTGTTCGCCGCGGCCGACCAGCAGCAGGCTGCCGACGATGTTGCGCACCATGTGGTGCAGGAAAGCATTCGCTTCGACGTCGATCGCGACCTGCTCGCCGACACGTTCGACCCGGATCGCGCGTACTTCGCGCCGCGCCGAATGCGCCTGGCACGAGATCGCGCGGAACGCGCTGAAGTCGTGTTCGCCGACCAGCGCCTGGGCTGCGACGTGCATCGCCGCCGCGTCGAGCGGCACGCGCTCCCAGGTCACGCGCCTCGCATCGAGCGCTGCGCGCACCGCCCGATTGAGGATCATGTAGCGGTAGCGCCGGCCGAGCGCCCCATAGCGTGCGTGGAAGGTCTGGTCGACCGGTCGCGCCCACAGTACGGCGACGGCGTCCGGCAGGCGTGAATTGGCACCGAGCACCCAGCTGCGCTCGCTGCGCTGCGCCTGTGTGTCGAAATGCACGACCTGGCAACGGGCATGCACGCCGGCATCGGTGCGTCCGGAGCAGGTCACCTCGACCTGCGCGTCGGCGACGAACGACAAGGCCGCTTCGACCGCTCCCTGCACCGTATTGCCGTGCGTCAGGCGCTGCCAGCCGAGAAAACCGGTGCCGTCGTATTCGATGCCAAGGGCGATGCGCAAGATCAAAGTCCCGGGAGCCGGAGACGATTGTAACCGTCAAAAAGAATCAGGCCGGAACAAGTCCGGCCTGGGTTGCCTTGTACGAGGATCCGCGGCCGCCATGGCGGCCGGAACGTCACGAAGTCAGTGTATCTCGGACAGCAGCCGGCGTGCCTCGTCGCGTTGCGAGTCGTTGCCTTCGGCCATCACTTCGTCGAGCATCGACTTCGCGCCTTCGGGGTCGCCCATGTCCAGATAGGCCTTGGCCAGGTCGAGCTTGGTGCCGATTGCATCCTCGCCGACATAGATGTCGTCCTGTCGTTCGACGACAGGCGTGGGCGCGGCGGCCTCGGTGAACAGCGGCTCCGGTTCATGATGCACCACCACCGGCTCGCGCACGGTTTCCTCGGTCTGCACCGGCAGATCGAAATCGAAGCTGTCGTCGTGGGCCGGATGCGGCTCGGCCGCTGCTGCGACCGGTTCCACCTCGAACGAGTCGAAATGCGTGTGCGCTTCCTCGACCGGAACCTGCGCGTGGCCCGGATAGGTGAATTCCTCGACCGGCGCGGCCGCGGATTCGTGCGTCGTGTCGTAATGTTCCACGGCGTGCTGGGCCGCGTCGTGGTGCATGAAGTCGTGATGCGCCACATCCTCGGCAACGTCGCTGAACAACGGGTGATTCGGCGCGAGCACCGCACCCATGGCCAGGACCTCGTCCCATTCCGGCGCACCCCGATCGGGCAAGTGGGCGTGCATCGTTTCGGCAGCGGCTTCGAACTTGGCTGCGTCGCCCTGCGCATAGTAGTAACGCAGCAGTTCCAGCGAGGCGCTCGTGTTGCCGGGATTCTGCTGCAGCGCGTCGCGCAGCCGCAGTTCCTCGTCTTCCGCGCCGGTTTCGACGTCGTGAACGCCCGCGTCGTCGGGCATCGCGAACTCCGGCTTCGGCTTCCGCATGAAACGCATCAACGCCAGCAATCCGATCAGCAGCAGCGCTGCGCCGCCGCCAAGCAGGACGTTCTGGTTCTTGTAGAAAGGCTCGGCCGCGGGCGCAAGCGGCGTGACCTTTGCCGCAGGCGGCGATTTGACCGGCGTCGCCTTGACGGCCGTGTTCGCATCGACCGCCGCAGCGGATGCCGGAGGCGTGCCTGCCGTGGTGCTGGCCGGCGGCTCTGCCGTCGTGGTCGCAGGCGTTGTCGCGGTCGCAGGCGTTGTCGCAGGCGTCGAGGTCGGCGGCGCAGTCGGTGCAGGCGACGGTGCTGCCGGCTCGGTGGAAGCCGTCGTGGTCGGTGGCGTCACGGCAGGCGTGGCCGCGCCGGCGGCTGGTTTCGTCGCGTTCTTGTCGCCGGCGTTGAGGTCGCCCCAGATGTCCTTGGCGGTCAGCTTCTGGTCCGGCTTGGCGGGCGCGGCCTCGGCCGGCTTGGCCGCACTCGTGTCGGCAGGTTTCGCCGGTGCCGGTTCCGCCGTTTTTGCCGGGACCGCAGCAACGGGCGCAGCGGTCTTGGCCTGAAGATCCCGCAGTTTCTTCTGCAGATCGGCGATCTCGGAATCCTTCATCGAGATCAGACGCTGATCCTTGGTGCTGATTTCCTCGAGCTGCTTGACGCGCGACTTGAGCTCGGCCGACTCCTGTTCGCGGCTGGTCAGCGCTTCCTTGGTGCGGGCCAGCTCGGCCCTCACGTCGGCGTTGTCCTTGCCGGTTCCACCGGCGGAGCCGGCGCGATCGGTCGACGAATCGCTCTTTGCGGCGGTCGGCGGCACCAGCGCGAGACGTTCCTGCCTGGCAGGTTTCGGTGCGCCTTGCGCCGGCTTGGCCGCGGGCTCGGCGGGCTTGGCGCCCGCGTGTGCAACCAGGGTCGGCTTGCTGACCGGCGCACGGCCGGACCACGCCTCGTTCTGGTTGTGAACCTGCTCGGCGGCTTCGCGCAGCGTGGCACTGGCGTGCAGCTCGTCGGCGGTCGGGATGCGCAGGATCGAACCGCGTTTCAGCGCGTTGATGTTGTCCTGATAAAACGCCTTTGGATTGGCCTTGAGCAGCGCCAGCATCATCTGGTCGACGCTGGCCTTGTCGTCCGGTTTTGTCGCACGCGCGATTTCGGACAGCGTCTCGCCTTCGGCGACCGGACCATAGTCGTTGCCGCCGGCCGGATGCGCGGCAGGTTTCGGCGCGGGCGGCGCAGGAGGAGGCGGCGGCGGCGCCGTCTTGGCCTGCTGCTTCGGCGCCGGCTTCGGCGCCGCTGCCGCGACCGGCGGCTTGGGTTCTGCCCGCACGGGTTTCGGCGGCGGCGCTTCCGGCCTGGTTTCAGTCAGCGGCCTGGCGACCGGCACCGGTTTTTCAGACAGCGGCGCGACCGTGGCCGCAGACTTGGCCGGCGCGGTAATCGGCGGATCGAGCAGTACGGTGTATTCGCGCAGCAATTTGCCCTTGGACCAGTTCGCGACGAGCAGGAAGTCGAGCAGCGGTTCGCGCACGGCTTCCTTGGTCGAAAGTTTGATCACGGTCTGGCCGCGTCCGTTGGTGCCGACAGCCATTTCGATCGGCACCGTCAGCCGCGACCGGCTCAGCCCGATGCGCTCGAAGTCCTCGGCCGATGCCAGATCGACAGTCAGCGCGTTTGCCTCGGCCGCCGACTCGGTGATGACCGGAATCTCGGCATCCAGCGGCTGGTTCAAGCCGGATTTGACCTGGATTGCTCCAAGGCCGAGTGCGAAGGCATTCCCGCCCGCCAGCGCAAGCGCAACGGCCAGCGATAATTTTACCGGTCCTTTCATGAGGTTAGCCCCCCAAAATATGTTGCCATGGCGATCCCATCGAGCCCTCGAGTACAGTCCCTAAGCTCGAAAGTGCCTTATAACACAATCGTAACTATAGGTCACAGGTAAGTTTTTGCCAACAGTTCACCGATCTGGATCGCGTTCAACGCCGCACCCTTGCGGATATTGTCCGCAACGATCCACAAATCGATGCCGCGCGGATGGGAGATGTCTTCGCGAATTCGACCCACGAAAACCGGATCCTTCCCGGCCGCGTCGCCGACCGGCGTCGGATAACCGCCCGCCTTGCGTTCGTCGATCACGACGACACCCGGGGCCTTTTCTAGCAGGGTGCGCACCTGCTTTGCCGTGATCTTGTCGCGGGTTTCGACATGTACCGCCTCGGCGTGGCCGAGGAACACCGGCACGCGCACCGCGGTCGCATTGACCTGAATGCTGTCGTCCTCGAGGATCTTGCGTGTCTCCCAGACCATCTTCATCTCTTCCTTGGTGTAGCCGTTGGCCTGGAAGTCGTCGATGTGCGGAATCACGTTGAAGGCGATCTGCTTGCTGAATTTCTTCGGCGGGTGATCCTGGAAGTTCAGCAGCGCGGCCGTCTGCCGCCCAAGCTCCTCGATTCCGGATCGTCCCGCGCCGGATACCGACTGGTAAGTCGCGACGTTGATGCGCGTGATGCCGGCGGCCCGGTGTATCGGCGCCAGCGCGACCAGCATCTGCATCGTCGAGCAGTTCGGGTTGGCGATGATCCCGCGCGTCGTGTAGCGCGCGATCGCATGCGGATTGACCTCGCTGACCACCAGCGGAATATCGTCCTGGTAGCGAAACTCGGACGTGTTGTCGATCACCACCGCGCCGGCCGCTGCCGCGCGCGGCGCATGCAGCTTCGACACACTGGCTCCGGCCGAGAAGAATGCGATGTCGACGCCGGCAAAATCATGATCGGCGAGGTTCTTCACCGTGACATGACGCGCGCCGAACTCGACCAGTTCCCCCGCGCTGCGTTCGCTCGCCAGCGGTACCAGTTCGCTTACCGGAAACTGACGCTCCTTCAAAATCGAAAGCACCGCTTCGCCAACGGCCCCCGTCGCGCCCACCATGGCCACCTTGTAACCGTTCTTCTTGCTCATCTGCCCTGGCTGTTCATCGTGGAAAAAATTCTCTGCCGCGGATCAACGCGGATTCTTGCGGATCGGGCCGGCTGCATTCTTCCTGGCTCGATCCGTGTCAATCGGCGTTCGTACGCGTCGACAGCCCTTGCGCAATGCGCAAGGCCTCGGGATTGACGACGTTCGGCGCACGACCTGCGTTCGGGCCGAAGCCCAGCGCCGCGATCAGGTTGTCCACGGCGAGGCTCGTCATCGCCCGCCGCGTATCGACGCTCGCGCTGGCAATATGCGGTGTCAGCACGACATTGTCGAGCGTCGCCAGCTGCCGATGCAATGCCGGCTCGTTCTCGAACACGTCCAGGCCGGCCGCCGCGAGGCGCCCGCCGGCCAATGCCGCCACCAGCGCTTCGTCGTCGACGATGCCGCCGCGCGCAACGTTCACCAGGATCGCCGACGGCTTCATGCGCGCCAGTTCGGACGCACCGATCGCGTGGCGGTTTTCCGCGGAAAACGGCAGCACGAGCACGAGAAAATCCGCGCGCTGCAACAAGTCGTCGCGGCCGACGTAGCCGGCATTGCATTCGCGCTCGATGCGTTCGTCCAGGCGCGAACGATTGTGATAGATCACCGGCATGCGAAAGCCGGCGGCGCGGCGCGCGATCGCCTGGCCGATGCGGCCCATGCCGAGAATGCCGAGCGTGCGACCGTGCACCTCGGTACCGAGCAGCAAACGGTACGACGATCCTTGCCAATGCCCGGCACGCACGTAGCGTTCACCCTCGCCGACGCGCCGCGCCGCGGCCAGCAGCAGCGCCCAGGCGAAATCGGCGACCGCCTCGTTCAGCACGTCCGGCTTGTTCGTCGCGACGATGCCGCGCGCCGTCAGCGCGGCGACGTCGAGGTTGTTGTAGCCGACGCCGACATTGGCGATCACGCGCAGGCGTGGTGCCCGCGCGACCGATCCGGCATCGACCGGATCGGCCACACCCAGAACGGCGCCATCCAATTCGCGCAGCCTGTGCCCGGTCTCCTGCGCGGTCCAGGAACGGTCCCTGGTTTCGGCGTCGACGTCGAAGTATTCCCGCAACCGGTCGACGATGTCGTCGAACAGCGGGTGCGAGACCCAGACACGCGGCCGATCGACGCGGGTCACGTCGCGGACTTCGAATCGCCGCTGCGCGGCGGAACGTGCGGCGCGACGTCGCCGACGTCGCCGCACTGTGCGCGATGGCGCAGCGCCTGGTCGATCAGCACGAGCGCCAGCATCGCCTCGGCGATCGGCGTCGCGCGGATGCCGACGCACGGATCGTGGCGACCCTTGGTCACGACGTCGACCGGCTCGCCGGCGAGATTCACGCTGCGCCCCGGAATCAGGATGCTCGAGGTCGGTTTGAGCGCCATCGAGGCGACGATCGCCTGCCCGGTCGAGATGCCGCCGAGGATGCCGCCGGCGTGGTTCGACAGGAATCCCTGCGGCGTGATCTCGTCGCGGTGCTCGCTGCCGCGCTGCGTGACGGCGCCGAAGCCGGCGCCGATCTCGACGCCCTTGACCGCATTGATCGACATCAGCGCCGCGGCAATCTCGCCGTCGAGCTTGCCGTAGATCGGCTCGCCCCAGCCCGGCGGCACGTTTTCCGCAACGACGGACACGCGGGCGCCCACCGAATCGCCCGACTTGCGCAGCGCGCTGATGTAGCTCTCCAGCTGCGCAATCATCGACGCGTCGGGCCAGAAGAACGGATTGGCGTCGACGGAGTCCCAGTCGAACGCCGCCGGGGTCAGCGGTCCGAGCTGGGCCAGCCAGCCGCGCACGACGATGCCGAACCTGTCGTGCAGGTACTTTTTTGCGACGACGCCGGCAGCGACGCGCATCGTCGTCTCGCGCGCCGACGAGCGGCCGCCGCCGCGCGGATCGCGGATGCCGTACTTCTTCCAGTAGGTGTAGTCGGCGTGCCCGGGCCGGAACGTCTGCGCAATTTCCGCGTAGTCCTTCGACTTCGCATCGACGTTGCGGATCAGCAGCGCGATCGGCGTACCGGTGGTGCGGCCCTCGAACACGCCGGACAGGATTTCGACCTCGTCGGTTTCGTGCCGCTGCGAGGTGAAACGCGACTTGCCGGTCGCGCGCCGCTCGAGATCACGGCGAAACTCTTCCGGCGCCAGCGCCAGGCCGGGCGGGCAGCCGTCGATCACGCAGCCGATCGCCGGCCCGTGGCTTTCGCCGAAGGTCGTGACGGTGAAGATCTTTCCGAACGAATTACTCGACACTGCCGGATTCCGCTAAGTCCAAAAAATCAAAAGACCACCACGAAGGCACGAAGATCACGAAGAAAAACAGATCCGGAAGAAGGAAAGCCGAATTGCATCAACGGCTCTTCCGTCGATCTCGCGTCTTTTTTACTGCGCTTCTTCGTGGCTTTTCCTTCGTGTTCTTCGTGACTTCGTGGTCATCTTTTGACTCGGCTCGAGAACTCCTCGCAGCTGCGGCGGCGCGGATCGAGGCAGCGTGGGCGACCAGGTCGTCGCGCTCGATCTCGAACACGCCCATCTGGCCGACCTCGAACTCGATCCAGTTGAGCGGCAGACGCGGCAGCAGTTCGACCAGGGCGCGTTCGCTTTCGCCGACTTCGACGATCAGCACGCCGTCGGCCGTCAGGTGCCGCGGCGCCGCGGCGAGGATGCGCAACGCGAAATCGAGTCCGTCGTCGCCCGCCTTCAGGCCCAGCGCCGGTTCATGGCTGTATTCGGGCGGCAGCGCGGCGAATTCCTGCAGCGTCACATACGGCGGATTGCTCACGATCAGGTCATAGGCTTCGCCTTCCAGCGCGCCGAACAGGTCCGACTTGCGCGCGCGCACGCGCTCATCTACATTGTGGAATTGTATATTCTCGCGCGCCAGATCGAGCGCGGCGTCGCTGATGTCGGCCAGGTCGACGTGCCAGTGCGGATTGTGCACGGCCATGGCGATGCCGATGCAGCCAGAGCCGGTGCACAGGTCGAGCGCACGGCGCACGGCAACGCCGTCGAGCCAGGGCGAGAAGCCGCCCAGAATCGTTTCGGCAATCGGCGAACGCGGCACCAGCGCACGCTCGTCCGACTTGAATTTCAGGCCGGCGAACCATGCTTCTCCGGTCAGGTAAGCGACCGGTTTGCGCTCGCGCACGCGGCGTTCGATCATTGCCAGCACGTTCTTCTTTTCCGCTGCCGTGAGCCTGGCCTGGCCGTAGGCCGGCGACAGGTCGTGCGGCAGGTGCAGAACCTGCAGCACCAGATGCGTGGCTTCGTCGAGCGGGTTGTCGTAGCTGTGGCCGAAGGTCAGGCCGGCGCCGGAAAAACGGCTGGCGCCGTAGCGGATGAAATCGATGATCGTGGCGAGTTCTGCGGTCACGGGTCGCGGCAGCGGCTGTCGGGCGCGACAAGTATAGGCCAAGCCCGCAGTTATAATGCCGGCATGAGTCCATCCGCAGCGCCTCCGCACCGGTCTTTCGTCTGGGTGATCCTCGCCGGCGCGCTCGCCGCCGCATTCGGTCTGTGGTTCGGCAATCGCCAGTTCGGCGGCGTCCGTGCGCCGGCGCTCGAAGCTGCCGTGCTGTATCCGCAGCCGCGACCGGTACCCGAATTCCAGCTGATGCGTGTCGACGGCAGGCCGCTGACGCTGGCGGACTGGCGCGGGCGCTGGAATGTCGTCTACTTCGGCTATGCCAGTTGCCCCGACGTGTGTCCGACGACGCTCGCTTCGTTCAAGCGGACGTGGCAGCTGCTCGGCGAGCAGGGCCTGCACGACCGCGTCGGCTTCGATTTCATCTCGGTCGATCCGCAGCGCGATACGCCCGAGTTGCTCGGAAAATATGTGGCGTTTTTCAGTCCCGATTTCGTCGCTGCGACCGGAACCGATGCGCAGTTGGCCGGCCTGACCCGTTCGCTCGGCCTGCTTTATTCGCGTACCACGAACGCCGACGGAACGATCCAGGTCGATCACAGCGGCTCGGCCGTGATCATCGATCCGCAGGGTCGCCTGACCGGCATCTTCCGCCCGCCGTTCGCGCCGGCAGTCGTGGCGCGTGATCTGGCAACGCTTGCCGCAACGCCCGGAAGCCGATAGATGCGCCCTGCCGTCGCGCTGCAGTACGTGTTGCCACACCGCGCGCTTTCGCGCGCCGTCTACTGGGCGACGCGCTGGACATGGCGTCCGTGGAAAAATTTCCTGATCGCCCGCGTGATCCGCAGCTATCGAGTCGACATGGCGCAGGCGCGCGTCGAAGATCCGGTCGCGTACCCGACGTTCAATGCATTCTTCACGCGCGCACTGAAACCCGGGGCGCGTCCGCAGCCGGTCGACGCCAGTGCGATCGCCTGCCCGGCCGACGGCCGCATCAGCCAGATCGGAGCGATCACGACGGATGCCGGCGGCCATGCGCGGTTGTTCCAGGCCAAGGGTTTCGACTTCAGCGCGGCGGAACTGCTCGGCAGCGAAGCGGCGGCGCATCCGTACGCCGGCGGCAGCTTCGTCACGGTTTATCTGTCGCCACGCGACTATCACCGCGTGCATATGCCGTTGGCCGGCACGCTGCGCGAGACGGTGCACATCCCCGGGCGCCTTTTCAGCGTCGCTCCGTTCAGTGTCAACGCGGTGCCGCGTGTTTTTGCGCGCAACGAACGACTGGTTTGCCACTTCGACGGAGACCGCGGCCCATTTGCCGTCGTGATGGTCGGTGCGATGCTCGTTTCCAGCGTCCAGACCGTATGGGGCGGTCTCGAGATTCCGCCGTACGCGAGCGCGATCACGCGCAAGAGCTGGCGCGAGCACGCAATCCGGCTCGAGCGCGGCATGGAGATGGGGCGGTTCAACATGGGCTCGACGGTCATCGTGCTCGTCCCGCCCGGCCGTGCCGCCTGGGATGACGGGCTCGGTCCGGAAGCCGCCGTGCAGATGGGCCAGGCGATAGGAACGACCGCCGCCTAGGCCGATTTCTCGACGCCCGGCGAGAATTTAGGCCCATCCCTCAGAAAACGCGTGCATTTTTCCCAAAAATCAGAAACAATGTGACGCAGATGGTCAAATTGTGACGCAGTGCGTAATTGGCCGTCCGCGATCGAAGTAGGATCGCGACCAAGGTTCCAACAGCTTGATGTCGAAAGGAAACCGTTCTCCATGCGCATCGTCAGCCGCCTGCTTGCCCTGAGCCGCTCGATCCAGCTCAATCGCCAGTACCGCGAAATCCAGCGTGAAATCGACACGATGCCGCTGGCCACGCGCCGGCAGCTGGCCGCGCTGGCCGTCAAGGAATTCGCAAACGCCTCGCAGTGCGAGTATCCGCATCTGTACGGCACGCCGGGCGAATCGCACGGCCTCGAGACCACCTGGGGCAAGGGCGTGGAAGTCGGCTTCACGCGCGTGCGCTCGGACAACCCGCACATCAAGCTGCGCGGCATCGCGCTTTGGCTGACGGTGGCCTACTTCGAGACCAAGGATTCCCAATACGGCGAAGCGCAGAATCTGCACAAGCAGCTGATGCGCACGCTGCGCGTGCTCAAGGAATACGCGCCGCCGGCGTCGACGCCGGACCGCTGGTCGGCCGAAGTCGGTCGCGCGGTCGCCTGATACGATTTTCCCAACGTCGGGTATTCAAAGCATAGCGCCGCTACCGCGGCGCTCTTTTTTTGTGCGGCCCCAGAACCGCAGCGCCGGTCACCTGCGGCAGGACGACGGCACCTGCAGGGTCTGGCCCGGACGCACGGCATAGGCCGGCCCCCTGATGTGATTGGCACTGGCCAGTTCGCCGACTCCGCAGCCGGTCTTGCGCCCGATGGCACCGAGCGTTTCGCCTTTCCTGACGACGTAGCTGCGCGCGGCGCTGCTGCGCGGTGCCTTCGCCGTGCGTGCACCCGGTGGCGCGAGCGGCACGGCGGCGCTGTGCAGGTCGCTGGCGAGTTCGACCCACTTTCCGCCAGCGCAGGATTTCTCGTAGACCGGCACCAGCCGCGCCGGCAACTCGATGCGCGTGCCGGCCGGCAGCGCCTGTTGCGGCTCGTAGGCCGGGTTGAGGTTGCGCAGCGTGCGGAACCAGCCGTTCGTGTTGCCATCCTGGCCGAGGCAGATGGTCAGCTCGTCGATCGACGTTGCCGTCGCGAGCGCAATGGCGGCCGGCTTGGCGTCGAGTCGCGGAAATGAAAGATGGTAGCGCTCCGGATGCAGGAACAGCCACGCCGCGGCGAGCACCATCGGCACGTAGTCGCGCGTTTCCGGTGACAGCTCGAAATAGATCTTCGGGTCCCAGAAGCTCGCATCGGGGCTGCGGTTCGCCACGCGCTGCATCGCACCTTCACCGCCATTGTAGGCGCCTAGCACGAGTTCCAGGTTGTCGTTGAATACCGCCAGCTGCTCGTTGAGGTAGGCGGCGTTTGCGCGTGCCGAAAGCTGCGGATCGAAGCGCTGGTCGAAGCCGTTGACCGTGCCGAGGCCGAAGCGCGCACCGGTGGCATACATGAATTGCAGCGGGCCGCTCGCGCCCGAACGCGATACCGCATGCACCTTGCCGCCGGACTCCTTGGCCAGCATGCCGAACAGCAATGCCTCGGGCAAGCCGGCCTTCTGGTACTCCGGCCACATGCGATAGCGCAGGTACTGGTAGTTCTCGTAGGCCAGCATCAGGTTCGGCCGAAGTTGCGTGAGCCACTGCTCCAGAGCCACCTTGACCGGGTCATTCAATGCGATCAGGTCGGACAATTCGCGACCCTTGAGCAGCGCCACGGAACGTTTGACTTCCGGCAGCGCAGCGGCGACCGGCGAGCTCACGCCGGCCTCGGCGCTCGCCTCGTTGCCGTCGGGCGCCGGATTGGCGGCATCCTCGCCAAGCAGGCCGCTGTCCTGGCGCAGCAGGTGATCGAAGGCGGCGATGAAGCGCTGGCTTTCGCAATCGTGCAATGCAAGACATTGCGCCGAAGCCGCCTGCAGGTCGTCCAGGGCAGCCCTGGCATCGGCTGCCGATTTCTCTGCACCGACCGTCTGCGCCGACGCGCGCGCGGCGGTGAAGCGCTTCCCGTCCGCATCCAGGCGCGCGTACAACGCGCCGATCTGCTCGGTGTTCGATGGCGTCTGGTTGGCAGCCGAAGATGGCGGCGGTGCGGTTTTCTGAGGGGGTTGCCCGGCGCAGGCGCCGAGTGTCAACAGGGTGATGATCGTGCAGAGACGCAAATTGCCTGGCATTGCTCGCGGACTCGATTGAACAAACATCCGCACGTTACCGGTCATGGCGCCGCACCACAACCCTTCGCGATCCCGGCGAGTCGTGCGAACATCGTCGCGTCGAACCTTGCGGATGCGCAAACGTGAACGAGATCCTGCTCGGCAAGAGCGTGCTCCAGCCGGCCGACGTCTTCCTGCATGCCCGCTACGGCAACCGCCACGGCATGATCGCCGGCGCTACCGGCACCGGCAAGTCGGTATCGCTGATGGTGATGGCCGAGGGCTTCTCGCGGCTGGGCGTACCGGTTTTTCTCGCCGACGTGAAAGGCGATCTGTCCGGCCTGTCGCAGGCAGCCGTCGTCGGCGACAAGCTGCAACCGCGGCTGGACAAGCTCGGCTTGACCCACTTCGCGCCCGCCGCCAATCCCGTCGTGTTCTGGGATATCTACGGCAAGCTCGGCCATCCGGTGCGCACGACGGTTTCGGAGATGGGGCCCCTGCTGTTCGCGCGCCTGCTCGAACTCAACGACGTGCAGAGCGGCGTGCTCGAGGTGCTGTTCAAGCTTGCCGACGATCATGGCTGGCTGCTGCTCGACCTGAAGGACCTGCGCGCCTTGCTCAACCACGCCGCCGACAAGGACAACGCCAGGTCGATCTCGTCGGACTACGGCCTGATCAGTCCGACATCGGTGGCGGCGATCCAGCGTGCGCTGCTGGCGCTCGACAGTGCAGGCGGCGACGCATTCTTCGGCGAGCCGGCGCTCGAACTGGCCGACTTCATGCGCGTCGGCCTCGACGGCCGCGGCATCGTCAACATCCTCGCCGCCGATCAGTTGATCCTCAAGCCGCGGCTGTATTCGACGTTCCTGCTGTGGCTGCTGTCGGAGTTGTTCGAAAAACTGCCCGAGGTCGGCGATCTGGATGTGCCGAAACTCGTGTTCTTCTTCGACGAGGCGCACCTGCTGTTCGACGACTGTCCGCCGGCGCTGCAGAAACGCGTCGAGCAGACCGTGCGCCTGATTCGCTCCAAGGGCGTCGGCGTGTACTTCTGCTCGCAGAATCCCGACGACGCACCGGAAGTGATCCTCGGCCAGCTCGGCAATCGCGTGCAGCATGCTCTGCGCGCGTTCACGCCACGCGACCAGAAGGCGGTGCGCGCGGCTGCCGAGACGTTCGCTCCGAATCCGAAGCTCGGCAATGTCGCCGACGTAATCACCCGGCTGGGCGTGGGCGAAGCGCTCGTGTCGACGCTGCAGGACGGCGGCGTGCCGCTGCCGGTCGAGCGCGCGCTGATCGTGCCGCCGACCTCGCGCATCGGCACGATCAGCGACGCCGAGCGAGCCACGGTGCGTTCGCGCTCGCCGGTCGGGACAAAGTACGACGCGCCGGTCGACCGTGAATCGGCGTACGAGATGCTGACGCAACGCGCGAACCAAACGGCCGCGCCGGCGCCGGGCACCCAGCCGGCGCCGACGGCACCCGCACCGTCGTCGCAAGCGGCGGCACCGGGATCGGGCTGGGGCAAGGCGATCAGCGACGCCGTGTTCGGCACCAGCCGCCGCCAGGGCATGATCGAGGCGCTGGCCAAGTCCGCGGCGCGCAACGCCGGCGGCCAGCTCGGCCGCAGCATCCTGCGCGGCGTGCTCGGTTCGATCACGCGCAGGTAGACTTGCACGACGCAACGATTCGATATCCGCCACCCGGCCCATACGCAATCCGCCGAGATCGACCTGACGTGAACGAGCCCGCGACCAACGAAAGCGCCCGGCCTTACCACGAACGCTGGCACGAGATCCTGCGTTATCCATTGCATTCGGCCGCACTGTCCACGGTCATTGCGATTGCCGTAGCGCACACGCTGGTGCTGCTGCTCATGGTCGTCGGGCCGCTGCTCGACCTGCTGGTCTGGGCCGCATTCTTCAAGTATGCGTTCGAAGTGCTGCGCTGGAGCGCGAACGGCCGCGACCAGCCGCCGGAAATCAGCCTCACCGTCGGCGACGCCGTCGGACGCTACGCAGTGATGCTGCTGATCCTGATCGAGCTGGCGCTGATTCTGGCGGCGATCTCGTTCGGCACGGCCGGCGCAATGGTGTTCGGCCTCATCGTCGCCACCGTCATGCCGGCGATGGTGATGATCCTGGCAATCGACGAGGATCTGGTGCGCGCGCTCAATCCGCTGGCCTGGGTCGCCCTGATGATCCGGCTCGGGGGAACCTATTTTGTCCTGGTCGGTTTCTTCATCGCGGCCTTGTTCGTGCAGAGCGTCGTGGTCGGCCTGCTGCGCATCGCGCTGCCCGGCATCATCGTCGACGCGCTGGTCTATTTCGCCGTCAACTATCTGATGATCGCCAACTTCCATCTGATCGGCTGGGTGATCCACGAGCATGCCGACGAACTGGGCTACACCGGCCACGTCGAGTTGCAGGAGCGGCCGCCGGCCGAGGCCGGACCGGACGCACTGATCATCGACAGCGCGCGGCGCCGCGCCGCAGGCGGCGACGTCGACGGCGCGATCGCCCTGTTGCGCGACGAGATCGCCGTGCGTCCCGATGCGGTCGCCTTGCACGAGGAATACCGGCACTGGCTCAAGCAGTCCGATGCGCAGTCCGACCTGCTGGCGAACTCGCGGCATTACATCGGCGCGCTGCTCGCGCACAACCGGGACCACGCCGCGATGGACGTCGCGCGCGAGGCCTGCGCGCTCGATCCCGGCTTTGCCCTCGACAAGGCCGAACACGTCACGCGCCTGGGCACGGCGGCGGCTGCGGCAGGCCAGTCGCAACTCGCACTCGACATCCTCGGTGGCTTCCACAAGCGCTTCCGCAACCACCCCGATATCGCGCGCAACTACCTGCTCGCCGCGAAGATCATGGCCGAACGCATGAACCGCGAGCTGCAGGCGCGCGCGCTGCTGCAGCAGATCAGGATCGTGCTGCCGAACGATCCGCTGATTCCCGAGGTCGACGCGTATCTGGCGTTTCTCGACAAGCTCGCGGCAACCCCCGCAAAGCCGGCGCCGCCGCCTGCGCCGTGACGCGCTGGCGCCCGCCCCCGGCTGCCTCGACCGCGATCATCACGGCAGAGGGCTACCGCACGCTGAAGGGAGAGCTGGACCACCTCTGGCGCGAACGGCGGCCCGAAGTGGTCAGGGCGCTGGCCGCCGCCGCTGCCGAAGGCGATCGTTCGGAGAACGCCGAGTATACTTATCGCAAAAAGCAACTCGGCGAGATAGACCGCCGCGTGCGCTACCTGAGCGGGCGTCTCGAGACGCTCAAGGTGGTCGCGCACAAGCCGACCGACGGCACGGCGATTTTCTTCGGCGCGTGGCTCGAGGTGGAAGACGAAGCCGGCGGCACGCAGCGCTTCCGCATCGTCGGGCCGGACGAAACCGACGCAGCGCGCGGCTGGATCAGCATCGATTCCCCGCTCGCGCGCGCGGCGCTGAAGAAGCGCGTCGATGACGAATTCGACGCCGAGCTGCCGGGCGGACGCCGCCACTTCGTCATTGTCGCCGTCAGCTACGAACCGCCCTGAAGCCCGGCGCAACCGGACGACCTGTTCGCGGCGCGGGTCCCGCCTGCCCGAAACGGCGCTTCCCGCCCGAGTGACAGCGGCGCCGGGTAGTGTCTTCCGGCCCGCACCGGACAAAAGCACGGTGCGTTGCGATAGAAACTTTCGTCTGCATTGTCCTCGTGCCAGCCAGGAATCCCCGACATCGGCAACGGGCGAAGTTCCTGCGGATCCCGCAGCAGTTCCCCGCCCACGACACCGGCAACTACTGCTTTTATCGCCGGCCGGCCGTGGGCCGATGCGGCATGTTCCACATCTATACTTTGCGGCGTGGCGACGACCAGCGCCTTGCCGACCAGCAGCTGCCGGCGCTTCAGCGCATGCTCGAGCAGCGCATGGCCGAACACGATCGCTTCGACGCGGCCGTCGTTCCAGGCACTGCGCTCGCGCCAGAACAGGCCATGCCAGTCGTGCGCGTCCCACAACCCGAGCAGCGCGGGATCGCGCAACAGGACGATCACGCCGGCTTCGTCGAACAGCGTCAGCGCACACTGCGCGCGCGTGCGCGACTTCGGGCCGACCATTGCGATCTGGGCAACCTGGCGCGCATTCAGCGCGGACTTCAGCGGCGCAAAGCGCAGCCAGACCAGGGCGTTGAGCAGGTCGTGCCAGTTGTGCTCGCGCGTGGCGACCTCGCCCCGCAGCGCGATGCGTTGTTCGTAGTGCAGGCCGTCGGCCAGCAGCTCCGGCGACTGCGCGACGAAACGCGGCGAGCCGGCGCCCGCGGCGCGCGCGCATGCATTGAGGGCGTCGAGATCCGGCCACCCGCGATCGCAGATGAAGTCGCGAAACTGCAGCCACTGGCTCAGCGGCGGCCGCGAGAATACGACCGGATCGATTTCCGACCGAGCCGGCGCCACGAATCGCATGCGTCAGGATCCGCCGTGTTCGCGGGCAACGGCAGGAGCATCGCCGCGTGCCGGATCCGGCGGTGCAATCATGCGGCGAGCTCGCCGGCCAGGTCGTGATCTTCCGCCGCCGTCACGCGCACTTTCACGAACTGGCCCGCCTTCAGCTTTTGTCCGTCGCGGATGCGCAGCACGCCGTCGATCTCGGGCGCGTCGGCACTGGTGCGCGCGACCGCGCCATCGGCGTCGACGCGGTCGACCAGCGCGTCGACGACCTGGTCGACCCGCCGCTTCAGCTTTGCCGCGCTGATGCCGGCCTGCCTCGCCATGAAGCGCTCGAGGCGCTCCTGCTTTGTTTCCTCCGCCATCGCGCCCGCCAGTTCGTTGGCTTTCGCACCGTCGACCGGCGAGTAGGCGAACGCGCCGACGCGGTCGAGCTGTGCCTCGTCGAGAAACGCCAGCAGTTCGTCGAACTCGGCCTCGGTCTCGCCCGGGAAGCCGACGATGAACGTGCTGCGGATCGTCAGTTCGGGACAGACCCTGCGCCAGGCGCGGATCCGCTCGAGTGTCTTCGCGCTCGCCGCGGGCCGCTTCATCAGCTTGAGAATGCGTGGACTGGCGTGCTGGAACGGGATGTCGAGGTACGGCAGGATCCGGCCTTCCGCCATCAGCGGAATGACCTCGTCCACATGCGGATAGGGATACACGTAATGCAGGCGCACCCAGGTGCCGAGCTGGGCCAGGCCCTCGCACAGCTCGGTCATGCGCGTGCGGTATTTCGCGCCGCGCCATTCGTGCGCCGCGTATTTCACGTCGACGCCGTAGGCACTGGTATCCTGCGAGATGACGAGCAGTTCGCGCACGCCGCTTTTCGCCAGTCGCTCGGCCTCCCTCAGCACCTCGTCGACCGGCCGCGACACCAGATCGCCGCGCATCGACGGAATGATGCAGAACGTGCAGCGATGGTTGCAGCCTTCGGAAATCTTCAGGTACGCATAGTGCCGGGGTGTCAGCTTGACGCCGATGTCGTCCGATGGCGCCGACTTGCGCGATCGCGCGCGCGGCACGATGTCGACGAACGGATCGTGCTTCGGCGGCAGCTGCGTGTGCACGGCGCTCATCACGCTGGCGTAGTCCTGCGGCCCGGTAATGGCGAGCACGTCCGGGTGCGCCTCGCGAATCAAGTCGGCCCGCTTGCCGAGGCAGCCGGTGACGATGACCTTGCCGTTCTCGGCGAGCGCCTCGCCGATCGCGTCGAGCGATTCCTGCACGGCCGCATCGATGAAGCCGCAGGTGTTGACGACGACGACATCGGCGGCGCCGTAACTCGGCACGATCTCGTAGCCTTCGACGCGCAACTGGGTCAGGATGCGTTCGGAGTCGACCAGGGCCTTCGGGCAGCCGAGGCTGACGAAGCCGACTTTGGGGTTCTTGCGCGACATGGAATCGATCGATGAGGACAGAACGCAATTGTACCCGGCTGCCGCGCCACAAGCTGCAGTTGCGGCCACCCCGGCGACGCACCAGCGTCGACGATTGCGTACGGCCGGCAGAGGCGCGGGCTGCGCGACAGACGCCACGGTTGACATCGCGCCGAGCGCCCCTACCCTTGCGATGACAGATGGCGAGAGGTGAACGATGGGCGGGATGATCAACCTGAACACCTCCGGCACGCAGTGCATCGGTGCGTACCTGGCCAGACCCGACGGGGCGTCGAAGGGCGGCATCGTCGTCGTGCAGGAAATCTTCGGCGTGAATGCGCACGTGCGCTCGGTCACCGACCGCTTCGCCGCGCTCGGCTACACGGCGATCGCGCCCGCGTTCTTCGACCATGTCGAGTCGGGCGTCGAGCTCGGTTACGACGACGCCGGCTTCAAGCGCGGTCGCGGGCTGGTCGGCGAGATCAGTTTCGACAAGGCCATCGAGGATGTCGCCAGCGCCGCCGAGTCGATCAGGTCAGCGGGGCGGATTGGCGTGGTCGGCTATTGCTGGGGTGGCTCGGTCGCACTGCTCGCCGCGATCCGGCTCGGTCTGCCGGCGGTCAGCTACTACGGCGCGCGCAACGTGGCCTTCCTGCACGAAAAGCTGCGCGCTCCGGTGCAGTTCCATTTCGGCGAGAACGATGCCAGCATCCCGCCCGAAGCGGTACAGAAGCATCGTGAGGCATACCCCGACATGGACGTTTATACCTATCCGGCCGGGCACGCCTTCAATCGCGACGTCGACCCGTCGCATTACGATGCAACGAGTGCAAAGCTCGCGCTCGAGCGCACGCTGGCATTCTTCGCAAAAAACCTCTAGCTGACGCGTCAGTCGGAACCGTCGCCGGTTCCGGCGCCAGCGGCCCGCTCGAGTGTTCGGTGCATGGCCCTGATGACGTTTGGTCCGGATGGGGCGGTCTGTTCGTCCGGTCCCTGGAGAGTTCGAAGCAAAGTACGGCAGGATCCGGCTCCGTCGCGACGGTACCGTGATGTTGTTGCCACCCGTTCGGGAGCGCTTCCCATGCGTCGTCGCCATTTGCGCCAGATCCAACCGCCCATCGCCCGCCCGCTTGCCGTTTGCTGCGCCTTGCTGCTTGCCCAATTCGTCGCGCCGGCAATGGCCGGCACGATCTACAAGTGCACCGCTGCCGACGGCACGATCGCGTTTCGCGACCAGCCTTGCGAAGCGGCCGCTGCGCAAGTCGAGGTGTCGGTCCACGGCACTACGCAGTTCGGTGGCGCTGCGGCGGCATCCGCGCCCGAGCCGCAAGGCGAATCCGACGCCAGCCAGGCGCCTGCGCCGCCCGCACCGGCCAAGGACTGCGGCGACTGGGTTCCGCCGCCATGGCAGGTCGAGGTAACCCCGCCCGCGCAACCTGACCTCAGCGCGTATCCGCGCGACGCAGACGGGCAGCCGGTCATCGTCCCCGGGAAGGACATCAGCCTCGTGGCCATCACGCCGGACCGGCGCGATGCGATGTCGGTGCAGACGGAATGCACGGCGATGATCGACTCGTGCTTCCACAAGGACAACGACAAGCGCAATTCCTACGACGCGTGTTTCAACTCGGCGCCGCGCTGCAAGTCCTCGCGTCCGTGGGAAGAAGGAAAACCGTGCTGCCCGGATGTGTGCTGGCAGAAGTACGCGGACCTGCGCCGCCAGTGCGTCGATCCGTTTGGCGCATCCAGCCGCGTGTTCTTCAACGATCATTGCGTGCCCGGGGTTGCCGAGATGCTGGGTGGAACCAGGCCGTAGGCGAGCCGCTCGGCGCGCAATGAGGCAACGTGCCCGGGAAGCGGGGGTGTCCCTGGCGCCGCCGGTGTCCGGTAGCCCGCGAGGCGGTCTATCGGGCAGAATCGCCCATCGAGGATCCTGCTGGCCGTGCCGATGTCCGAATCCGATCGAGCTGCTGCGCCGCAGCCAGCCGTATTCACGCTCGACTCGCGCCTCGCCGCCGATACCCACCGGATCGGCGACCTGCCGCTTTCGCGCGTGCTGCTGTTCGACGACGCACGCTTCCCTTGGCTGGTTCTGGTGCCGCGCCAGGCCGGGCTGCGCGACCTGATCGACCTGCCGCACGACGACCAGCACCTCCTGCTCGACGAGGTCAACCGCTGCGCCCACGTACTGCACGCGATCGACAAGCCGGACAAGTTGAACATCGCCGCACTCGGCAATGTCGTCGCGCAACTGCACGTCCACGTGATCGCCCGCTACGCGCACGACGCCGCATGGCCGCGCCCGGTCTGGAACGTCGGCACGGCGCAGGCCTACTCGGCCGACGCACTGCAGGCGCGCCTCGCCAGGCTGCGCGCGGCGCTGCAGATCGAACCCGACGCATGAGCAGTGCACGGATCGAGCCGCTGGGTGACAGTGCGCTGCTGGTCCGGGTCGGCGATCGCATCGACGAAGAAACCAATGTGGCCGCGCTCGCCCTGGCCGACACGTTGCGCGCCGCGCGATTGCCCGGAGTCGGCGACGTGGCGCCGGCGTACGCCAGCGTCGCCGTGCGCTTCGACATCGACGCGTGGCGCGCAGCGGACGATCCACGACCTGCCCATGCGCGCCTCGCGCAACGTATCCGCGAACTTCTGCAGGCGTTGCCGCACGACACGCAAGGCGGTTCGACGGACACCGCGGACGGCGACGGCGTTCCGGCCACGCCGCATCGGCTGCTTTCCGACCGTGTGGACGATCGGATCGAAATCCCGGTGTGCTACGGCGACGCGTTCGGTCCGGACCTCGACGCCGTCGCTGCGCATGCAGGACTCGATGCACGCGACATCATCGAGCGTCACTCGAACGCCGAATATCGCGTTGCGATGCTCGGCTTCATGCCGGGTTTTCCGTACCTGCTCGGCCTGGATCCGGCGCTGCAGGCACCGCGCCGCCCAAGTCCGCGCACGCGCGTGCCGGCCGGATCCGTTGCGATCGGCGGCGCGCAGACCGGCATCTACCCGCGCGAATTGCCGGGCGGCTGGCAACTGATCGGGCGCACGCCGCTGGCGCTGTTCGATCCGTCGCGCACGCCGCCGGCGTTGTTGCGGCCGGGACAGCGCGTGCGTTTCCGTCCGATTGACGCGGGCGAGTTCGCGGCGTTGGCGCCATGAGCATTCGCGTGCTGACGCCCGGCTGGCTGAGCAGCGTGCAGGACGCCGGCCGCTGCGGCCACGCCGCGATCGGCGCCGGCGTGGCGGGCGCGATGGACGGCACGGCGCTGCGTCTGGCCAATGCGCTCGTCGACAATGGCGCGAACGCCGCGGCGATCGAAATCACGCTGCGCGGCCCACGCTTGCGTTTCGAAACCGACACGCTGATCGCACTGACCGGCGCCGCGATCGATGCGCGCTGCGGCGGGCTGGCGATTCCGGCGTGGCGTCCGGTGGCGATCGGCGCTGGCACCGAGCTCGAACTGGGCGACATGCGTCGCGGCGCGCGCGCCTACCTTGCCGTCGCCGGGGGCATCGATGTTGCCCAGGTGCTGGGCAGCCGCAGCACGGACATCAACGCGGCACTCGGACCATTCAACGGGCGCGGCCTGGCTGCCGGCGATGAACTGCCGCTTGCGCAGATCGCGCCGGAGCGGCTTTCGCGCCTGCGCCACGCATTGCGTGCTGCGTCGCCCGAACGCGCCGGCGAAACCGCGGTCGCGGCCGCGCACTGGTCGCTCGATCCGCAACCATGGTTCGACCTGCGCGGCGACCTGCCGGTCGCGCTGCTGCGCGGCGGCCATTTCGACAGCCTCGACCCGGCTTCGTGCCGGGAGCTGTTCGCGGGCAGGTTTCGCGTCGGCAACGAATCCAATCGCGTTGGCTATCGGCTCGAAGGTCCGAAGCTGAATCTCGCGGCGCCGCTCGAACTGATCTCGGAGGGCGTCGTTCCGGGCACGGTGCAGCTGCCGCCGAATGGCAGCCCGATCGTGCTCATGGCCGAGGCGCCGACCACCGGCGGCTACCCGCGCATCGCCCACGTCGCCTCGATCGACCTGCCACGGCTTGCGCAACGGCGGCCCGGCGACCACGTGCGCTTCGTCGAAACGTCGCTGGCCGAGGCGCAATCGCGCTATCTTGCGCGCGAGCGGGCGCTGGCCGCCCTTGTACACTCGATCCACGAACGACTGAACAATTAGCGCATGCCCAACCCCGGCTCTCAGCCCGCACCCAGCAGCCCTCGTGTTCGAGCCATCGACCTGAATTGCGACATCGGCGAATCGTTCGGCGCCTGGCGCATGGGCGCCGATGCCGAGGTGATGCCGTGGATCACGTCGGCCAATATCGCCTGCGGATTCCATGCCGGGGATTTTTCCACGATGCAGCACACCGTCGCGCTCGCCAGGCGGCATGGCGTGGCGATCGGGGCGCACGTCTCGTTGCCCGACCTGCAGGGCTTCGGCCGGCGCGAACTGCCCGTCACGGCCGACGAAGCCCATGCGATGACGCTGTACCAGATCGGCGCGCTTGCAGCCTTCGCCCGCGCCGCCGGCGCGCGCGTGGCACACGTCAAGCCGCATGGTGCGCTGTACAACATGGCAGCGAAGAATGCGGCGCTGTCGCAGGCGATCGCCCGCGCCGTTCGCGACGTCGACGAGAACCTGATTCTGGTCGGCCTGGCGCGCGGCGAGCTGCCGAAGGCCGGAACCGACGCCGGACTGCGCGTCGCGCACGAGGCCTTTGCCGACCGGCGCTACGAACCCGACGGCTCGCTTACACCGCGAAGCAAACCGGACGCCGTCATCGACGACGTCGACGAGGCCATCGCCCAGGCCCTGCAGATCGCCGCCGATCGCTGCGTCACGATCCGCGACGGCAGCACGATCGAACTGACCGCCGACACGATCTGCGTGCATGGCGACCGGGCCGACGCCGGCATGTTTGCCAGGCGGCTGCGCGAGGCGCTCGACCGCTCCGGTGCGCTTGTTCGGCGATTGGAGCCGTAGCGCAACAGCGCGAGCCAACGCCAGGCGAGGCGCGACGCGATGAAGAACCGGAGCTGCGCGTCATTGGCGGATGCTCTCGATCAACGCCTTGGGCTCGTAAACGACGCCGCCCTTGATCACGCGATCGGCGTGGCTGAAATTGCCGACATCGGCGAGCGGGTCGGCATCGAGCAGGACCAGGTCGGCGAGCTTGCCCGGCGCGACGGCGCCGATATCGGTGCGCCCCATCGCCCTCGCGCCATTCGTCGTCGCGCTGCGCAGCACCTGCAGCGGCGTCAGGCCCGCATCGCGCATCAGCGCCATCTCGCGGAAGACCGACGGCCCGTGCAGCGTACCGATATTGCCGGCGTCGGTGCCCATCACGATCGGGATGCCGGCGTCCCAGAGCTTTTTGAGATTCTGTTCCGCGATGGTCGGCGCGTTGATCGCAGGCTGGTCGGCCATGAGCTTGGCGACACGTGGCGGAATCTTGTCCTTCGGCATCTTCTCCAGGTCATGCATCGCCGCGAGGATCTGCGGGTCGGCCAAGCGCTGTTCGTCCGGCGTCGCCTGCCAGCGATCCGACAACGCATAGGCGTAGCCGTTGCGCACGAACAGGGTCGGACACAACAGCGCATGGTTCTTGCGCATCAGCGCGATGAACTCGTCGTCGATCGGTTCCTCGAATACCGAGTGCACGAGGTAATCCGCGCCCGCGCGCAGCGAGGCCTTGGCCACGTCCAGTTCGGTCGCGTGCACCGCCAGGCGCAGATGCGCCGCATGCGCCGCGTCGCCCGCGGCCTTGACGATCGCTTCCTGCCTGGCCAGGTCGTCGCCCTTCTGGTGGATGAACCAGACCTTGATGAAATCCGGCTTGCGTTCCAGTTCCCGCGCAACCAGCGCGCGCGCCGCTTCGGGCGATTCGATCCTGATGATCGGCGGATCGCCGAGGTCGAGCTTGACGCGGTCGACCATCGAGATCAGCGGTCCGGCTACTTCGACGCGCGGCGCGACGGCAGTCCTGTCGGCGACGTCGCGCATGTCGAAGTTCCAGAACGGGCCGCCGATGTCGATCACGCCGGTCACGCCGCTGGCGAGCCACACCTTGAACGTCGCCGGCAGGCGCGCCTTGTTGCGCGCGACTTCCTGCGCATACGGCACGACGGCGTTGAAGTCTGCGGCGTCAGGGCGCGTATACAGGTTGCCCGACTGGAAGAAGTGGACATGGCCGTCGATCAATCCGGGGATGAGCCACTTGCCGGTGCCGTCGATGCGCGTTGCCCCTGCCGGCACCGCGGTCGACGCACGCGGTCCGACGGCGGCGATCCGGTCGCCGGAAATCACGACCGTCGCATCGGCCATCGCGGCATCGGCGCCGTCGCGTTCCGGGTTGACGACGGTCACCCCGACGATCGCAAGTTGCGCGACACCTGGTCGAGTGGCCGGCGTTGTCGTGCACGCGGCAAGCGTGGCGAGAATGACGGACAACAATCCACAGCGCCTGCGATTCATGCTTCCTCCGATCAGTGATGATGTTCTGGTCACGTCGCCGATGCCATTGGGTCGGGCACGGTATCCGACAACACTTCGCCCCGGACGCAGGCACGAAGCGCCGGAGTCGAAGGTTCCGCCACCGCTTCGACTTCGCCGGCTTGCGCCAGCCAGGCCCAGCGCGAACGGAAATCTGGATACCGGAACCGACAGCTTGGCTGTGCGGGAATACTGACTCACAATGCACCTCATTCCAAGGGAGTGCGCATGAATTACTGGCCGCTGCTCGGCATCGCGATCGTCATCGTCGGTTTCGCATGGCGCCTGAATCCGGCATTGGTCGTGGTCGTCGCCGGCGTCGCCAGCGGCTTGCTCGCCGGCCTGTCGATGCCGGACCTGCTCGCGCTGCTCGGCCGTGCGTTCGTATCGAACCGCTTCGTGCTGATCCTGATCATGACCTTGCCGACGATCGGCCTGCTCGAACGCGCCGGCTTGCGCGAACGCGCGCACAGCTGGATCGCCGGGCTGCACCAGCTGACCCTGGCGCGACTGCTGATCGCCTACCTCGGCGTGCGCCAGGTTCTGTCGACGCTCGGTCTGATCTCGATAGCCGGACATCCGCAAACGGTGCGGCCATTGCTCGCACCGATGGCGGAGGCCGCGGCCGAAAAGATCGATCCGGCGCTCGACGACATACAGCGCGACCGCGTCAAGGCGCTGGCTGCTGCCACCGACAACGTCGGCCTCTTCTTCGGCGAGGACGTTTTCCTCGCGTTCGGCGCGGTGCTCCTGATCCAGGGTTTTCTTTCGCAGCACGGTATCGAACTCGATCCGCGCAGCATCGCTATCTGGGCGCTGCCGACGGCGATCGCGGCGTTCGTGATCCATGCGCTGCGCATTGTCTGGTTCCAGCGCAGCCTGCGCCGCAATGCCGGAACGGTCGCGCCACGAGAGGCCGGCGATGCTGCGCATTGAATATGTGTACTGGGCCTGCGGGCTGCTGCTGCTCGCGGCCGGTGCGTTCGAGTTGCGCGATCGCCGCTACCCGCAGGCCGCGTTCTGGACGATCCTGGCAGCCTGCTTCTTCGGCGGCGACGCCGTGTCGGCGGCGGACAAGGCCGGCAATGCATTGCCGGCGCAGATTGCAGGCGTTGCCGTGATCGCGCTGGCCGGCATCGCCGGCTCCGGCCTGCTGGTGCGCAAGCCGACCGACGACGGTGATGCAACGCGGCGACGCGCCAGTGCCGGGCGCCTGGGCAACTGGCTGTTCGTGCCGGCACTGGCCATCCCGTTCGTGACACTCGGCCTGGTCCTGCTGACGCCTTATGCACGCATCGGCGGCATTGTCCTGATCGATGCCGGGCAGTCCACGTTGATCGCGCTCGGCACCGCCTGCGTGATCGCTGCCGTGGCGGCGATGCTGCTGACACGCGCCAGCATTCCGATCGCGTTGCGCGAAAGCACGCGCCTGCTCGATGCCCTGTCGTGGGCCGCGCTGCTGCCGATGCTGCTGGCGACGCTGGGCGCGGTATTCGCGGCGACCGGCGTCGGCGAGGCCGTCGCGCATCTCGTGTCGGCGGCGATCCCGACGCAGTCGCGCGACGCGTGCGTGCTCGCCTACGGCATCGGCATGGCCTTGTTCACGATCATCATGGGCAACGCGTTCGCTGCGTTTCCGGTCATGACCGCCGGCATCGGGCTGCCGCTGCTGGTCGGCCAGCACGGTGCGCACGCGGCTGTCGTCGGCGCGCTCGGCATGCTGTGCGGTTACTGCGGCACGCTGCTCACGCCGATGGCGGCGAATTTCAATGTCGTGCCGGCCGCGCTGCTCGAACTGCGCGATCCGAACGGCGTGATCCGGGCACAATGGCCGACCGCACTGGTGCTGCTGGCCACCAACCTCGTGCTGCTCGACCGGCTCGCGTTCCGATGACAGCGCGCGCCCCGGTACTGCTGACCGGCTTCGACGCATTCGCCGGCGAAGCGGAAAATCCGTCGCTGCTGATCGCGCGCGCCCTTGACGGCGAACAAATCGCGGGCCGCCGCGTGATCGGCGCAGCGCTGCCGACTGTATTCACACAAGCCCTCGCCGGGCTCGATGCGCTGCTCGACGCGCATCGTCCCGCGCTCGTGCTGGCGCTCGGCCAGGCCGGCGGCCGTGCCGAGATCTCGCTCGAACGCGTCGCGATCAACCTGATCGACGCACGCATCCAGGACAATGCCGGCGACCAGCCGGTCGACGCAGCAGTCATCGACGGCGCCCCGAACGCGTATTTTTCCACGCTGCCGCTCAAGGCCATGTTGAAGCGCCTGCACGAAGCGCAGATTCCGGCGGCGCTGTCGCACAGCGCCGGGACTTTCGTCTGCAACCAGGTATTCTTCGGTCTGGCCCATCGCCTGGCAACGCAGCCGCGCCACGCGCGCGGCGGCTTCATCCACGTGCCGTACCTGCCGGAACAGGCAGCCCGGCATCCCGGCGCGCCGAGCCTGCCGCTGGCAACGATGGTCGAGGCCATCCGGATCTGCATCGAGGCGGCCCTGCTGACGCGCGACGACCTGCATTTCGCGGGCGGCTCGACGCACTAGACATCCGTCGCAACGCCCTCTCCCTTCCTGTGAGGCTCAGGCGCC
>DATNFS010000095.1:0-2026 GCA_035606275.1 Rudaea sp.
ACCAGGATCGCGAAGAGATCGGCCACCAAGACAAGGCGCGACGAGAAGACGAAGCGGGGCTGCGGCGACGAGGCGCACCGGCGTATCGGTGATCGAGATCGAGCGAGCCGCTTTCGATTCAAGTGTTACAGGCCACCAGCCGCGCTCGCGACTGCGGGTGCGCACCAGCCGTGCGCCAGACCTCACGGCACCGCAACGGCCACGGGCAGATGCAGCGGCGACAGCTTGGTGTCGTCGGGCGTCAGCACGACCTCGGCGAAATGGAAGCTGCCGTCGGCCGGCAGCGCAGTGGTGCTCGCGCGCACCACGACGGCACTCGAATGCGCGTGCGCCGCCAGCGTGAACTTCGACGGACTGACCGTCACCGTCGAGAAACCGGCGTTGGGTCCCTTGGCCACGCTCGCCGTCCAGGTCACCGTGTGATTCTGCGTACTGTGGAAATAGCGGGCGAAACTGCACGAGGACGCGCATGCCGCTTTCTGCATGCTGGCCAGGTTGAGCGCGCCCGGGTCGCCGCCGTGCGCCGGATCGGCGGCGGAAAAATCCTGCGTCGTTTCGTCCAGCACCAGGCCGGCGTTGGTTGCGTCGAAATCCGTAATCCGGCCCGAGCCGCGATCGAAGTAGTCGCTCGGGGTCACGCCATTGGCCTTGGTCAAGCCTGCTTCGTGCGCGCTCATCATCAATGCCGACTTGACTTCCTGCACGGTCCAGTCCGCATGCATGCCCATCAGCAGTGCCGCCGAGCCGGTCACGTGCGGCGCCGCCATCGAGGTGCCATTGCCCATGCCGACGAGGTCGGGCCCGTTTGCAGACCCGTCATTGGCGATCGCGGCGAGAATGCTCATGCCGGGCGCCTGCAAATCCGGCTTGATCGCGTCGAACGGCGCCGGGCCGAGCAGGCTGGTGGCCGACAGCGCGTCGCCGTGCGCCGCAGTGCGCACGATCGGCGCCACCGTCGTGAGCGCACCACCGGTGTGCCAGGATGACGCGACCGTCGCGAGCCATGGCTCGAAATGCTCGATCGTTCCGGGCGCCTGGTTCGGCGTGCCCGGGTCGGTGTTGCCGGCCGCCGCCGCGACGAAAATTCCGGCATCGGCGGCGGAGAGGAACGCGAGCGATACTGAATCATGCCAGGGATCGGTGCCGCCGCTGATCGAGAAGTTCAACGCGTCGACGATGCCATCTGCAATCGCGTGATCGATGGCGGAAACAATCGCGAGGAACGAACAGCTGGTGAATGGCGAACAGACGCGATAGATCACCAGATTGGCGTGCGGCGCGACGCCCGAGACCGACGCCGTGTAGCCGTTCAGCGTCGCCATGCGCGTGTTGCCGGCTGCGATGCTGGCGGTCTGGCTGCCATGGCTCACACCGTCCTCGACCGAATACACCGGCGAGGCCTGGCCGCTGGTAAGGCCCAGTTCGTCGTAAACGCCGATTACCTTGTCGTTGCAACCGGCCAGGCTGATGCCCGGCACGTTGCACTGGCCGATGAAGTGGTTGTGGCCGAGCGGGTTGCGGATCGCATAGCCGTTCCCGTCGATTGCGGCAAAGGAAGGGCTCCTGCTGTTGTAGCCGGTATCGATGTCGCCGATGACGACGCCGTCTCCACGGAAGCCGACGCTGTCGAAGCTGCGCACGGCGAGCGAATCCGGGTTCGAGCGAGTACCCGCCCACACCGACGAGGCGTCGATGAAACCCGGCGCGATATCGGTTTTCACCGCCAGCAGGCGCTCGGGCTCGACCGCGACAACCCCGGCGACATGCGCCAGGCGTTGCGCCTCCTGCGCCGACAGCTGCAGCACGACCGCGTTCAGCGCATGGCGCATCGCCTGCGCGGCGGCAGGCGCGTGACCGAGCGCGACCGTGATGTCGGCAAGGTGGCGATCCTGCTGCACCTGCAGCCGGTCGAGGTAGGCAGCCGCCTGTGGACTGTGCACGTCCATGCGAGCACGGCCGCCGGCGGCCTGCTTCTGCGGGATTGCCACGCCCGCGTCGAGCGGTGCGGCAAACACGGAGCGGTTGT
>DATNFS010000096.1:0-11828 GCA_035606275.1 Rudaea sp.
GACTTCGGCGATGTTGCGCACCTGCGAAGTCAGGTTCGAGGCGAGTGAGTTGACCGAGTCGGTCAGGTCCTTCCAGGTGCCGGCGACGCCCGGCACGATCGCCTGGCCGCCGAGTTTGCCTTCGGTGCCGACTTCGCGCGCCACGCGCGTGACTTCGGAGGCGAAACCGCGCAGCTGGTCGACCATCGTGTTGATGGCTTCCTTCAGCTGCAGGATTTCGCCGCGCACGTCGACCGTGATCTTGCGCGACAGGTCGCCGTTGGCGACCGCGATCGTCACCTCGGCGATGTTGCGCACCTGCGCGGTCAGGTTGTTCGCCATCTGGTTGACCGAGTCGGTCAGGTCCTTCCAGACGCCAGAAACGCCCTTGGCTTTCGCCTGGCCGCCGAGC
Organism: Rudaea sp.; assembly: GCA_035606275.1. GTDB lineage: Bacteria > Pseudomonadota > Gammaproteobacteria > Xanthomonadales > Rhodanobacteraceae > Rudaea. Next base: position 392 of record DATNFS010000096.1, read on the forward strand.
AGGCCGGCGGTGCCGACTTCGAGCGCGACGCGCGTGACTTCCGAGCTGAACTCCTTCATCTGCTCGATCATGCGATTGACGATGTTCGCCGAACGCTGGAACTCGCCGAGCAGCGGACGGCCGTCCGCTTCGAGTGGAACGGTGCGCGTCAGGTCGCCCTTGGCGACGCCGGCCATCGCTTCGGTCATCGTCTCGACCGGACGCACAAGGTCGTCGATCAGGCCGTTGATCGACTGTTCCATGTCGGACCATGCGCCCTGGCGATTGGTCGGTGCGAGGCGATGCCGGGTTTGTCCCATGCGCCCGACTTTCTCGCCGACCAGCGCAAGATCATGCGCGAGGCGGCGATTGTGTCCGACGATCGCGTTGAACGATTCGGCGAGCTTGCCGTTGACGCCTTGCCAATGCCGCGGCAACTGCACCGAAAAATCGCCGTCACCGACAGCGACCATCGCGGCGAGCAGTTGCTCGAGCGGGCCGATTGCCTCGGGTGCCTTTTTTGCGGCACGCGCGCGTGTGGAAGTACCAGCCATCTAGAGCCCCCTCAATCTTTGCCCGCGCACAGTTCGATCATGCGCGGGCATCCGGTTGATCCTGATCGTCGCCGTCTGCAGCAACAGCAGAGGCAGCGACGCAGCGCATTAAGCGCCGAATTTCCGGACATTTCCAGATCGGAAAAACAAAATAATTCATGGTCTTGAAACGATCGTGCAATTAGCAATCCGGACTGATCCAACCGTGCAAAATACGCGGGAAAAAAGTCATGCCGGAGTCCTGATTTGTGAGCTGCATCTCAGGTGCGCGGCAAGCCCTGTTCGATCCGGTCGATATCGTGCCAGGGATCGGAGCGTCGACGCCTGATGTGCGCCATCGCATTCGTGATCGAGAACGCGTGCGCGCTTTCGAGCTTGGCCAGGTTCGGCCAGGCCAGCGGCATCGCCACCCCGGCATCGCTGCGCGCACGCAACGAATATGAAGCGATACTCGTTGCGCCGCGCGCGTTGCGCAGCCAGTCGATGAAGATCCTGTCGCTGCGCTTGTCTTCGCCGGCAACCGAGACGAAGCGATCCGGGTGGCGCGTTGCCAGCGCCTCGGCGACCCCGCGCGCAAACGCCCGCACCGATTTCCACGGCACCGACGGTTTCAGCGGCACGACGATATGCAGTCCCTTGCCGCCGCTGGTGCGCAGGAACGACGTGACGCCGAGCGATTCGAGATGGGCCCGGATCAATGCGCAGCCTGCGACGACGTCGCTCCACGCGACGCTCGCGTGCGGATCCAGGTCGAACACGATTCGATCGGCTCGATCCGGCGACTGCGCAAGGGCGCCCCACGGATGAAATTCGATCGCGTTCATCTGCACCAGTTCAAGCAGGCCGACCGCATCGTCGATGCACAGGTAGTCCTGCGATCCGGTCGAGTCCCTGATGCGCACCCCACGGACATGTTCGCCCATGTTCGCCGTCAGATGCTTCTGGAAAAAGCAGGCCCGTGCCATGCCGTCCGGGCAGCGCAGCACGGACAGTGGCCGGGCGCGCAGCTCCGGCATGATCCATTCGGCGACGGCCGCGTAGTAACGGGCGACATCGAGCTTGCTGGCGGCCAGTTGCGGGAAGACGATGCGCTCGGGATGCGTGATCCGCGCCTGTGTGTCGGCTCGCGCGGGCGAGCGCCGCGGGCGAACAGCGGGCGCCTGCGCAGCGCGTTTTGCCGCCGCAGAGCCGGCACGGTCCGGACCGCGCAATTCGTCCTGCGCTGTGCTGACTACCCGGCGACGCTGCGTGGCCATGATCTTGCGGCGATTCACGCCGCCGCGGCTTGGTCTGAATCGCTCTGCCAGAGCAGGTGATGGTCGCTCGCAGCCGACATCAGCTCGGCGATGAAAGGCTGTTCCTGCTGCGTCACGTCGACGACCAGCAGGGTGCGTCCGCCCGCGATCTCGTCCTCGAACTTGCGGCGCACGGCGTCCGGAACGCTCGAGCCGACCAGGGCAGAGCTCCATGCGCCGAGCAGGGCGCCGCCCGCCAGGAACGCAATCAGCGCCGGGCCGCCGATCGCGATTCCCAGTGCCGGTATCGCCATCGCGACGATGCCGGCGAACAGGCCGGTGGTCCCGCCGACTGCCGCGCCGCGCGCGATGGCGGGAGCGAAATCGGTACGTGCATCGAGAAAGCGATCGGGAATCTTCTCCAGCTGGATATCGGTGCGTGCGATCAGCGAGATCTTCTCTTCGTCGACGCCGTGCGCGACGAGCTGCTCGACTGCCGCGCGGGCCGATGCCGATGTGTCGTATGCATAGATATAGCGTTTCATGCAGGACTCCTCGCCCATGGATACGCCGATCCTCGCAGCACAGGCGCCGTCGGATCATTCGATATTGGGCACGCCCGAGCAAAAACGGCCGCTGAACGATTTGCCGCCGGATGCGCAGCGCGTGGCCGCCGCAGCACGGGCTCATCGCAGGTTAATGCGCAGGGGGCGACAGTGGCCATCGGAGAGGCAGGAAGCGCTTCCATGCACACACATGCGGGAATAGTCGGAGGATTGCTGATCGCCGCTGTCGCGGCAGTAGCGTCGACGCTGCCGGAAAGCGCCGGCTACGGGCCGCATCCGCAGTTGCCGCCGCCGAAGCCGCAAACGATTCCCACGATCAAGATTGCGCCGACGCGTCCGTGGAGCGGTGCGGAAACGCCGCAGGCGGCGGCAGGCTTTGCCGTGAATGAATTCGCCCGCAATCTTGCACACCCGCGCATGCTCTACGTGTTGCCGAACGGCGACGTGCTCGTCGCCGAGACCGACACGCCGGAAAAGCCGCAGGACTACAAGGGCATCAAGGGAACGGTCATGAAATTCGAGCAACGCCGTGCCGGCGCCGGACACGGCAGCGCCAACCGGCTGACCCTGTTGCGTGATGCCGACGCGAACGGTGTGGCCGAGACGCAGACGGTTTTCCTGCAGGGGCTGAACTCACCCTACGGCATGTCCCTGGTCGGTGATTCCCTCTATGTGGCCAATACCGATTCACTCGTGCGCGTGCCGTATCACGCAGGCGAAACCAAGGTGACGGCTGTGCCGACCAGGATCGCCGGCCTGCCGGGCGGTTCGATCAACCATCACTGGACCAAGAACCTGGTGGCAAGCCGCGATCGCCGGCATCTTTATGTCAGCGTCGGCTCGAACAGCAACGCCGGCGAGAACGGAATCGAGGCGGAAACCGATCGCGCCTCGATCCTCGAAGTCGATCCGAGCACCGGCAAGACGCGTGTCTATGCATCCGGACTGCGCAATCCGGTGGGTCTGGCATGGCAACCGGACAGCGGCGCCTTGTGGACGTCGGTCAACGAGCGCGACGAACTCGGCGACGACCTGGTGCCCGACTACATGACGTCGGTACACGACGGTGCATTTTATGGATTCCCATACAGCTACTACGGAGCGCACCTTGATCCGCGCGTGCAGCCGGCGCGGCCGGATCTGGCCGCGACGGCGCAGATGCCGGACTACGCGCTCGGCGCACATACCGCGTCGCTGGGCCTCGTGTTCTATGACGGCGATGCTTTTCCGCAGCGCTATCGAGGCGGTGCATTCGTCGGCCAGCACGGATCATGGAACCGCTCGCAGGCGAGCGGCTACAAGGTCGTGTTCGTGCCGTTCGACCACGGCAAGCCCTCGGGCGCGGCAGAAGACATCCTCACCGGTTTTCTCGACGCGCAAGGCAACGCGCGCGGCCGCCCGGTCGGTGTCGCCGTCGATCGGCACGGCGCGTTGCTCGTCGCCGACGACGTCGGCGGCCGGGTCTGGCGCGTGACGTCGACGGTGAAATGATGCATGGCGCCGCATCGACAACGTGCAACTCGCACTGAATGAATATTCAGGTCTTGCAAAGTGCATGTGGCCGAGCCGCCATCGATCCTGCAACTGCCTGTTCCGGAAGGATTGACGCATCTGGCACGCAACGTGATTAGGGAGCAGGGGAGCGTAGTGCTGTCGCGCGCAGGATGCGCGCTCTTCCATAGCAACGTGATGAGGAGGATTCATGAAAACCCTTTTGACAACCACGCTTGGATTCGCGCTGGCGCTCGGATCGGCCACCGCCATTTATGCGGCCCAGCCCGCGTCCAGCACCATGGAGGATCAGTCGGCGCAGCCCGGAACGGACGGCTGGATCACGACCAAGGTCAAGGCGGAACTGATGACCACGAAGGATATTCCGTCGACCGACATCAGCGTCACGACCACGAACGGCATCGTCACGCTGGCCGGGGTGCTCGACACGAAGGCCCAGGTACAGAAGTCGATCGCCGTCGCCAAGGCGGTGAAAGGCGTGCAGCGCGTCGATTCTTCGGCGCTGACGGTGCGCAACTGACCGAGCGGCCGGCATCCCTGGTCCAAACAGCAACTTGAACAGCAACAGCAACAGGAGAAGGACGATGAATGAGGACCGCATTGCCGGACAGTGGAAAAAGCTCGCGGGCAAGATCAAGGAAAAGTGGGGCAAGTTGACCGACGATGATCTGACGCGTGCCGAGGGAACGAGTGAGTATCTTGCCGGCAAGATCCAGGAGCGTTATGGGATCGCCAGGGACGTGGCGGAAAAACAGGTCAAGGAGTTCCAGAAATCCCTGCATTGAGTCCTCGATACGGACAAGGACAAGGAAGCAGCCATGGATGGCTTGGCTTCGCGGACGGGCAGGACCGCTTGAGCCGTCCCTCCCCTCGGTGAGGTCCGGCCGACGGCCGCGAAGCAGGCAGCCGGCGCCCAGGAACGGGCGCCGGCTTTTTTGTCGTGCAAATCCTGCAACGGTTTCCCCTTCGCGTGGGAAATCGTGCCGCCACGATTTGGCCGGGACAAAAACTTCCCGCCCGTGAGGAAATGCTCGCCGGTCCGGTGTGATCAATCGTCCTCGTCGCGATCGCCCGTGACGCGCTCGGCGGTGGCGGGCGAGGGCGCAGCGTGCGGCAACCCGTCCGGCAGCCGCGCGGCGTGATCGTGATGCACGATCGTCTGCCAGGGCGGAGTCTGCGCGGCGCGGCGTTTTTTTTCCTCGAGCAACGCACGCAGGTGCTCGCCGGCGAGCTGCTTGCGCGCATCGGCGCCCACGGGTTCTTTTTTGCGCGGACTCTCCGGCCTCTTCACTGCCACGGGTTTGCGCGTGGCACCGGTTTTCTCCGCCGCCTTTGCCGCCTTCATCGGCGGGCGTTGTTCCAGTTTCCCGGCCGCACCGGACGAATGCCTGGCTGCCGGCTCGACCCTGCGTGCTGCCTCGCCTGTCGCTTTCTTGGCCGCCGTGCGCCCGGACGGTGCGCGTGTTGCCGCGGCGGCGGTAGTGACGCGGCGGCTCTTTGCGGCAGTCGTCGCGCGTGGTGGAGATTTCCGCGCCGGGCGGTTGGGGTTGGCGCTGGTCTTCTTCGCCTTCGGTCGTTTCGTGATGCGGGGCATTTGTGTCCTCCGTCTGCAGTGATGAGCCAGTTACCGTGCGTGCACGCCGCGCGGCGCGCATCGGTGTGTGCGCAGCTTTGTTCACGACGGCTGAATCATTCGAAAACCGGATTGCAAAAGCTGCATGCGAGAGGACGACGGCGCGGCGGTGGCGGAAACGTGATTTGCAATGACCGATGGGCGTCGCAGGGTAATTTGCATGGCGTCGCGCGCGACGGCGCGCTGGGAAACGGCGTCAGTACGCGGAATCGTCATGTGGCACGGCGCTTGCCATGCGTAGTCGTGGTTTCCTGCACGGAGAAAATCTGACATGTCGACATTATGGGAAATGGCTGCATCGATGCGCGACGAAGTGCCAACCGGCAGCCTCAGGCCCGCGCCGGTCGAGAACCGCCGTCGCGCGATCGTCGATCTGAACGCACCGGGGCGCATGGACTACTGGTGCAAGGTTCTGGGCACGACGCCGCTGCGCCTGTATTGCGCGGTCGACGAAGTCGGTTCGGATCCGACGGCGATCCGGCGCTTCCTGACCCGTTCGGCGTCACCGATGCTGCGTGTCGCAGCTCGCGCCTAGCTGCCGCCACCCTTGCAGCGCAGCACTCGGTGCACCGCGCCGGAAATGCGTCGATCCCGCCATGACTACAGGAGCATCAAGATGAAGATTCAAGCGAACGCAATCGCCGTAATCACCGCGGCGCTGGCCATCGGCGCGTGCAGCAGCAAGGGACTGGACATGGCAAAGGTACGCGAAGACGTCGCCAAGGCGCAGGCGGACGGGCAGAAGAAGATCGCCGCGGCGCAGGCGGAGTTCGACAAGGCCGGCGCGGAAGCAAAAAAAGACATCACCGATGCGAAGGCCGACGCCAGCGCAAAGTCCGGGCCGGCCACGCAGGATGCGGGCAAGGATGTTGCCGACGCGCGCCATGATGCTTCGCAGAAGCTTGCCGACGCCCGCTACGGTATCGACAAGGCCAGGGCCGAGGCCTCCTACGACGTAGCCTTGGCGCAGTGCGAAGGCCAGAGCGGCGAAACGAAAAAATCCTGCAGGGATGCGGCGAAGGCAGCGTACGACTCGGCGATCGCGACGGCGAAGGCGGCCAACGATTCTGCGCACAGGAACGCGCAGGCGCGCAACGGCTGACCCTCACTGCCGGCGCAGTCGGTCCGCCGCGCGCGAGCCGGCTTCCGTGCAGAACGAAACCTGCTTTGGCCGGATGCTCGTGCCGCGATCAATGCCGCTTGAAATACTGCACGGCACGCTCGTGCTTCTCGGCAGCGGCCCGCGTGCCGAATGTACCGAGGTTGCGGCGCTTGCCGGTTTTCGGATCCGGCTTGCGTGAGTAGAGGCGATAGGCGCCTGACTTGAGCTTGCGGATCATGCCATCACCCTCCGGCCGACGAGTTCATGCTCGATCGACACGCAGCAAATGCCGTGCCGGTTCGTCAGCTGGCAATCAGCGCGCGCAGCGTTTCGCGCAATTCGCTGACCGCGAACGGCTTGAACAGAAAGGCCGTCGGCGGTGTCGCGCCTTCCTCGATCTGGATCTGCGCCGCACTGGCGGCAGTCGAACAGACCAGCGGCATGCTGGGATGGCGGCGTTGCAGTTCCGCAATCAGTTGCGAACTGGGCACGTCGTTGAGGAAATAGTCGACGATGGCCGCAGCATACGGACCGTCGCCCATGACCTTGTGCGCCTGGGCATGGTCTTCGGCCACGACGATTTCGTAGCCCATGTCTTCGAGAAAATAGCGCAGCGCCGTCTGCAGGCTGCGGTCATCTTCGACAAGCAGGATTCGCTTCTTCTGCATGGAAGGATAGGCCTGGAATCTTTGGTGCAGTATGCGCCGACTTCGCGAATGAATTCATTAAGGGAACCACTATTTTGTTCGGCAGGGAAGCGTTCGAAACCGTTGCCGGATGCAGGGAATCCGGCGCGGCATTGCAAATTGCAAACAATGGGGGGCGGAGATTGTGATTTGCACGGTCCTGCTCGGGCCCGCACGTTGCCGTGAACGGGTCCGGCAAGCCGTCGCCACGGACCGGGCCTGCAAGCAGCGTGCAGGCCGGTGGCCTGCACGGGAGCGGGCTGGTCTATGTCACCGACCACGAACCGGGCTTCCGGCGCGAACGCCGCGGCTCGCAATTTGTATACATCGGTACTCGCGGCCGCCTGCGCGACAGCCGCATCCTGGAACGGATCCGGCGCCTTGCGATACCGCCGGCCTACACCGACGTGTGGATCTGCCGGCATGCCAACGGTCATCTCCAGGCGACCGGGCGCGATGCCCGCGGCCGCAAGCAATATCGCTATCATCCGCTCTGGCGCGCGACGCGCGACGCGACGAAGTACGGCCGCATGCTCGCCTTCGTCGAACGGTTGCCGCAATTGCGCAGGCACGTTGCCGCCGACCTGCGCCAGCCGGGATTGCCGCGGCGCAAGGTGCTGGCCTTGCTGGTGCGGCTGCTGGAGAGGTCGCTGATCCGCGTCGGCAACGACGAATACGCACGCAACAACCGGTCGTACGGACTGACGACGCTGAAGAACCGCCATGCCCGTGTGCGACGCGAGAGCATTCGTTTTTCCTTTCGCGGCAAGAGCGGGCAGTTCCACGACGTGCGCCTGGACGATGCCCGGCTTGCGCGCATCGTGCGTCGCTGCCAGGACCTGCCGGGCCAGGATCTGTTCCAGTACATCGGCGCCGACGGCAATCCCGAAGCGATCGGTTCAGCCGACGTGAACGCCTACATCCGCGAAACGGCCGGGGACGATTTCAGCGCGAAGGACTTTCGCACCTGGGCAGGAACGCTGGAGATGGCGCGCGCGCTGCTCGAGCTCGATGCGCCGCAAGGTGAAACGCAGGCGAAAGCGAATATCGCGGCGGCGACCAGGCAGGTTGCCGAGCGGCTCGGCAACACGCCGGCGGTGTGCAGGACCTGTTATGTGCACCCGGCGGTGATTGACGCCTATCAGCGCGGCGCCCTCAAGCTGCCGCGACGCACGGTTGCCAGCCTGCATCTGTCGGCGCAGGAACGCGCTCTGCAACGTCTGCTGCGACGCGCCGGGCCGATTCCCCGGCATGATCGACGCGAGGGCGCACGCCGCAGCGCCGGATGATCTCAGCCGCGGGGGTCGGGTGTTGCGACCGCAAGGAATGGGGAACGGCCGGGCGAGGAATGGTTCGCGGCAACCTCGCCGTCGTCCGTCTCGGTAAAACGCAACACGATCAGGAAGATCGACAGCGACATCACCACGGCGCAGCCTGCCTGCAACAGCAGTTGCCATTGGTCGACACCGGCAGCGGAAGCCCACACGCCGGCGGCAAGGGTAATACAACCGATCAAGAAACTGGATCCGAGCATGGTCGCCTCCTTGGTCGTCCTGTAACTGCATGGATTGCAAACGACGTTCCAATCAGTCGATGAACAAAATCGCAATGAAATCAAGAAGGCCATGATCCTGTGTCATGCAAAATGCATGTAAGCGCGGCGCGGCCAGTGACTTTTGCAAGAGCGGCCCGGCAAATTTCGATTCGATTCTTCGCGCCTGAAAGGGCGCATGCCGGGATGTGACGCTGGCGGGCCTGCCTTGAGCAAATGTATACGGAGAGCGGGAGCGTGCCGGCGCAAGGCGCGCGCCGGCACGTTCCGTTGCGTCAGATTCTTCCGAGCAACAACAAGATGATGACGATGATGACGATCAGGCCGAGGCCGCCGGTCGGGTAGTAGCCCCAGCTCGAACTGTAGGGCCACATCGGCAAGGCGCCGACGAGGGCGAGGATCAGGATGATCAGCAGGATGGTGCCAACACTCATGGGTGTGCTCCTTGGAGGGATCGTTATTTCCTGTGCCCAGCATCCGTTCACTGCAGCAATCAGGACGTTGCGCTGAAGCCATGGGCAAGGGGCGTGCCAGTGCTGGCCGCAGGAGCGCCGGCTTGTTGAATGGACGGTCCGGCCGATGTACCGGGCATCCTGCCCGAAGCGCATCACGATATCGGGCGAATTGCATTCGACAGAAGCGCGCGTCGGCTTTGCTGCTTCGTCGCGGCCGCCCGGCTGGAACGCGCGGTAACGCCGCGAAAAGGCGGTCCAGCAGCGCAATTGTTCCGGCAGACGCGGGGATGGTGACTGCCGCTGAAACGTTCCGTTCGCCTTGGCCGGGATATTGCACTTTGCCTCGAGCGTTCACGCTTCGAGCGCGTTGCCCCGATACAGGAGAACGACATGGGAAAATATCTGCTTGCCTGGCTGCTCGGCGTGCCCGCGGGACTGCTTGTCCTGGTCTATCTGTTCACGCATCTGTAGCGAGCCGGACCGGCGCGCGCGGTGAACCGCTCGCGTCGGTCCGCGTCGCATTGCCTCGAGGGCGATCGACTGCGCGTCAAGCCAATTCGGAATGCGGGCGCCGCCACGGCGACGCTCGGCACAGGATGCGCCCGCAGGCGAAGCCAATTATCGATCGCGCTCGCGGTCGGCCGGTTCCATCCGCCGCTGGCTGCGCGCGAACGCGCGTTGATCACGGGCGCGCACTTCACGTTCGTGCCGGATCGCGTGAAACGCATCGACGTCGTCGTCGTTGAATTCGCGCCAGTCGCGCATCGTACGCGCGTGGATCTCGGTCCAGTACTGGTCGCCGTGGTATCTGCTCATGGTTACCTGCCCTCATCCTCTACTCGAAGCACGCGGCTGCGGTTTCTTGCGTTCCCGGGGAGCCGCGCTTACCTTTATCAATTCACGTGCCAATGTCGCGGACCCGCTAAACTCACGCATTCCGGTCATGTGCATGCCGCCGCGGATTGCGCTTTGCAAAGATCGGCTGCAGCGCGCCATGCAAGGCGCAATGGATACGGCGGTGCGCGCCGCAAAACGGGCGCCACGCAACCACACGCAACCTGAGGAAACCCTGCAATGGCAGAACCGAGCACGGAAGAGACTTCGCGCATTCTTCTGATTGACGACGAACAGAACATCCTGCGCACGTTCCGCTACTGCCTGGAGGACGCCGGGCATCGCGTGCGCACGGCGAGCGATGCGACCCAGGCCGAAGAGCTGGTGCAGCGCGACGTGTTCGACCTGTGCTTCCTGGACCTGCGCCTCGGCGAAACGTCCGGTCTCGACCTGCTTCCGACATTGCGCCAGTACGCGCCGTGGATGCGGGTCGTGATCGTGACGGCGCATTCCTCCATCGACAGTGCGCTCGACGCGATACGCGCCGGAGCAGTCGACTACCTGGTGAAGCCGTGCTCGCCGGAACAGTTGCGCATGGCGGCGAGCAAGCAGCTGCGCGCGCGCCGGCTCGAGCAGCGCATCGAGGCGCTGGAAAAGGAGGACTGCGCGACCAGCGTCGCCGAGATGGACAGCGAAAGCCCGTCGATGAACCTGGTGCTGCAGACGCTGCGCCAGGTCGCCGACACCGATGCGACCGTGCTGATCCTCGGCGAGAGCGGAACAGGAAAAGGCGTCGCTGCGCGCACGATCCACAACTGCAGCCCGCGCGCGAAGGAAAATTTCGTCGTCGTCAATTGTCCGTCGCTTTCGGCGGAGCTGCTCGAAAGCGAGCTGTTCGGCCATCGCAAGGGCGCCTTTACCGGCGCGATCGAGAACAAGCTCGGTCGCGTCGACCAGGCCGAGGGCGGCACGTTGTTTCTCGACGAGGTCGGCGACGTGCCGCTGATGCTGCAGCCGAAGCTGCTGCGCTTCATCCAGGACCGCGAATACGAACGTGTCGGCGATCCGGTCACGCGGCGCGCCAATGCGCGCATCATCGCCGCGACCAACCGGGATCTGGGCGAGATGGTGAGGAGCGGCCGCTTCCGCGAAGACCTGCTCTACCGGCTCAACGTCATCACCCTGAGCATGCCGCCGTTGCGCGAGCGCAGCGAGGACATCGCCCTGCTCGCGGAACGATTCCTGCTGCGCTACGCAGCGAGTTACCGGCGCCCGGCGCGCGGATTTTCGAAGATGGCGCGCGACGCGATCCTTGCCTATCCCTGGCCG
>DATNFS010000097.1:0-15672 GCA_035606275.1 Rudaea sp.
TGGCCCGGATCAATGCAGACCGGCGCGGCCGCAATCGCCCCCTGGCAACCGGTAACCGAGCACACCAATGCGAGCGACATGTGATATCGACGCCGATTCTTCCTCATGCCACCTCCGAGCGCACGTTGTCGCATGGTCAACGCGGGCCGAAGCACGATCCGAACATCTTGCGTCGCAACAGTCCAAACCGATGATGACGACCCTGGAGGAACCCACGGCTCGGCGACTGCACGCGCCGATGCGACGATGCGACGATGCGATAGCATGCCTGCCATGAGCGAGGTCTTGGCGAGACGCACCCTGGTTGCATCCGGCCGCGCGTTGCCAGTGCGACGCAGTGCGCTGCGGGCCGCCGCGGCGCTCGCCCTCGCCGCGCTCGTGCTGCTCGGTGGTTGCGTGAAACGCGAGGCCACGCGTCCCGCGCGTCAACCTGCCGAAGTGCGCACGCAGATCCTGCGCAATATTCCGGCACCGGTTCCCGATCGCGAAGGCTGGGCCACCGACATATATGCTGCGTTTACGGCGCTGCAGATCGAAACTTCGGTGCCGCACGTCTGTGCGGCACTGGCAGTTGCAGCGCAGGAGTCCTCGTTCAATGCCGATCCCTCCGTGCCCGGCCTCGGCCGGATCGCCCGTGCCGAGATCGACCGGCGCGCCGCGCACCACCACATTCCACTGCTGCTGGTGAAAGGCGCCTTGCTGCTCCAGTCGCCGAACGGCAAGAGCTATGGCGAGCGTCTCGACGGCGTGCACACCGAGCGCGAGCTGAGCCTGATCTACGAGGACCTGATCGGTTCGGTACCGCTCGGCAAGCAGCTGTTCGCCGATGCAAACCCGGTTCGCACCGGCGGCCCGATGCAGGTCAGCGTCGTGTTCGCCGAGCAGCACGCAAGGGACCAGCCCTATCCCTACCCGATCGCCACGTCGATTCGCGACGAGGTGTTCACGCGCCGCGGCGGCGTCTACTTCGGCATCGCCCACCTGCTCGGCCATCCGGTCAGCTACGACCGGATGCTGTTCCGCTTCGCCGACTACAACGCCGGCTTCTATGCCAGCCGCAACGCGGCATTCCAGCGGGCGGTGAGCCTCGCGTCCGGAATCCCGCTCGCGCTCGATGGCGACCTGATCCGCTACGACGACAGCGAAGCCGGCCTGACCGAACTCGCCGCGCGGGCGCTGGGACGACGCATCGGCATGGACGACCCCGACATCCGCCGTGCGCTCGAACGCGGCGAGAGCATCGACTTCGAGCAGACCGAACTGTATCGACGCGTCTTCGAACTGGCAGACCAGGCCGCTCACGCGCCGCAACCGCGCGCGATGCTGCCGCGCATTTCGCTCGAAAGCCCGAAGATCACGCGCAAGCTCACCACGGAGTGGTTTGCCAATCGCGTCGAAGAGCGCTATCGGGCATGTCTCAACAGGGGCCCCTGAGCGGAATTCCTTCCGCACGGAATAAATCTTCGCCGCCTGCGCACACGCGATGCCGGCAAATGGCGCGCGCGCAGGCAACGCCCTGCGCGCCCGCACGAGAATCCGAACACGTCTCGACGCCACGGGTTATCATCGTCGCGCCGCCACCGCCACACAGGAGTCAGCCCGGCATGTTCCCGTACGCATCAGGCGACATGCGCGTTGACGCATTGTCCCGCCACGCCTCGACCGGTTCCTCGCGCGCCTTGCGCACACTGTTGCTGCTGTTCCTGTCGTTGCTGTTGCAGGCGTGCGCAACGACACAGACGCGTCCCGAGGCGACCCCGGCAAATCTCGGCGAACTCAAGGCCGCCCTGCGCTCGTATCACGACAGCCGCTACCCCGCCGAAATCGAGGCCATCGTCGCGCGCGCCAGCGCGTACCTTCTCGCGCACGCCAGGGATGTCGCCAGGCCGGCGCTGGTTCTCGACATCGACGAGACCTCGCTCAGCAACTGGGAGCAGATGATGGCCGACGACTTCGGTTACTTCACCGACGGCCCCTGCGACAACCTGCCGAAGGGTCCCTGCGGCGCGATCGCCTGGAATGCGACCGGCCGCGCCACGGCGATCGCGCCGACGCTGCGCCTGTTCCACACCGCGCGCGAAAACAATGTCCCCGTATATTTCGTCACCGGCCGCTACGAGAAGGAGCGCGCCGCGACCGAGCGCAACCTCACGCGCGCGGGCTATGCTGACTGGGCCGGAATCTACATGCGCAAGGACGGCAAGCCGATCGGATCGACCGCCGAGTTCAAGGCCTCGCAACGCGCAGCGATCGAGGCGCAGGGAGTCACGATCGTCGTGAACATGGGCGACCAGCCGAGCGATCTTGCCGGCGGCCACGCACTACAGGGATTCCTTCTGCCGAATCCGTTCTATCGGATTCCCTGAACACGGTTCGCCGGACCGGCAACTCTTGCGCCGGACTGTCGCCCCGTCGACCCTGCCTTTCTCCGGTTCGCGGAAAAGGGTGGGGTGACGGGCGCCTGCAGGGGCAGGCGACGTCAACCCAAGGCGGATCCCGCCTTGGCGCGCACCGGCAAGCGCCACCCGGGCCGCGCGAAGTGGCAGGTGTAGCCGGCCGGGAAATGCTGCAGGTAATCCTGATGTTCCGGCTCGGCTTCCCAAAAAGCTCCCGCCGGCTCGACTTCGGTGACCACCTTGCCGGGCCACAGCCCTGACGCATCGACGTCGGCAATCGTGTCTTGGGCAACGCGCTCCTGTTCCGGCGATGTGTAGTAGATCGCCGACCGATAGCTCATGCCCAGGTCGTTGCCCTGCCGGTTCTTCGTCGACGGATCGTGGATCTGGAAGAAGAACTCGAGCAACTGGCGATAGCCCAGCTTCGCCGGATCGAACACGACCTCGATCGCTTCGGCATGCGTGCCATGGTTGCGATAGGTCGCGTTCGGCACGTCACCGCCGGAATAACCGACCCGAGTCGAGATCACGCCGTTCATGTTGCGGATCAGCTCCTGCATGCCCCAGAAGCAGCCGCCGGCGAGAATTGCGCGTTCCGTAATCATGGGTTGTCCTCGTTGGGTCAGGATGCGCGGCCGCGGATTTCATGGCCCATCGGCCCGCCTCCCTTCTGGACCGGATATGGGGCCGGATTCACTCATTTTCACGCGCGCAACTCCGTTTCGCAAAGCGTGCGCAGCCGACGTTGCCCGCGCGCGAGGGAAAGCCGTGCCTCCATGCAACACCGGCAGTTGCCGTCCAGTGACTCGTTCCGCAATAGCCTCTACGCGGGCGTCACCCTCTCCCCAACCCCTCTCCGTCAAGGGGGAAGGCGCTCAAGAGCGATTCTCGCGCGCGCAAAGTCATTTACGGAACATTGCATCTAGTGCTTCGCGGCGAACTCGGCCAGTTCGATGAGCGTGGTGCGTTGTGCTTCGGTCGGCTCCGCGGTCGGCACCAGCGTCACGTCGAGCATCCGCCCGGCGGATGCGATCAGGACCTGCGCGCGCGGATTGCCGCCGCCGCAATGGTGCGCGATGCCGGCGGCCTTGCCGAACTTCGGCAGCGCATCGACCGTGCAGCCATTGCCTTTCAACATGTTCGATACTGCCTGGGCCGACTGCGCCGAGCGATTCACGGAGACCATCAGCACGTTGCCGGAGGCCGAGACGACACAGCTGTCCTTGTTCGGCACCGAGATCGTCATGTCGCCGGGCGGCAGCAGGCGCTTGACCAGGTCTTCGTCGAAATACGGACACCGGGTTTCCTTCGCCAGCGCTTTCGCGTTGCTCGCCACGCCCAGCGTCGACGCGATCAGGGTCGCGGCGAAGTCGCGCTGCGCCGTCGTGATCGCATGCTTGAGGTTGAGGTAACCCGAGACACCGACCGCGCCGCGGTGGCCATAGAAGAACATCGACGTCTCATTGAAGCGGCCCGCGTCGCCCTTCATGGTGTAGCCGATGCCGTATTCGCCGAGCGCCGGCAGCGGTTCCACGCGGCTGGTCGGCGTGACCGCGTCCTTCATCGACGACGCCGATTCAGTGGCCTTTTGCGTCGACTCCGCCACCATGTGCGAGAAGCCGAAGCTCACGCTCGTATCCTTTGCCGTGAAGCTGCACTCGCCCTGTCCGCCCGACATGACGCGCCACGGCGCGCCTTCCGGCAGCCCCTTGTTCAACAGTGCAATGTCGATCAACGGACAATTCGTCGCGGCGAACGCCGTGCCGCCGAACACGAGCGCACCCAGCGCGAACAGGATCAAGAATTTCATGTCGACTCCCCAGTTGAAGGAACTGCCGTACTCCCCGCCTTCAAGGTACTCCAATCACAGCCAGCATGTCTCTTCCGCCCGATCACGTTCATGCCGGCACGCTCCCGCCCTGCCGGCGCAATAGCACGCGATCGAATGCCCCAATCGCCAGGTGCACTTGCGTGGTTTTGGGTTTAATGTGGAGCAAGCCGGCACGCGGAACCGCCATGGCCGGTACGCGCCGGCCCCGTTCAACGAATTTGAAGGAGATCGTCGTGAAGAAGGCCTTTTCGTTGATGTTGCTTGCGATCGTCCCCGTGGCGGGATTCTGCGCCACCCCGGCGCAGGAGAAAGCCTTCGTCGACGCCTACAGGAAGGCGTACGAAGCGAAGGACGAGAAGACGCTGACCGGATTTCTCTACACCAAGGGCGCCGATCCGCAGGCGCTGGAGTTCTACAAGATGATGATGACGGGCGACATGGGCGGCAAGATCACGTCGATCCAGCTCGCCGACCTCGACGCCACGGACAAGGAGCGCGCCAAGGGTGGCCCCGGTCCGAATGGCAAACCGATGAAGTTCACGCTGCCGCCGACCAGGAAGCTCGTCATCAAGACCGAAACCAGGGACGCCAACGGTTCGTCGAGCAGTTCGAGCGAGGTATTCGTCGCCGAAAGCGACGGCAAGCTCGTGATACCTGCTCCCGGGGCGGCGAATTGAATGCTTTGCCTGCACATTTGCTGTTGTGTCGGCGCCTTCTTGCCCCCGCCCTCACGGCGTTTTTCGGCAGAAGGTGTCAAGATCAAGCTCCACTTGCCACCGGAGAAATCACCATGAAACACCTGCTCAAGCTTGCCGTCGCCGGCGTCGCGGGCGCGCTCTCGCTCACGTCGGCCTCGTTCGCCGCCCTGAAGGTCGGCGACAAGGCGCCTGACTTCAGCGCGCCGGCCTACCTCGCCGGCAAACCGTTCACGTTCAATCTGGCCGACGCGCTGAAGAAAGGTCCGGTCGTCGTCTACTTCTTCCCGGCGGCACATACCACGGGCTGCAACATCGAGGCACACCTGTTTTCCGAGGCTGTCGACAAGTTCAAGGCGCAGAACACCTCCGTGATTGGCGTCACCGCCGGCAACATCGACCAGCTCGCCGACTTCTCGAAGGAAACCGAGCACTGCGGCGGCAAGTTCCCGGTGGCCGCCGATACCGATGCGAAGATCGCAAAACAGTACGACTCGCTGCTGGTGCAGAAACCGGGCTGGTCAGACCGCACGTCCTATCTGATCACGCCATCCGGATCGATCGCGTCGGCCTATTCGTCGTTGAGCCCCGACAAGCATGTGCAGGAAATGCTCGACGCGGCAACGGCCCTGAAGAAGTAGATCGCAGCGACGAAATCGACGCGATGAACGCGGCGAAGCGGCGCGCTTCGGCCGGCCGGATCGCAAGCGCGGGATTCGCGCGGCGCCTGGCGCGGTTCAGCGCTCGCCGAAGCGGCGCTCCAGGAAAGGCTGCTCGCCATCGCCGGAAAGAAACTCGACCACCTCTCGCGCCGGCGCTTCTGCCGGCACGAGCCTGCCTTGCGCATGGAAGTCGACGAACAACCGGTTCCACGGCCGATCGCCGGCCCGAGCCGATTCCTGCATCGCTGTGTCGACGACACCGGGCGCATAGCTGAGCACCGCCGCGTTCGGCCGCGCGCCGCCGGGACGCTCGTTCGACCCGAGCTCGGCCGCCAGCGTCATGCTGGCCAGGCGCAACGCAGCCTTGCTGCTGCCATAGTCGCCAATTCCCGGAATCGGCTGCACGGCAGCACCGGTCGACACATTGACGATGCGCAGCGGCGTCGCGCCGGGCGCAGTTCGGGCGACCAAACCGCACAGGAAAATCGGCGCCACGGCGTTGACGGCGAATAGCGATGCCATACGGATCGGATCGGCTCGCTCGAACCCGCGCATCGAACCTATCGCACCGGCGTTGTTGACCAGCCCGATGCGGCTCCAGTTCGGATCGGCCACGATCGGCGCCAGTTCGTTCGCGACTTCGCGCAGGCGCGCCAGGTCGCCCAGGTCGATCACGACGTGCCGGTAACCGGGTGCGGAAAAAACCGGCATCCTGCGGCTCATTCCGATCACGGTCCAGTGTTCAGCGAGCAAGGCCTGCGCGATTGCGGCGCCGAGGCCGGAACTCGTGCCGGTAACGATGGCAAAGCGTACGTTCGACGGCATTTTCAACTCCGATCGCCCGGTCGACTTCAGCCTACCTCATGCGAGGCGCCCGGGACATGAGAAGTCTGGGCAATCGGTGAAACGAAGGACGGGCCAGGACACTCCCGTCGTCGGCGGATTGCATGCGCGTGGTCGCGCAAAGCTGCGCGTCGGCAGCGAAAAAACGCGCCGATTGCCTCCAAATACGATGCATGACGACGTACCCTGGTCCCCCGCCCGAGGCGCCGATGTATATTTCGCCCCCGGATCCCGCAAGCAAGTTCGTCCATGGCTGCACACAATCCCGGGACCGGCAACAGCGCCGGTCCGAATCCACGTCTGAACGCGCTGCAAGCCCTGCAGCAGGCCGGTCGCATGCAGGAAGCCGAAGCCGGCTACCGCGAATTGCTGCGCGTCGGTGACATGCACGCGGCTGGACCGCTGGCAACGTTGCTGCTGCAGCAACAGCGGGATCGCGAAGCCACCGAACTGCTCGAACCGCTCGTTCGCGCTGCACCGGACAACGGCGAGATCGCGGTCAATCTTTCCGTCGCGCTGCGCCGGCTCGGACGCCTCGACGAAGCGCTGCAGCATGCGCGACGCGGTAACGCACTGCTGCCGCGGGCCGTGCCGGCGTGGAACGCGCTGGGCCTGGCGCTGCTGGAGTCGGGCCGACTCGACGAAGCACTCGCCTCGTTCGACGCCGCGCTGAAGGTGGCGCCGCAGCACCCTGCACTGTCCCTGCATCGCGCGATGGCGTTGCGGCGCCTCGGCCGCAACGAGGAAGCGCTGCCGCTCTATGCGCAGTTCGTCCGCGCGTTTCCGCAAATGCAGGAGGCGTGGCGCGGCCTTGCCGACGTGCAGGCGGCGCTCGGCGAGACACAAGCCGCACTGCGCAGCCGGCAGCAGGCGCGGGCGTTGGCGCCGAATGACGCGGATGTCGCCTTCGAGCACGCAACCGCGCTGCTGCAGGCCGGCAACGCACTCGACGCGGCACGCGAGCTCGAACGAATTCTGCAGACGCGTGAAAACGATACGCAGGCGTGGGTCTGGCTCGGCCGCGCGCACCTGAAGCTCGACGACGTTGCCGCCGCGCGAACCGCGTTCGAGCGGGCCAGGGCACTCGACCCCGACGATTCGATGATCGCGCATTTTCATGCCGCCGCGACCGGCACGCTGCCCGCGGCCGTGGAAAGCGACTACATCCGCATCCTGTTCGACGATTTCGCCGACCGTTTCGAACACACGCTGGTCGATCTGCTCTCGTACGATACGCCGGCACGACTGGCCGACTTCCTGCAACGGCAGGGCGCGGATGTCGGAGACCGCGTGCTCGACCTGGGTTGCGGAACAGGACTGATGGCCGTACGCCTCGCCCGGCCCGGTCGCGTCATCGACGGCGTCGACCTGTCGCCGCGCATGCTCGAACGCGCGCGCTCGAAAGGCTTGTACCGGCACCTGCACACGGCAGAGCTGATCGGGTTCCTGCGTGACGCCCGCGAAGACTGGAACCTGATCGTCGCGACCGACGTCTACATCTACCTGCCGGATGCGGCAGCTTCATTCCCGCTGGCGCTGGCCCATCTGGCACCAGGCGGCTGCCTTGCGTTTTCGATCGAGACCAGCGTGGGCGACGATACCGAACTGCTGCCGCAGACCGGTCGTTACCGCCAGGCGCCGGCGCGCATCACGCGCGAACTGGTCGACGCCGGCTTCGTCGATATCGCGCAGGAGCCGGTCGTGCTGCGTCTGGAGAGCGGCAAGCCGGTCGCCGGCGCATTGTTCGTGGCGAAACGGCCTGTCGGCTGACGCCGTCAAGCGAAAATGCGGGTCCCCGGCAATGCCATGCAAATGAATCCGAAACCGCCCCGTTCCGGCGCCTCGAAGAAGCCTGTGCGCCCGCGCGGCGAGCCGCATCACGTCGTCATGCTCGGCTACGACGATGCCCAGATTCTCGACATTACCGGCCCGCTGGAAGTCTTCGCGCGTTGCGCGCGCTGGCTGCGCGAGAAAGACGTCTGCAGCGGCATGGCCTATCGCGTCGAACTCGTTGCCGCGAAAGCGGGGCCGGTTCGTACGTCGTCCGGCCTTTGCGTGATCGCGGAACGAAGCTTTCGCGATGTCACCCGCGCCGATACCCTGCTGATCGCGGGCGGTATCGGCTGCCATCGCGTGATGGAGGACCAGGCCGTGCTGCGCTGGATACGCAGGATCGCGCCGAAAAGTTCGCGCCTCGGCTCAGTGTGCACCGGCGCGCTGATCCTGGGCAGAGCCGGGCTGCTCGACGAAAAGGCGGCGACCACGCACTGGGATTATGTCGACGAACTTCGCGACATGGGCCGGTCGATACGCCTTCAGCCGGATGCGATCTATGTGCGCGACGGTAATTTGTATACTTCTGCCGGAGTGACCGCCGGCATGGACCTGGCGCTCGCCATGGTCGAGAACGACTGGGGGCAACCGGTCGCGCTCGCCGTCGCGCAGGAACTGGTGATGTTCCTGAAGCGTCCCGGCGGGCAGTCGCAGTTCAGCAGCCATCTTGCGGCGCAGTTCAGCGAGGATGACAGACTGCGCGAACTGCAGTTGTGGATTCTGGATCACCTCGATCGCGACCTGTCGGTATCGGCGCTGGCCGCGCGGGTTGCCATGAGCGAGCGCAACTTTGCCCGGCGCTTCAACGCCGGCGTCGGCATGCCGCCCGCGCACTACGTCGCACGCGCGCGCCTCGAGGCGGCGCGCCGCAAGCTCGAGGACAACAACCTGCATATCGCGCAGATTGCGCGACGCTGCGGATTCGGCACGGCAGAAACGATGCGGCGCTCGTTCGTGGCCGAACTGGGCGTGTCACCGAGCGACTACCGCGAGCGCTTCCGCAGTTCCGCAGCGTGAGCGGCAGCCGGTCAGTTTGCAGACTGCTTCTTCAGCGTCAGCGGGCGTGCCCTGGCATCCTGTGTGAACGTGCCGGCGATCGTGTTGCTGTCGGTCGCCTTGCCTTCGAACGTGGCGGGATGCCCGGCGATGGCGAGCGACACGCTGAAGTTGCCACCGGCCGACTTCAGGGTCACCGGCGCACCGGTCACGTGCTGCGCCGGGATGTCGGCTGTCAGCGTGGGACTGGCGCCCAGCGTGACGACATGCAGGGTCAGGGCGGACTCCGGTGCGAACTGGCCGGACCATTCCTCGCGCGTCACCGGCGTCGGAAATTCGGCAGCCAACCGGTTGGATTTCCAGCCGGTGCCTTCGTACTCCATGTAATCCGCGGTCTTTTGCGCCTGCGCCACGCCGAAGCGGTCGGCTACGACGTGCAGCGCCAGGTCGACGCCCGAGGTCAGGCCGCCGGCGCTGAACGTGATCGGGTCGGCTTGCACGTAGCGCACCTGCTTCACCAGTTTCACGTCGGGAAAGTCGCGCGCGAAATTGCCGAAGAACCAGTGGTGCGTGGTGGCCTCCTTGCCGTCGAGCAGGCCGGCCTTGGCCAGCTTGAATGCGCCGGTGCAGACCGACATGATCATCTTGCGTTCCGCGTGCACCTTCTGCAGCCATTCGCTCAGGCCGGGGCCGCCGGCCTGAGCGCCGACAACGACGATGTCGGGCGTCGGCGCATCATCGAACGTGTATTCAGGCGTAACCAGGATGCCGTGGCGGCCGCTGCCGCTCGTGTGCAGCGGCGCCTTGCCCGGCGCGACGGTGTACAGATCGAACGGCGAAACGGAATTGCCGTGGCCATCCTCGACGATCGCGTCCTGGAACACTTCCCACGGTCCGGCAAAGTCGATCACGGTCGCGCCTTCGCTCAGCACGACGGCCACCTTGATCATGCCGTCGCGGATTTCAGTCGACGCGGCCGGAGGGTCGGCCGACAAGCACACGGACGGCAACAGCGTTGCTAGCATGGCAGCGAGCACGATCGACTTCATGGCGGCGTCCGGTTGGTTGGAGTGCGTCGATCCTAACGACCGCCGCGCGAGCCGAGGCGACAAAGAACCCACAGATTCGGCCAATCGGCGACATGCCGGTTCTTCGGCATCGCAATTTGCGAGTGGCGCTTGGCGGTCAGGCGTGCATCTGCCGGCAAGAAGCCGGGGTGCGGGAGACGATGGAGGGCGGGTCGAGCTCAGCCCGGATGCGTTCTGTCCACCTCGAAACGAAATCCGGGCGCCGTCAGGGAACCTGCGCTGATGCGTTCAGTGACCGCCTCGACGACGGCCGCCCGTTGAAATTTCCCTGGCTGACACCGATCGAGATGTTCATGCCGCCCGCCGGCTTGTCGCAGCTGCCGAACGCCTGCGAAACATTGACGGTACCGGACTGGTAATTGCCGCTCACATGGCTGCCGCCGACAACCCCGGCGGTCACGCTACCGTGCATCTGCGGCTGATTGTAGGTCGCGTCGTCGCACTTCGGCGGCATCGTCGCCGCGTAGGGATTACGTGGCCTGCCATCGGGATCCTGCACGCCTGCCGGCATCTGTTCGGGGCCTGCTGCCGGAATCGGCGCGCCTTTCGCGTCCAGCGCGTCGACTGCCGCATTCCCGTCCGCGTCGGGAGCTGGCGCCGCTTCCGCGCTTTCGACCGGCACGGCCTCGGGCGGCAACTTGAGGTTCAGCGGCTGCGGCGCCGACTGTGCCCAGGCCGAGGCGGCCACCAGTGCGACAAGCAATGCAGTGATACCTCTGGGGACTTTCATACCACTCCTCGGGTGAACGTGCCGGGTTTCGTGACCCGGACAGAGTTTACTCCGTCGCGCGTTAGAAAATTCTCAGCTGGCGCAATGCGTCGAATGAGGGTTCCGTCATTGGTCAACGCCGCTACGAGAAACGATCCCCCGCCTAACCTTCCTGGCAGCAGAAAAGCTTGAAGCGGGCCGCCCCGTCGCCTGCCGAGCGCGCCAAGAAAGTGCGAAGCCCCGAGGCACTGACCGGTTCCCTCTCGCCTCGATTGCCCGGGGATCGAAAAAACGGCTTGGGTATTGCAAACATCCGAAGACTTTCGTATGTTGTGATCTGCGAAGCTCTTCGTAATCCAGTAAATTGGGCAGCAACACGACACCGAGGGGGAGGATCGCCATGATGCCGCCAAGATTCATCCCTTCAGCGTTCGCGCTGTTGACGTGTTCGATCGTGGCGCTGCTTCCGCGGCAGCTTCCTGCCGTCGATGCGACCTTCCTTTCGTCCTCGAACCGGGACAGCAAGGAAACGGTGCCCTACGATGTGGAATACGCCGCCGCCGCGCGCGAGATGGGCACCGCCCAGGACACGCCGGAAGCCGATGCCCGCCCTGGCGAATACTATTTCCTGCGCGGCGCACGCGCGTTCCAGAAGAAGGACTACGAGTTCGCGATCCAGATGTACCAGGTCGCGGCATCCTGGGCATACAAGCCTGCCGAGTACAACCTGGCGGTGATGTACGCCCGCGGCCAGGGCATACCGGTGGACCTGCCGCGCGGAATGGCCTGGATGGCGCTCGCCGCCGAGCGCAACGAGCAACACTATGTCGACGCGCGCGAAGCGGTCTACGCGGAAATGACCAAGGAGCAGTTCGACCAGGCGAACGTGATCTGGCGCGACCTGAAAAAGACCTATGGCGACGAGGTTGCCCTGCGTCGCGCGAAGGCGCGCTGGGCAGAGGTCCGTTCGCGCGCGACCGGATCCCACGTCGGCGCAGTCGGCAATCTTGTGGTCAGCTCTCCCGGCGCAGGCACGGGGCAGGCGGGCAATCCCGGCAATCCGATGCTCAACGGCCCACCGTCGGCCCTGGTCGACGCCAAGGCACGGGCAATCGTGGCCGCTGAAAATGACCCGAAACAAGCTTCCGGACAATCCCGCATCAAGGGAGCGATCATCAACAGTTCGGGGCCCACCAGCGCCGCCGAAGTGACCGGAGCGCAGGGTGTCGACGGCTCGATCGCTTACCGCCGGCTTCAGGAGAGCGACAACCCGTACGATCCGAAATTCAATTCGACGATCGGAAGAGCCAAGGTCGGGCCGCCGACGACGGTCAAGACGGACACCTCGAACCAGAAGGCCGAAGACAAGGCCGAATCCTTGCAGCACGATCAGTAGCATCGGCTGGCGTCAGGATTCCGCAGCGGGCGGCGCCTCGTGTCGCTGCCCTCGCCTGTCCGTAACCATCGGCGCTTTTCCGGGATTGGCCGCGATGCATCCGGGCGAGTTCGACCGCGGTTGCAGGGAAGATGGTGATGGACGCAGAGTTTCTTGCCGAACCCGGCGACGGCAACCAGCGCGTCGAAAGGCCCGGAGTCTCGCGCGGCGTTGACCGAACAGTGCGTTGACGCCGGCCCGGCATGGCGAGCCGAACCTTCGATTCAATCTATCATCCCGCCGCATTCGCCTTCTTGTCGATATCGCTCCGTCCCGTTCGACGAGCAGACAGGTACTCGCCAAGCCCGGAGAAAATCATGCGCTCACTGCCTGCCCTGCCCTGCGTCTGGCCAGTGCCCGTGATGAAAGCTTTCGCGGCGCAAGCACGGGCGAGCAGGTTACGCCGGCATCCGCGGCGCACCGAAATCCGGTTTTCGACCGATCTGGATAATCCGGAATCTACCCGACCCCGGTTTCGGACCCGCGCGCCGCGGCGCTCCTGGAACGATTTGCACGCACGGAATCCAGAACACTGATCTGCGCGCTTTTCGGTTCGGTCGGACCGGGCCGCTTTTCTGCCGCCCTTGCGATCAGGCCGCGCGCCAGAAACAGCTCGACGCGCTCGAATGGAATGCGGTCACCGGCATCCCTGCCATAGTAGGCCTCGACGATATGTCCACGTTCATCGATCAGAAAATCCGCCGGCATCAGGTTCGTCGTGTTCAAGCCGGCAAGACCGACGATGCGCAAGCCCCTGATCAGCGTCGGCACGCGTGTCACGATGCCCTTGAGCTTGCCCCAGAACGAGCGCTCGATCCGGTACGCCTCGTGTGCGCGCGAGGTCGGATCGGCGACGACACGGAACGGCCGCGGCTGGCGCGCGACGAAACGCCGCACGGCGTCAGGCGTCGACGTGAACACGGCAACGATGTCCATGCCGAGCGCGGCAAGCGCCTGATGCTGGTTCGTCAACTCGTAGATCCGGAAGTTGCAGAACGGACACGCGGCATCGCGGAAAAAACAGAGCAGCGTCCGGCGTCCCGGCCCACCGACCATGATGCGCTGCCCATAGATGTCGATCAAATGCAGCAGCGGTGCTTTTTCGGCAGTAGTCAATCTCATCGGTATTCCCCCTTGTCGCATGGTTGCGCAAGCGCGGCACGGAGCGCCGGCAGCATCGACTGGGTTCCGGCGAGGTGGCGGCAGGTTCATTTGCAATCCGCGATTGGAGCGACTCGCGTTCGACGCGGGCAATGTCGACTTCGTCGTGGATGCTGCGCGTCGCTCCGCGATCGTGGCGCGGCGTCTGCGATAATCGCCCTCCCGCTGCCACGGAATTACCGATGAATTCGACCAGCGTCGTCGACTCGCAGGAGGCGCACGATACGCACGAACGTCGCCGCTGGTTCGCGCTTGCCGTACTGTGCCTGGGGGTGGTGATGATCGTGCTCGACGTGACGATCGTGAATGTCGCGCTGCCGACGATCCGCGGCAGTCTCGGGTTTTCCGAAAGCTCGCTGGCCTGGGTCGTCAACGCGTACCTGCTGACTTCCGGCGGATTCCTGCTGCTCGGCGGCCGGCTCGGCGACCTGTACGGTCACCGGCGCCTGTTCCTGCTCGGCATCGTGCTGTTCACGCTGGCATCGCTTGCGTGCGGGCTGGCAAGTTCGCAGTTCACACTGATTGCCGCGCGCGCCGTGCAGGGCCTCGGCGGCGCGATCGTCGATGCCGTCGCGCTGTCGCTGATCGTGGACCTGTTCACGCAGACCGGCGATCGCGCCAAGGCCATGGGCGTGTATGGATTCGTCTGTTCCGGCGGCGGCAGCATCGGTGCGCTGCTCGGCGGCTTTCTGACCAACATGTTCGACTGGCACTGGATTTTTCTGGTCAATATTCCGATCGGCATCGCGGTGGTCGCGCTGTCGCTGCCGTTGCTGCCTGCCTCGCGCGGCGCGGAGGGAAAACGCAATCTCGATGTCGGCGGCGCGGTAACCGTGACGAGCGCGCTGATGCTCGCGATCTACGCGATCGTGAACGGCAACCAGGCCGGCTGGAGTTCGGTGCAGACGCTCGGCTTGCTTGCCGGCGCGGCCGTGCTGTTCGCCGGGTTTCTCCTGATCGAGGCAAAAGTGCGCGTGCCGCTGATGCCGCTCGGCCTGTTCCGCTCGCGCAACCTGGCGGTCGCCAACGTTGTCGGCGTGCTGTGGGCCGCGGCGATGTTTGCCTGGTTCTTCCTGTCGGCGCTGTATCTGCAAATCGTGCTCGGCTACAGCCCGCTCGAAGTCGGGCTTGCATTCGTGCCGACGAATCTGATCATGGCCGCCTGCTCGCTTGGCCTTTCCGCCCGGCTGGTCATGCGCTTCGGCGTCAAGCCGCCGCTCGCCGCGGGCTTGCTTTGCGCCGTCGCCGGACTGCTGTTGTTCGCGCGGGCGCCGGTCGACGGCAGCTTCGCCGTCGACGTGCTGCCGCCAATGCTGCTGCTCGGATTCGGCGCCGGCATCGCGTTCAACCCCTTGCTGATGGCGGCAATGAACGACGTGGCGCCAAGCGAATCCGGCCTCGCTTCCGGCATCGTCAACACCTCGTTCATGATGGGCGGAGCGCTTGGCCTCGCGGTTCTTGCCAGCGTTGCCGGTGCGCGCACCACCCACCTGGCGTTGTTCGGTGCGGATCACGCGGCGGCGCTCACCGGCGGCTACCACGCCGCGTTTGTCGGCGGCGCGTTGTTCGCGCTGCTCGCCACCGTTGCGGGCATCGTGCTGCTGCGCGCGGGTGCGGTCGGCACTCCGGACAAGGCGCACTGACCGCGCCGCCGGCCTCCCGGTTCCCGTGCGACAAGCGCGGGGACCGTTGCGACCGCATGCACGAGTCGTGGAAAAAGAGCATCGCGGAGCCTTCTTTGGAACACGGCGCCGCCGCGCTGCCTCTTCAGCCGCGCTGCCTCTTCAGCCGCGCTGCGCCAAGGCGTAGTCGATCGCCGCACGCACGGCCGCCACCTGCGCGGCGTTGCACTGCCCGGCCGTCGCGCGCGCGCTATCCGGGTAGACCTCGGTGATCGTGCGGTAGCGCGCGGTCGTGATGCAGGTGCACAGGCCCAGTGCCTTCACCGGATAGTTGATGACGCCGGGCGAAACGACGCGCGCGCCGATGATCTGGCCATCGGCATCCGCCGGCGCGATGTGCG
>DATNFS010000098.1:0-4841 GCA_035606275.1 Rudaea sp.
ATGCCGCCGGGCAGCGCGAACGCGTTCGGCATCTTCGCGTCGAGGAAATGCAGCTCGTAGTGCGCCGGATCGGGCAGGTCGGCGACGTATTTCCTGAACACGGCCTGCAGTTCGGCGCGGCGCTGCGGCACTGCAGCGGAAGACTGCCGGGTGGCACGGGCCGATCATACGACAATGGGGTGTTGGCGAACATCACCGGCGGCTCAACGTCCACACGAACCCGACTCTCACCCCTGCCCCTCTCCCGAGGGAGAGGGGTCATGCTCACTGATATCCGTTCGCGGCACGAGGCCGGTTTGGCCGACGCCGAAGAATCCGCGGCGTTTCGACTTCGCTCGCTACGCTCAACGCGAGCGGTTTTTCTATCGGGCCCGTCGCCAGCAACGCGAGCCGCACGCTCGACGCGAGAGGCTTTTTATTGAAGCCTGGCGCAATCAGCGCCAGCGGCGATCGACCGTGAACTCGGCGGCGCAGCCCTTGTTCACCCAGATGCCGCCGCGGTTCGAACCCCAGGTGCGTCCTTCGATGCAGCGGGTGTCGGATACCTGGCGGGCGACCGATACGCGTCCGGCCCCGCCAAGATCGACGGCGCAGAAGTGGTATTCGAAGTCACGGCTTTCGCACGAGACATTGAAGCGCGTATCCCAGCCCGGCCCGGGATGCCAGTCGCCCTGGTCGCGGTCGCCGTGGTCGTGGCGATCATCACCACGGTCGCGGCCGCCCGCGGCGACGAAGCGCCCGGAGCAGCCACGGTCGACCCACAGGCCGCGGTTGTCGATACCCCAGTTCTCGCCGCGCACGCAACGCGTGTCGGAGATCTGGTCGACCAGGCGCGCGTCGCGCCACGGCACTTCGCAGCGCGCACGGTGCATGTCGTGGCTTTCGCAGGTGACCGCGTCGCCGCGATCATGGTCCTGGGCGCGCGCGATGGAAACGCTGCCCGAGAAAAGCACTACCAGTGCAGCAGCCAAAGCTGTCATTCGATGTGTCATGAGATTGTCTCCGGTTGGAAATGGTTGGCGCCCCAACGCAAACTGCGCGACATGGCAGGGCATCTGCGTGCACGACGCGCGGACACGGCTCGATGCGCACCTGCGCCGTCACGGCGATGGCACGCACCGGCAAAGTATCTACCCCGGTTGCTGAACGGCTCCCGGTCGGCATTCCGGAAAATCCGCGGCAGGCGCGCTGTATCGACTTCGGCGCGCCACCTGCCGACAATACGGGCCGGAAACCAGGAGACGAACATGATCAGGATTCGACGCTCGGCCGAGCGTGGCCTCGCCGACTTCGGCTGGCTGAAGAGCCGGCACACGTTCTCGTTCGGCAATTACCACGACGACAAGTTCATGGGCTTCGGCCCGCTGCGCGTGATCAACGAGGATCGCGTCGAGCCGGGCAAGGGCTTCGGCCAGCACAGTCACCAGAACATGGAGATCCTGTCGTGGGTGCTCGACGGCGCGCTCGCGCACAAGGACAGCATCGGCACCGGCGCGGTGATCGTGCCGGGCGAGATGCAGCGCATGACCGCCGGCACCGGCATCGCGCATTCGGAGTTCAACAATTCCGGCAGCGCCGGCGTGCACTTCCTGCAGATCTGGATCCTGCCGGACAAGGCGGGACTGAAGCCCGGCTACGAGCAAAGAAATTTTTCGGGGAAGCTCGACGGCAAGCTGTTGCTGGTCGCATCACGCGACGGGCGCGATACGTCCGTGCTGATCCACCAGGATGTCGACCTGTATGCCTCGCGCCTCGCGGCCGACGCGACGCTTTCGCATCGTTTCGCCGCGGGCCGCATCGGCTGGGTGCAGGTGGCGCGCGGCAGCATCGAGGTGAATGGCCAGGCGCTCGAACAAGGCGACGGCGCGGCGATCGACGATACCGTCGAACTCGAGATCGACGCGCTCGAAGCGGCGGAGTTTTTGCTGTTCGACATGGCGACCGCTCCGTTGCGCTGGTCGAACGATAGCCGATGAGGTGAGTGGCGGCAGTCTGTAAGTATGTCTGGCCACGAACGCCCCCATCCGCCTTCGGCACCTTCCCCCGCTTCGCAGGGGAAGGAAAAGCGAGGCTGCAGGATGGGGCCTTCCCCCGCCTGCGGGGGAAGGTGGCGGCAGCCGGAAGGGGGCATGTTCTGCCAAAGCATCACATTCGCTGCCGGTTCAACTCGCATCGTCTACGGGTCAATACGCGCCCATATAGTCGCGCTTGCCGATCTCGACGCCGTTGTGGCGCAGCAATGCGTATGCGGTCGTGACATGGAAGAAGAACTGCGGCAGGCCGTAGCTCAGCAGGTACTTCGTGCCGGTCAGGCGCTTTTCCTTCGGCGTGCCGGGGCGCAGCACGATTTCACGCTCGGCGCTGCCGTCGAAACGCGCTGCGTCAAAGGCGGCGATGAACGCCAGTGTCTTCGCGATCAGGGCGCGCAGCTCGTCGAGGCTCTGTTCCTTGTCGTCGTACGCAGGCACGTCGGCGCCGGCCAGACGCGCGCTGACGCTGCGCGCGAAGTCGCACGCGATCTGCACCTGGCGCGCCAGCGGAAACATGTCCGGAAACAGGCGCGCCTGCGTCAGCGCAGCCGGCTCGATTTTCCTGGCCGAGACATGGGCCTGCGTCTTGGCGAGCACATCGTCGAGCCCGCCGAGCATCTGCGTGAATACCGGAACGCTGGCATCGTGAAGCGAAAGAGTCATGGTCGGATCGATCCTGAAAGTCGGGGCGCAGATCATACACGGCGGCGTTTTACGGCGGCGTGCATCTGTTCGAAGGAGCCTGGAGATCTTTCTGCGTTCGCGACGCGGCGCCGTTTACTTCTTCTCGCACGGAAACGTGGTCTTCAGCGCCACGGCAACGAGATCGACCGCGTTCTTCTGCCACAACTCGGGATTGGCCCGGAGGTACTTCAGCACGAGCGCTTCGGCCTGCACCGAAGTCGCATCCTCCGGCAGGCAGATTGCGCCTGCGCCAAGCGCCTCGCTCGTGGCGCGGACGAATCCCTTGGCATAGCCGACCAGGTACAGATCGGTTTCCGACAGCTTCATGCCAGCCCGCAGGTTTTCCTGGTTGCGCAGCGCCACCTCCAGGTCCGCGCCCGAATAGGCGACGACATTTCCGGAAACTGCACACGCCACGGGAATGATCAATGCGACCAGCCATTTCATCGCGCCCTACCCCCTATCGGTCGTGGCGTTTGAAGTCGCGGCAAATAATATAGCGTTACTGTCGACTTGACGTTAAGGCCGGGTGATGTCGCGGCCGGAATGCGGCGTCGCCGCCGCGCGTCGTTCGACCTGGCGCGGCCGTCACCCGGCGCGCATCGCGCACCGTGCGCGCCCTGTGCGCCGAGGACCGTGGACAGCGTTCCGGCGCGGGAATAGCCTTGCGCCGACCACAAGCGAGGTTTCCGCCATGACGAGGTTTGCCGCCATGAAATCAGGCTGGTTGCTGCTGGTGTTGTCGGCGTTGTCCTGTTTTTCGTTTTCCCATGCCGCGCCGCCGAAGGCCGACACGAGTGCCGCGCTGGCGAACGCCGAAATGCTGCTGCGCGGGCGCTTCGACAACCGCGAGCAGGTCGACAAGGCGCCGCACGACAACGGCCAGGAGCTTGCACACGTAACCGTCGCGATCGAGCCGGCGCCGCAGAAGAACTGGTCACTGTGGCATGTGCACGTGCAGACCGACGCGGAATCATCGTTCGACCAGACCTGGGCGATGCAAGCCCGCGTCGAGTACGACGGCAGCGGCTCGCTCGTGCCGTACTACCAGCTGCACCAGACCGCCGAGCCTGCGGCGGCCACGTTCGATCCGCAGGGCTGGCTGTCGCTGGAAGCCTGCGCGCTGCGCGGCAAGTTCGAAAAGGACAAGCTGACCGGCATCTCGGAGGGCGAGCCATGCGTGGCCGTGTCGATGAGTGTCGGCGCGCGGCGCGCGCTGCTGCCGGTCGGGTTCACGCGCGAGGGCGAATGGCTGCACCTGGACATGAACCTGCGCAATGTCCGCACGCGCATCGACGCCAAACGCGTGCCGTAGAGGGACTCAATCCGGCTGCGCAGCGCGCGGCTCAATCGAAGCCGTTGCGGAAGATCCGGTCGCCGGGGTCGCTGAGGTGCAGGTAGATCGCCGTGACCCCGCTCAGGCTCAGGATCGTGATCGCGCCGGTCGCCTGCGTGTAGCCCGGAAAGTAATTAAAGTCGAAATCAATGTTTGCCGCGGAGTAGTCGGTCGAGCCCTGGATCAGTATCAGCAGGTAATAGGAACCCACCGAGAGCGGCACGCCGGCACTGGCGAACGAGAAATGCAGGTGCGGACAGAACGCGCTCTGCAGGGATGAGTTCAACGCAAGATAGTCGCCGTGCGTTGCGCCGCCGACGTTGCCGATGCGGGTGAACACGGTCGGGCTGGGAGCGCAGAACAACTTGCCGATCGTCAGGGCCGTGTTCGGCGGAGAACTGCTCGGGTTGTACACATTGCCGGGAATGATCGTCGAGCCGGCCTGCGCGGCGAGACTGCCGTTGACCGGA
Organism: Rudaea sp.; assembly: GCA_035606275.1. Classification (GTDB taxonomy): domain Bacteria; phylum Pseudomonadota; class Gammaproteobacteria; order Xanthomonadales; family Rhodanobacteraceae; genus Rudaea. The sequence goes on from DATNFS010000098.1 coordinate 4,521, forward strand.
CCAACGCCGGCGAGCGTCGCGCCCGTCTCCACGAGCACCTCGGGACTGGCGACCGCGCTGTCGAGTTCCAGCAGGCCCTGCGCGACCGTGGTCTTGCCGGTGTAGCCATTGTTGCCCGTCAACTGCAGGAATCCGGTCCCGACCTTGGTCAGTGCGCCGCCGCTGCCGCCATTGAAGCCGCCATCGAGGATGCTGCCGTCGATCGCCTGCGTATAGTTCAGTGCGCCGATCGACAGCGTCTGGCTGCCGAGCAGCAGTTGCGTGGCGGCGCCGCCGGCCACGGCGCCGAGCGACGCCGGCCCTGTCATGTACGAAAAGTCG
>DATNFS010000099.1:0-20702 GCA_035606275.1 Rudaea sp.
GCCAGCCCGTTCCAGCTGCTGATCGCCGTGATCCTGTCGGCACAGGCGACCGACGTCGGCGTGAACAAGGCCACGCGGCGCCTGTTCCCGGTCGCCGGCACGCCGGCCGCGATCCAAGCGCTCGGCGAGGAAAGGCTCAAAAGCTACATTTCCACAATTGGACTATACAACGCCAAGGCGAAGAACGTGCTGGCGACCTGCGCGCTGCTGCTCGCGCGCCACGGCGGCGAGGTACCGCGCACGCGCGCCGAACTCGAGGCGTTGCCCGGCGTCGGCCGCAAGACCGCGAACGTGATCCTCAACACCGCGTTCGGCGAAGCGACGATCGCGGTCGACACGCACATCTTCCGCGTCGCCAACCGCACGGGCCTGGCGCCCGGCAAGACCGTGCGTGCGGTCGAGGACAAGCTGGAGAAAGTCGTGCCGCAGGAATTCAAGCGGGACGCGCACCACTGGCTGATCCTGCATGGCCGCTACGTGTGCAAGGCGCGTCGCCCGGATTGCCCGCAGTGCATCATCCGCGACCTGTGCGAATACCGGCACAAGACGCGCACGCCGAGCGCGGACTGAAAGTCGGTAGCTCGCAAAAAGAGCCTTTCCGACGCGGACCGCGCGGATGAAAGCGCGGATGAACACGGATCAAGCAAGGCAGATTCAACTGCCCTGCTCCTATCCGCGATCAGCCGCGACCATCCGCGTCCAGGTTTTTTGCTGTTCCTTGATTCGGCTTCAGCGGTCAGAAGTTGAAGCGGAATCCGGTCATCAGCGTCGTTGCCGACGTGTTGAGGAATCCTGATGCAAGTCCGTCCTGGACTTTCGACCAGGCGGCGCCGGCGTAAACGTCGAGGCGCCGGGTGAGGCGGTAGTCCAGGCGCACGGACCACACGTCTTCGTTGCCGCTGCAATTGCCCGCGCGATTGTCCGAGCACTTCACCGCACCGTAGGCATCCTGGCTGTAGCCGTACCACGCGCCGGTGAGATCGAGGTCCTTGCTGAAGTTGTACTTCAGGCCGATCCACGACACGTCGAGCTTCTTGTCATGCGGAAACGCGGTGTTGTTGGTGAAGGCGATCCAGTAGCCGCCAAGGCCGGAAAAACCGGCAGCGACCGGCAGGCTGGGATTGGAAAACGTGATGTGCTCGTAGCCGCCGGACGCCTTCCAGGGGCCATTGGTGTAGCTCGCCGCAATCTGCCAGGCCTCGTTGTCGGAAATCGTCGCCGCCAGCGAGTCGAAGGGAACGCCCGGCGTGGCAACCTGTGCGGCGCTGAGCGAAGCAGCCGAGATCGCGTCCTTCTTCTGGCCCCACAGCGCGTCGACCGAGAATCCGGCGTAGTCGAATCCGGCATCCAGTTGCCAGGCTTCACCCGGACTGCCGTCGCTCTTGCCGAACTGGTACAGCGCGCCGGCATGGAACCAGTCGTGCTTGATCGTGTACTTCACGGAGTCGTCCAGACGCACGTCCTGCGTGTCGCCCATGCCGGCCGTCAGGCCGGAATAGCCGATGATCGAGAATGCGTACGAGCCGTTCATAGGGTCGTACTTCGTGGTGCTGTCGCCGAACAGCGTGACATGGCGGCCGATCGAAAGCGTGCCCCAGTCCTTGCTCGAAAAACCGCCCCAGGCCTGGCCGTTGAATACCTGGCCGGCGCGGCTGCCGTCGCCGGCCGCCTTGCGATTGGCCAGTGCGACGCCGTTATTGTTGATAAGCGACTTGGGGCCATCGGCGAACTTGCCCGAGGTCGGGTTGAAGCCCGACTCGAGGTTGAAGACGAACGACAGCACGTCGTTCAGCGGTTCGACGCCACGCAGGCCGACTTTCGACTGGCTCAGGCCGCTCGAGGCGACGGTCGTGATCGACTTGTTGTTGCTCGACCCGATCATGTACTGCAGCGTCGGATAGAAATCCTGGCTCAACGGCGCGCCATGGTTCTGGTACGCGATGCCGATATCGACCGTTCCGTACAGCGTGATGCCGTTCCAGGTCAGGCTGGTGTCGTCGGCGGCCTGCGCGTTCACGCCGAATCCGGCGAATGCGATGCCGGCCAGTATGGCGCCGGACAGCAGCGCTCTTCGCGGCGCGGAACGATGGTTGTTGCTGTTGCTGATGCGCACGTTCATGGTTTCCCCTCGGGCAGATGGAATCGGGTTCGCGCGGCCGCTCCATGGCGGCCGGCTGCTGGACTGCGCAGGCATGGTATGAACCCAATGTTTCAGGTTGGTTACTTGCGCGCGCAATCGCGGCAGCCGGAGTCCGGAAGCTCAAGCAAGGCGCCGAACGGCGCCGTCAGAGGCAAGACGATCAACGCCACGCGCGAAGCGCGCGGGCGCGTTCCAGAGCAAGGGTCCTTGCACCTGCGGGCGCCGGCCCTGCGGCAAAAAAAAACCGGAGGGCTTGCGCCCTCCGGCCTGACGTCAGACCCGAATTGTTGTGGTCAGAAGTTGAAGCGGAATCCACCCATGACGGTGGTGGTCGAGGTGTTGAGGAATCCGGAGGACAGGCCGTCCGACACCTTGGACCATGCCGCGCCCGCGTAGATGTCGAAGCGCTTGGTGAAGCGGTAGTCGAGCCGCAGCGACCAGACGTCCTCGTTGCCGCTGCAGTTGCCGGCGGCCTTGGTCGAACACTTGACCGCACCGTATGCATTCTGGTCGTAGCCGTACCAGGCACCGGTGATGTCGAAGTCCTTCGTGAAGTTGTACTTCAGGCCGGCCCAGTAGATCTGCAGTTCCTTGTCGTGCGGGAAGGCGGCGTTGTTGACGATGCTGATCCAGTAACCGCCGAGACCGGCAAAGCCGGCCGCGACCGGCAGCGACGGATTGGAATAATCGATGTGCTCGTAGCCGCCGGATGCCTTGAACGGGCCGCCGGTCCAGCTGGCGGCGATCTGCCAGGCTTCGTTGTCGGAAACCGTTGCAGCGAGCGAATCGTGCGGTATGCCCGGCAGCGCGAGTTGCGCGGCGCTGAGCGAGGCAGCTGCAAGCGCGTCCTTCTTCTGGCCCCACGCGGCATCGACCGAGAAACCGGCGTAATCGATGCCGGCATCCAGCGACCAGGATTCACCGGGGCTGCCGTCGCTCTTGCCGAACTGGTACATCGCGCCGAAGTGGAAGATGTCGTGCTTGAACACGTACTTGACCGAATCGTCCAGGCGCGCGTCTTCGGTCGCGCCCATGCCGCCGGCCACGCCGGAATAGCCGATGATGGAGAACGCATACGCCGCATTCATCGGGTCGTACTTGACGATGTTGTCGAGGAACAACGCGTTCTGGCGGCCGATCGTGAAGGTGCCCCAATCCTTCGAACTGAGCCCCGCATAGGCGGCGCCGTTGAAGAACTGGCCGGCACGGCTGCCGTCACCGGCGGTCTTGCGATCGGCCAGCGCGACGCCGTTGTTGTTGATCAGCGACTTCGGCGCGTCCGCCAGCTTGCCTGACGTCGGATTGAAACCCATCTCGAGATTGAAAATGAAAGAGAACATGTCGTTCAACGGCTCGAGCCCGCGCACGCCGACCTTCGACTGGCTCAGGCCGTTCGATGCGATCGTCGTGATCGACTTGTTGCTGTTGGGCGCGATTATGTAATTGAGGGTCGGATAAAAATCCTGGCTCAATGGCGAGCCGTGGCTCTGGTATGCGACGCCGACGTCGAGCGTGCCGTACAACGTGATGCCGTTCCAGGTAAGGCTGGTGTCATCCGCGGCCTGTACGATCGTCGCAAAGCCGGCCAGGGAAATGCCGACCAGAACCGCGGCGGAAAGCAACGACCTTTTCGGCGTACGGCCATGTATCTGTTTGCGTACGAACTTATTCATGGACTATCCCCTCGGGGCAGGTGGAGGTCAGGAATTCTCCCGGCCAATGCAGGACGGCCGAGTTGGTCGGCGTTGCGGCGTGATTGCAGCATGAATTGTTGCGAATTCTTTACACACCCCGCGCAGCCCGGACGACCCTTCCGGGCCGGCTTGGCGGTTTTTTGCCATCTTTGCGACGGTCGTGCAATTCGACCAAGGTCAGGTGGCACCTGCGCCACATCCTCGGCACCCTGCGCTTTGTCGTTGAACTAATTCAATTATTGCTTGTCCATCTGGGCCGTGCGATGCTTGCCGGCGGGGGAATGTGCAGCGCAGCATAGGGGTTCGGATGGTCGTGGGGCGACGTCCGTGCCTGCAAGAAAAAACGTTGTCGACCGGAGCCTCACTCCATGCTGGCGATCATCCGCCTCGCCCTGCGCCGCCCCTATACCTTCATCGTCCTGGCAATCCTGATCCTGCTGATCGGGCCGCTGGCGATCCTGCGCACGCCGACCGACATCTTCCCGGACATCAAGCTGCCGGTGATCAGCGTCGTGTGGACCTACAACGGCCTGCCGCCGGACGAGATGTCCGACCGCATCATCACCTACTTCGAACGGCAGATGACGACGACGGTCAACGACATCGAGCACATCGAGTCGCAGTCGTTGCCCGGCGTCGGCGTGATCAAGGTGTTCTTCCAGCCCGACGTCGACATCAATGCGGCGCTCGCCCAGGTGACATCGGTTTCGCAGACCGTGCTCAAGCGCCTGCCGCCCGGCATCACGCCGCCGCTGGTACTGAGCTACAACGCATCCAGCGTGCCGATCCTGCAGCTGGCGCTGTCGAGCAAGACGCTGACCGACCAGCAGCTGTTCGACCTGTCGAACAATTTCATCCGCCCGCAACTGGCCGAGGTCGAGGGCGCCGCGATTCCATCGCCCTATGGCGGCAAGAACCGCCAGGTCGTGGTCGACCTCGATCCCAAGGCGCTGCGCTCACGCGGCCTGTCGCCGCAGGACGTGACCAACGCGATCCTCGCGCAGAACCTGATCCTGCCGTCCGGCACGGAAAAAATGGGCACGTTCGAATACAACGTGAAGCTCAACGGCAGCCCGAAGGAGCTGGATGACCTGAACAACCTTCCGGTCAAGTCGGCCAACGGCACGACGATCTACCTGCATGACGTCGCCCACGTCCGCGACGGCTATTCGCCGCAGCAAAACCTGGTGCTGGTCAACGGCCGGCGCTCGGTGCTGACAACGGTGCAGAAGAACGGCAAGGCCTCGACGCTCGACATCATCGACCACGTCAAGGCCCTGCTGCCGAAGATCAAGGCCGGTGCGCCGCAGGGACTGACGCTCGATACGCTGATCGACCAGTCGGTGTTCGTCAAGGGCGCGGTATCCGGCGTGGTGCGCGAAGGCGTGATCGCCGCGTCCCTGACCGCCGTGATGATCCTGCTGTTTCTCGGCAGCTGGCGCTCGACCCTGATCATCACGGTGTCGATCCCCCTGGCCGTGCTGTCGTCGATCGCGGCGCTCGCGGCGATGGGCGAGACGATCAACGTCATGACCCTGGGCGGCCTCGCGCTCGCCGTCGGCATCCTGGTCGACGATGCCACCGTGACGATCGAGAACATCAACTGGCACCTGGAACAGGGCAAGGACGTCGTCAACGCGATCCTCGACGGCGGCAGGCAGATCGTCACGCCGGCGTTCGTGTCGCTGCTGTCGATCTGCATCGTGTTCGTGCCGATGTTCTTCCTCGGCGGCGTGGCCCGCTACCTGTTCGTGCCGATGGCCGAGGCGGTCGTGTTCGCGCTGGTTGCCTCGTTCGTGCTGTCGCGCACGCTGGTGCCGACGATGGCCCAGTACCTGCTCAAGCCGCACGTCGACCCGCATCCGGCCACGCCGAACCCGGCGGTCGATGCGATGCGCGAAGACGCCACCCAGCACATGTCCGAGGGCGTCAGTCTGCCGGCCAGGCTGCAGCGCGGATTCGAGCGTCGTTTCGAAGATATCCGCGACGTCTATCGCGCGTTGCTCTGGCTCGCGCTGCAGCGTCGTCGCGCATTCGTGCTCGGATTCCTCGCCTTCGTCGGCGCCTCGTTCCTGCTGGCGCCGTGGCTCGGCGCGAATTTTTTCCCGAGCATCGACGCCGGCCAGATCAAGCTGCACATGCGCGCCCAGACCGGCACGCGCATCGAGGAGACCGCGCGCCTGGCGACCGAAGTCGAGAAGACCATCCGCAGGCTGATTCCGGCCGACGAGCTCAAGAGCGTGGTCAACAACATCGGCCTGCCGGTCAGCGGCATCAACATCACCTACAGCAATTCGGCGCCGATCGGGCCGGCCGACGCCGATATCCTGATTTCATTGAATGCCGCGCACCGCCCGAGCGCGGACTACGTCGCCCAATTGCGCGAAACGCTGCCGCGTACCTTCCCGAGCGCCTCGTTTTCGTTCCTGCCGGCCGATATCGTCAGTCAGATCCTCAACTTCGGACTGCCGGCACCGATCGACGTCCAGGTGGTCGGCTTCAAGCGCGACGAAAACCGCGAATACGCGGCGTTGCTCATGAACCGCATCAAGCGCGTCGCCGGCATCGCCGACCTGCGCATCCAGCAGGCCTTCAACCAGCCGGAGTTGCGCGTCGACGTGGACCGCACGCGCGCCGGCGAAGTCGGGCTTACGCAGCGCGACGTCGCCACCAGCATGCTCGTGTCGCTGTCCGGCAGCGCGCAGACGGCGCCGACGTTCTGGGTCAATCCGAAAAACCACGTGTCCTATCCGATCGTCGTGCAGACGCCGCAGTATCGCCTCGATACCCTGAGCGCACTGGAAAACGTGCCGGTGACCGGAAGCGGCAATGGTGCACAGCCGCAGATCCTCGGTGGACTGGCGACGATTCATCGCGGCCAGGGCGAAGGCGTCGTCTCGCATTACGACATCCAGCCGACCATCGATATCTTCGGCGCTGTGCAGGATCGCGACCTCGGCGCGGTGGCAAGGGAAATCCAGCACATCATCGACGATACCGCCAAGGACCTGCCGAAGGGCTCGACCGTCGCGATGCGCGGCCAGGTCGAGACGATGAACAGCGCCTATTCGAGCCTGTCGTTCGGCCTGGCCGGCGCGGTCGTGCTGATCTATCTGTTGATCGTCGTGAACTTCCAGTCGTGGCTCGATCCATTCGTGATCATCACCGGCCTGCCCGCCGCGCTGGCCGGCATCGTCTGGATGCTGTTCCTGACCGGCACGACGCTGTCGGTGCCGGCGCTGACCGGCGCGATCATGTGCATGGGCGTGGCCACCGCAAACAGCATCCTGGTCGTCAGTTTTGCGCGCGAGCGCATGGCCGAAGGCGCAGACGCGTTCCTGGCCGCGCTCGACGCAGGCTACATCCGCTTCCGTCCGGTACTGATGACCGCGCTGGCCATGATCATCGGCATGGCGCCGATGGCATTCGGCATGGGCGAAGGCGGCGAGCAGAATGCGCCGCTCGGCCGCGCCGTCATCGGCGGGCTCGTTTTTGCGACCTGCGCGACGCTGTTCTTCGTGCCGGTGGTCTTCAGCATCGTGCATGGCCGCCGCAAGACAACCGATTCCCTACCCGAGCCGCTCGCGCAAGAAGCGCCCGCGGTCTGATGGAGCAACGCATGTCCCAGCAACTTTCATCCAGTCAGGCGCCGGCCGTCATCGAGCCACGCCGCTTGCGCCGTGCCGGAATGATCGCGCTGCTGATCGCGATCGGCCTTGCGGCGGGCGGCATCGCCATGCGCATGCACGCCGGCACCACGCTCAAGGCGCGCACCGAGGCCGACGCCGTGCCGAGCGTGAGCATCATCGAGCCGGGGCCCGGCGTGTCGCAGCAGGAACTGGTGCTGCCCGGCAACGTGCAGGCCTGGTTCGACGCACCGATCTACGCGCGCGTGCCGGGGTACTTGAAGAAGTGGTACTTCGACATCGGTGCCCACGTGAAGACGGGCGATCTGCTCGCGGAAATCGAAACGCCGGAACTCGACCAGCAGCTGCGCCAGGCGCAGGCCGACCTCGCCACCGCCGCCGCCAAGGAGAAGTTGGCCGAGATCACCGCGAAGCGCTGGCACGACATGCTGGCATCCGATTCGGTGTCGAAGCAGGAAGCCGACGAAAAGAACGGCGACTTCGAGGCGAAGGCCGCAGCCGCGGCGGCGGCGCGTGCGAATGTCGAGCGCCTGCAGGCGCTGTTCTCGTTCAAGCGCATCGTGGCGCCGTTCGACGGCGTCGTCACCGCGCGCAAGACCGACATCGGCGCGCTGATCAACGCCGGCAGCAGCAGCGGCGGCGAACTGTTCCGCGTCGCCGACACGCACAAGCTGCGCGTGTACGTGCAGGTGCCGCAGACCTATTCGGCCCAGGTGGAAGACGGCATGAAGGCGCAGCTGCACTTTCCGGAACAACCCGAGCGCACCTTTCCTGCGACCGTCGTCGGCACCTCGCAGGCGATCAACGAAAGCTCGCGCGCACTGCTCGTGCAGCTCGAAGTCGACAATGCCAACGGCAAGCTGATTTCCGGCTCCTACGCCGAGGTGCATTTCGACCTGCCGGCCACGCCCGGCGTGCTGCAGCTCCCGGTCACTGCGCTGCTGTTTCGCCAGCACGGCATGAAGATCGCCACGGTCGGCAGCGACGACCGCGTCACGCTCAAGAACATCCAGATCGGTCGCGACATGGGTACGCGGGTCGAGGTCGTCGCCGGCATCGCCGCCGGCGACCGCGTCATCGACAGTCCGCCGGACTGGATTGCCCAGGGCGATCAGGTCCATCCGAATGATCCGGTTCCGGCGGCGAAACCCACGACAACCCCCGCCGTCGCGGCAACGCCATGAAACGGCGCGCCACCGCAATCGCGTTCGCGTTCACGGCGCTGGCGGGCTGCCAGCTCGCGCCCGAATACAGCAAGCCGGTCGTCGATGTTCCGGACAGCTACAAGGAGTCCGGTCCGTGGCAACCGGCGGCGCCGGCGGACCGGATCGAACGCGGCGACTGGTGGAACGCTTACCACGACGCCACGCTCGATCAGCTGGAAGCGCGCATCGACGCGGCAAATCCCGACCTGGCCGCCGCCGCCGACCGCTATGCCGAGGCCCGCACCTATGTCGCCGAAGCACGCGCGGGCTTGTTCCCCGAGTTCGACGCCGGCGCGCTGGCGACGAAGAACCGCCAGTCCGACAACCGGCCGCTGCGGTCGTCATCGCAACCGGGCGAATACCGCGACAATTACGTCGCCGGGCAGCTCAACTACGAGCTCGACTTGTGGGGCCGCGTCCGCAACCTCGTGGCGGCCGGTCGGGCCAACGCGGAAGCCAGCGCCGCCGATCTTGCGTCGGTGCGCCTGAGCCTGCACGCGGAACTCGCCAATGCCTACATCACGCTGCGCGGCCTCGACGCATTCGCGCAGCTGTTCTCCGACACGGTCGATGCCTACGGCAAGGCGCTGCAGCTGACGCAGAACCGCTTCAAGGGCGGCATCGCATCGGCACTCGATGTCGCGCACGCGCAGACCCAGCTCGACACGGCACGAGCGCAGCGCGTCGACCTGCTCGCGCAGCGCGCCTTGTACGAACATGCGATCGCGAGCCTGGTCGGCACGGCGGCTTCGAAGTTCTCGCTCGCGCCGAAAGTCGTCGATCTGCCGATTCCCGTGGCGCCGACCGGCTTGCCCTCGACGCTGCTCGAGCGCCGGCCCGACGTCGCCGCCGCCGAGCGGCGCACGGCGGCAGCGAACGCGCAGATCGGCGTGGCACGCGCGGCCTTCTTTCCGAGCATCACGCTGACCGCGCTGGGCGGCTACGAAAATACCGGCGGTGCGGCCTGGCTGAGCGCGCCGAACAGCGTCTGGTCGATCGGCCCGCACGCACTGCTGGGCCTGTTCGACGCGGGCCGGCGCCAGGCCGAAGTCGACCGTGCGCACGCCGTGTTCGACGAAGCGGGCCAGCGCTATCGCGCGACGACCCTGACCGCCTTCCAGCAGGTCGAGGACAATCTTGCGCTGCTGCATCTGCTCGGCGACGAGGCGGTGCATGAAGACGCCGCGGTGGCGTCCGCGCAGCGCACGCTGAACCTGGCGCTCGACCGCTATCGCAACGGCGCGGTCAACTACCTCGAGGTGGTCGAAGCGCAAACCGCCGCGCTGCAGGCGCAGCGCGCAGCGCTCGAGCTGCGCGATCGCCGCCTGCGCGCCAGTGTTGCCCTGGTGCGCGCGCTCGGCGGCGGCTGGCAAGCCGATTCGACGCCATCGATCGCGGCTGCCGGCCGCTGAAAGAAAGGCGGGTTTCCGACCTGCCGCCAAGGTTGTAAGGAATCGCCAGGTTGCCCGTCAAAGGCAGTGACGGCAGCCGGGACTCTCGGATCGGCGCGTCGGGGCCACGTTCCGGCGCACTTTACTTCCGCTTCACGGCAAACAGTGAAAGATTGGCTCGGCAGCAGCGGTCTCAAATGCACCTGGGCGCTACCGCACCGCAGCATCGATTCTGCTTGTCCGCGCTGGGTTGCTGTCATAGCTTGGAAAGATGCGTTGAACAGTCTTCAGGATCCTGCAACAAGATCGCTTGAGTTCCGCAAGTAAAAGCCACCGCCCACCGGCGGCGATTATCCCGGCGGAATTGCAATCCGCCATACCACCCAATGGAGTACACGCAAATGTCGAACAAGATCGTGAAACCGCTGACCATGGCAATCGGCGCCGCGTTCGTCGGCTCGGTCGCAATGACGCAGATGGCCAACGCCAGCACCGCGTTCCAGATCACCCCGCTCGTCGGCGGCTACACGCTGGCTGCCGAAGGCAAGTGCGGTGAAGGCAAGTGCGCCGTCGCCAAGATGGCCAAGCCCGGCGAAACCGCCGTGACGAAGGAAGAAGCGATGGCACACGGCTTCAGTGCCAGCCAGGTTGCTGCGTGGGACAAGAACAACGATGGCAAGCTCGACGCCAGCGAACTGAGCGCGATGCACGCCGCGATGGACAAGAAGGGCAAGGAAGGTTCCTGCTCGGCCGACAAGAAGGGCAAGGAAGGTTCGTGCTCGGCCGACAAGAAGGGCAAGGAAGGCTCCTGCAGCGGCCACTGAGAAATCCCGCGAAAGGCGTCATCCCCGCGCTTGCGCGGGGATGACGGCAGAGCCAACCCTCGAGGTCGCCTCCCTGATGACGCTGCGCAAGAACCAAACCGTCACCGGCGCGGGCCTCGGCCTGAGGCGTGCGCTGCTGGCTCCGCTGCGGGACAATCCCGACGCGCCGATCGATTTCTTCGAGGTAGCGCCGGAGAACTGGATCAACGTCGGCGGCCGTCTCGGCAAGACGTTTCGCGCGTTCACCGAAGCGCATCCGTTCATCTGCCACGGTCTGTCATTGTCGCTCGGCGGACCGGCACCGCTCGACGAAACGCTGCTGCACAAGATCCGGCGCCTGCTCGACGAGCATGGCATCCGCCAGTACAGCGAGCACCTGTCGTTCTGTTCCGACGATGGCCATCTGTATGACCTGATGCCGATCCCGTTCACCGAGGAAGCGATCGACTGGGTCGTGCCGCGCATACGGCGTGCGCAGGAAATCCTCGGCCGGCGCATCGCCATCGAAAATGTCTCTTCGTACGCCACGCCGGGACAGGAGATGAGCGAAATCGAATTCACCAACGCCGTGCTGAAAGGTGCCGATTGCGACCTGCTGCTCGACGTCAACAACGTCTACGTCAACAGCGTCAACCACCGTTACGACGCCGACGCGTTCATCGAGGCGATGCCGACCGGTCGCGTCGCCTATATCCATATCGCCGGCCACTACAACGAGGCTCCCGACCTGATCGTCGACAGCCACGGCGCTGCCGTGATCGATCCGGTATGGCGGCTGCTCGATCTGGCCTACGCGCGCTTCGGCACGCGGCCGACGCTGCTCGAGCGCGACTTCAACATCCCGCCCCTGGCGGAACTTGTCGGCGAGCTCGACCATATCCGCGCATTGCAGGGGCGCCACCAGCAAGCCGGCGAAGTCAAGCATGTCCGCAGCGCCTGAAGCCGGATCGCGGCCGCCCGGCCGCACGCACGCGCTGCAATATCGCTTCACGGCGCACATCCGCGATCCTGAAAACCAGCCGGCGCCGGAAGGCATCGAGGATCGGCGCATGGCGATCTACCGCGAGTTGGTCTACGCCAACATGGAAAGTTTCATTGCCGCGAACTTTCCGGTGATCCGCACGTTGTACGACGATGCCGCGTGGAGCGCGTTCGCGCACGAGTTCTTCCGCGAACATCTGTGCCATACGCCGCTGTTTCCGGAGTTCGCGCGCGAATTCCTGCGCTGGCTCGAACTGCGCCAGGAGCAGCAGCGCGGCGATCCGCCCTGGCTGCTGGAACTGGCGCACTACGAATGGGCGGAACTCGCGCTGTCGCTCGACCAGGCCGAGATCGGCGAAGTACCGCACGATCGGGGTGGCGACGCATTGCTCGGCGTGCCGGTCGTCTCGCCGCTCGCCTGCGTGCTCGGTTACCACTACCCGGTCCAGCTGATCGGGCCCGATTTCCGCCCCGCACAGGCCCCCGCCGAGCCGACCTGGATCCTTCTGGTTCGCGACCGCGAAGACAATGTGCGCTTCCACGAGATCAATGCGCTCACCGCGATGCTGATCGAGCGCCTGCGCGAGAACAGCGACCTGACCGGTACGCAGTGCATCGATGCGGTGCTCGCCGAACGTGGCGCGCAAGACGCTTCCGCGCTGCGCCCGGCCGGTCTGGCATTGCTGCGCGAGCTGCAGTCGTTCGAGGCAATCCTCGGCACGCGTCCCTAGCGTGCCTGCATTGCCGAACAAAAGCCTTCGAACGCGGATGACGCGGATCAAAGCGGATCGACGATGGAGCGTTTTTCGTTACCCGTGTTTCTTCTTGATCCGCGTCGATCGCTGGTCATCCGCGCCAATCCGCGTTCGGCCTTTCCTGTTCGCCGCGGGCTGTAAGGATTCCGCCAGACGGGCGTCTATACTGCATTCCATGAATGCAGAGAGGATCGTGCAATGCCATTCGACGCCATAGCCGTCTGGGAGTCGCTGACCGCGCGCCTGCGCGGCGTCGGCCAGTTGCTGCCGCCGCTGATCCTGCGCCTGATCATGGGCTGGGAATTCTGGCAGTCCGGGGTCGAGAAGTACGTCGGCGACAACTGGTTCACCGACATCAAGGACCGGTTTCCGTTTCCGTTCAACGTGATTCCAACCAATGTCAGCTGGGCCATGGCGACGTATTTCGAACTCGGCGGTGCCGTGTTGCTGGTGTTCGGCCTGTTCACGCGCGTTGCCGCCTACAGCCTGCTGGTACTGACATTCGTCGCGACCGCGGCGGCGCACTGGCCCGACATGATCGCGATGTGGAGTGACCTGGCCAAAGGCTATGCGATCACCGACATGGGCTACGGCAACTTCAAGCTGCCATTGCTGTTCGTCGTCATGCTGCTGCCGATCATCTTCCAGGGCCCGGGCAAGATCAGCCTCGACTTTCTGCTGTCGCGGCGGCTCAAGTCCGATCCGATGCCGGCGCCGCTGGCCGATGCCTATGCCTGGTCGCTGGCACTGCTGGCGCTCGGCATCCCGTTCACGATGCTGCTGCCGAAGTTCGGTATCGCGCTGCTGGTCGGCGCGCTGGCCCTGTTCCTTTTTGGCCGCTACGCCCGCGCCTGACCCAAGAGCGCATACAAGACCAGCACGAAGGCACGAAGGACACGAAGGAAAGATCGCGAAGAGAGAAATACGATGGAAAGCCGAGTCAATGCCCAGGCGGCAGCCGTTGAAAGGATTGCTTGCCCTCGCGGTCGCGCTCCGGAATACCGGCAGCGCACGAGGCGTGGCCTGTTCGGTCGTGACCAGCCAGACTCTGGGACGTGACGACGTCAGAGATACGCTGCTGCCGCCCGTTATTCGATTTTCTTCGTGTCTTTCCTTCGTGTTCTTCGTGTCTTCGTGGTTCATGTTGATTTCCTGCTCGCGAGCGAACCACAGGCCGCGGCGTTGTGATCGACGCGGCCGCCGCGTATCCTGCGGGAATGTCTGCAACCGCAACCCGCTACGCCGAACGCTTCCGCGGCTTCCTGCCGGTCGTCGTCGACATCGAGACCGGTGGCTTCGATTGCGAACGCGATGCGATATTGGAAATCGCCGCGGTCGTCATCCGCATGGATGAAGACGGCGTCGTGCGCCCCGATCCGGCCGTGTCGACGCATGTCGTTCCGTTTCCCGGCGCGAACATCGATCCGCGCTCGCTCGAAATCACCGGAATCGATCCGACCCATCCGTTTCGCGCTGCCATCGAGGAGCGCGAGGCGCTCGACTTCATCTTCAAGCCCATACGCAGGACGGCGCGCGAGTTCGAATGCCAGCGCGCGATCCTGGTCGGCCACAATGCCGCGTTCGACCTGAACTTCCTCAATGCCGCGATCCGCCGCACCGGCCACAAGCGCAGCCCGTTCCATCTGTTCAGTTGCTTCGACACGGCAACGCTCGCCGGCCTTGCCTACGGCCAGACCGTGCTCAGCCGCGCCGTGCAGGCGGCCGGCTTCGACTGGAATGCCAGCGAGGCGCACTCGGCCGTCTACGATGCCGAACGCACCGCGCTGATTTTCTGCGACATCGTCAACCGCTGGCGCGCGATGACGCACGCCTGGCAGGCGCAGACCGGCGCTGCGGCGTAGCAGACCGCCGCCGAACGTCGACTCCAGCATGTTCGCGAAGGCCGGTCGTGCGGCTATTGCAGCCGCGGCTTGACGCTTGCGCCGCGCGGCTGTACTCCCGGTCGCCGTGCAAGCCGGGATCCCGGTCTCGTCCTGGCCCGATGATTCCGGATCGCGCTGAATCGGAGTGATCGCTGTGACGGCGAAGGTTTTCTTCTTTTTGCCGGTGCGCCAGCGGCGATTGCACTTGAGTTGGCAGGCGAAGCGTCCCATCATCTGTCCATGCCGATCTACGAATATGCCGCCATCGACAAGGGCTGCCCGCATTGCGAGGGGCATTTCGACCTGCGCCAGAAGCTCGCCGAAGCGGAACTGACGCAGTGCCCGCAGTGCAGCGCGCCGATCCATCGCGTCATCAGCGCGCCGGCATTTGCGATGGGCAGCGCACATACGCTCAAGGAAAGCCACGCCGCCAAGCATGGTTTCACCCAGTACCGGCGCGCAGGCAACGGCGTATACGAAAAGACCGCCGGCAAGGGCCCGAAATTCATCAGCGGTGACTGACCCCGCGCAGCACGCACGGCCGGGACTTGCGGCGCTTGCCGATCCCTGCCGGCTCCCGTATAAACACCGGATCCTGCGCTGCGGCAGCGGCCCTCCGGGGCCGCGCGAAAGCGGCCCATCGATCACCTGACAATTCCGGGAGTGCTTCAGTGCGCCAGTCCGCTGTCCTGTCCGTTGCCGCTGCCATTGCGTTGTCCGCCTGCCAGGCGGTGACGCCGTCGAAAACCGCGAGCCCGCCAATGCCCACGAGTAAACCCGGCAGTTCCGCCGGCATGCCGACCTATCCGGTCGCCAGGACCGTTGCCCAGACCGACGACTATCACGGCGTCAAGGTCGCCGACCCGTATCGCTGGATGGAAGATCTCGACGCACCGGCGACGCGCGAGTGGATCGAGGCCGAGAACAAGGTCACGTCCGCGTACCTCGACGGCATCGCCGGCAAGGACAAGATCAGGAACCGCCTGACAGAAATCTGGAATTACGAACGCTACGGTTCGCCGCAGCAGTATGGCGGGCACTATTTCTACACGCACAACGACGGTCTGCAGAACCAGGCCGTGCTGTACGTCGCCGATTCACCGTCCGCGGCGCCGCGACTGCTGCTCGATCCGAACACGCTGTCGACGGACGGCACGATTGCACTGAAGGGCTACGCGATCAGCGACGACGGCAAACATGTTGCCTACGGCCTGTCCAGCGGAGGCTCGGACTGGGAAGACTGGCACGTGCTCGATGTCGCCAGCGGCAAGAACACCGATGACGAATTGAAGTGGGTCAAGTTCTCCGGCGCAAGCTGGCGGCGCGACGGCACCGGCTTCTATTACAGCCGCTACGACGAGCCCAAGGGCGAGAACGTCCTCAAGGCGGTGAGCAAGTTCCAGAAACTGTATTTCCACCGCCTCGGCACGAAGCAGTCGGCCGACCAGCTGGTGCATGAGCAGAAGGACCAGCCGGACTGGCTGTTCGGCGGCCAGGTCAGCGACGACGGCCGTTACCTTGTCATCAGTGTCGCGCGCAATACCGAGCCGAAGAACCTCGTGCTGTATCGCGATCTGGCGAAGAAGAACGCCGATGCGACGACCGAAACGCTGATCGGTACCTGGGACGCCAGCTACCAGTACCTGGGCAACACGAAGGGGGTGTTCTACTTCCTGACCGACAGCGATGCACCACGCTATCGCATCGTGGCGATCGACACCAGGCATCCGGACAAGGCGCACTGGAAGGAACTGATTCCGCAGGCTGCCGAGACGCTGCAGAACGCGAGCGAAGTCAATCACAGCTTCATCGCCGAGTACCTGCAGGACGCGCACAGCGTCGTGCGCCTGTTCGACCTGAAAGGCAACGCAATCGGCAACATCGAGCTGCCGGGCCTGGGCAGCGCGAGCGGTTTTTCGGGACGGACGCGTGACACCGAGACGTTCTACACATTCTCCAGCTACACCGCGCCGCCGACCGTGTTCCGCTACGACCTCAAGACCAGTACGGCGAGCGTGTTCCGCGCGCCGAAAGTCGCGTTCGACCCGGCGCTGTACGAAACGCGTCAGGTGTTCTACTCGAGCAAGGACGGCACGCGCGTGCCGATGTTCGTCACGGCCCGGAAGGGCCTGGCGCAAAACGGCGCGAATCCGGCGATCCTCTATGGCTACGGCGGCTTCAACATTTCGCTGCAGCCGGCATTTTCGCCCGCGCTGATCGCCTGGCTCGACCTCGGCGGCGTCTACGCGGTGGCCAATCTGCGCGGCGGCGGCGAATACGGCCGCGAGTGGCACGAAGCCGGCATGAAGCTGCACAAGCAGAACGTGTTCGACGACTTCATCGCGGGCGCCGAATACCTGGTCAAGGAAAAGTATACTTCGCCGCAGAAGCTGGCGATCCGCGGCGCCTCGAACGGCGGCCTGCTCGTGGCTGCAGCCGAATTGCAGCGCCCGGACCTGTTTGCAGCCGCGATTCCGCAGGTCGGCGTGCTCGACATGCTGCGCTTCCGCGACTTCACCATCGGCAAGGCCTGGGAATCGGACTACGGCTCGGTCGACAACGCCGACGAGTTCAAGGCGATGTACGCCTATTCGCCGCTGCACAACATCAGGAAAGGCGTCGACTACCCGGCCACCATGATCATCACCGGCGACCACGACGACCGTGTCTTCCCGGCGCACAGCTTCAAGTTCGCAGCGACGATGCAGGCCGCCGATCCGCACGGCAAGCCGATCCTGATCCGCATCGAGACGCGTGCCGGCCACGGCCAGGGCAAGCCGACCACCAAGCAGATCGACGAAGTCACCGACGTCTACGCCTTCATCCTCGACGCGTTCACAAGGGCCGCGCCGAGCAGGTAGGCCAACGCGCGCGAAGCGTCGACTCGATAGGCCATCGTTCCGGCCTTGTCGCGCGTGGCCTTTATGCCGGACGGTCCAGTTGCGATTACCCCTGGTTATTTGCCGCTGCAACAGGCGCGCGCTAAGCTGATTGCTTAGCCGCCGCGCTGGCAGCGTCCACCGAACGAGGTCGCCCATGATCTACCAGAGCATCCTGGAAACCATCGGCCGCACGCCGATCGTGCGCATCAACCACATCGCGCCGAAGGGCGTCGACATGTACGTCAAGGTCGAGGCGTTCAATCCGATGTCGTCGGTCAAGGATCGCCTCGCCATCGGCATCATCCTCGACGGCGAGGCGAAGGGCACGCTGAAGCCGGGCCAGACCGTCGTCGAAGCGACGTCGGGCAACACCGGCATCGCGCTGGCCATGGTGTGCGCGGCGAAGGGCTACCCGTTCGTTGCATTCATGAGCGATTCGTTCTCGGTCGAACGGCGCAAGCTGATGCGCGCACTCGGCGCCAAGGTGATCCTGTGCCCGGCCGCGGAACGCGCAACCGGCATGATCAAGCGCGCGGAAGACTATGCGAAGAAGCACAACGCCTTCCTCGCGCGACAGTTCGAAAACGAAGCGAACCCGGCCTACCACCGCAGCACGACCGGCCCGGAAATACTGCAGGACTTCGCCGGCAAGCGACTCGACTGGTTCGTCACCGGCTGGGGCACCGGTGGCACGCTGACCGGCGCGGGCGAGATGATCAAGCTGGCTCGGCCGGACGTGAAGATCGTCGCGACCGAGCCCGAAGTCGCCGCAATGCTCTCGGGCAAGGACTGGGCACCGCACAAGATCCAGGGCTGGACGCCGAACCTCGTTCCGGCCGTGCTCAACAAGAAGGTCGCCGACGAGATCATTCCGGTCAGCGACGTCTACGCCCGCGATACGGCGCGTGCGCTGTCGACCAAGGAAGGCATCTTCTGCGGCATCTCGTCCGGCGGCACCTTCGCGGCCGCTCTGGAGGTTGCAAAGAAGGCGAAAAGCGGCGACGTGATCCTGGCGATGCTGCCCGACACCGGCGAGCGTTACCTGTCGACGTTCCTGTTCGAAGGCATCAACGAAGGTACCGACGTCGAGCTCGCCGACCTTTGATGGAGAACCTCGAGGTCCACCGGTAGCGGGAGTCTTCTCCCGTCTCCCGACGGCCGGAAAGGTGTCGAAAGCGCGAGGGTTGTGCGTCCGAAGACGAAGGTGCCTCGGCCGCCCCCTTCTTCCATGCACCGCGTGTCCAACCTCTGCCGCGAACGCGAGGTGTTTTTTCTAGTGCGCCCGCGATTCGCGCGTCCAGCGATCGCGCAGCCGCAATATCGGCGCTTCGAAACAGCGGTAGACCAGCGCCGCGCAGCCGATCGAGAGCGTTGCGAACAGGAGCGCCTGCAGCAGGCAACCGGCGAATGTCTGCGCATTGCCCGCGAAGGTCGCATCCATCACGCGCATGATGGCGAGCTGGCACAAGTACAGCGCGTACGACCAGCGCGCGATTGCGCGCACCGCATTGTCGACCGGCGACGGCAGACCACTGCGGTGCCAGTTCGATGCGGCCGGCAGGAACGCGGCGAAACTCAGCGAGATCAGGCTGAACAAGCCGGTGCGCGCAAACAGGTCGGTGTCCTTGGGCAAAGCCAGATACAACGCGACGGCCAGCGCGGTACCGGCGGCGCCGCACCATGCCATCGCCAGTGCGGCACGCGGCGAGAGCAGCGATCGCCGGCACAGCAACATCGCCACGACACCGTAGGCGATGGCATCCATGCGCACCAGCGAAACCATGCGCAGCGACAAGTCCCAGTTGGG
Source organism: Rudaea sp. (assembly GCA_035606275.1). Classification (GTDB taxonomy): domain Bacteria; phylum Pseudomonadota; class Gammaproteobacteria; order Xanthomonadales; family Rhodanobacteraceae; genus Rudaea. Next base: position 19,210 of record DATNFS010000099.1, read on the forward strand.
GTCGATCGTCAGCACGTAGATCACGCGCAACGCGGTGGCGAGCAGGATCGCGAGCAGCACCAGCAGCAGCGGATCGACACGCGGTGCGAGGCGTCTGCCGAACAGGAGCACGAGCAGCGGCGCGATCAGGTAAAAGATCTCCTCGACTGCCAGGCTCCACGACTCAATGAAGAACAATGGTTGCGGCCAGGCGAAGTTTTGCAGGAAAACCGTGTACGGCGCCGCGTGCGGCCAGGACCCCTCCGTCCAGCGCGCCAGGATGATGTTGACGCCGAGGAACAGGTAGTAGTTCGGCAGCGTGCGCAACCAGCGCCGCAGCCAGAAGCGGCCGACGGCAAACTGCGCCTGTTCGGCCTGCCTTGCCAGTATTGCGCCGATCAGGAAGCCGCTCAGCACGAAGAACAGTTCGACGCCCAGGTGTCCGAGCATCCACCACGCCTCGAGCTTGTGCGTCAGCGGCAGGAACATGAAGCTGGCGTGCGCGACGAGGACGAGCAGGATCGCAACCGCGCGCAGGAAATCCAGGCCGAAGACGCGCGCTTCGCCCGTCGGCGCGCGCACCTGGCTCATCGATGCCGGCAATTCAGCGGCCGGCGCCATCGAGCGCATGCGGTGCCCCCGGGCGGCGAAACGGCGTGCCGATTGTTTCGGCCTGCCGCGTCGACGCGCAATGCTCACCCGCCACCGCGCCGCCCATGCTCATTGCGCGCGGCGCCGCCGCCGCCGGCCGCGGGCGATGCCATAGATGCTGATGGCGAGCCACAGGCCTTCGAGCACGAACGCCGAGAGGTTGAACGCATACAGCAACGACAGCAGCACCGCGAAGGCCCCGAACGCGTTCATCAGCTGATAGCCCAATCCGTCGCCACGCAGGCGACCGGCCTGCAGCAGGTAAAACGCAACGAGCGTCATGGCCACGCCGAGCAGTCCGGCCCAGTCGTACCAGTGCATCGAGATCATGCCTTCGCTCCGCGCTGACGCAACACCTCGAACATCGCGACGCCGGTCGCCACCGACACGTTGAGGCTTTCGACCTCGCCGCGCATCGGAATGCGCGCGACAAAATCGCAGGCCTCGCGTGTCAGCCGGCGCATGCCCTCGCCTTCGCTGCCCATCACGATCGCGGTCGATCCCTTGAGATCGAGCGTGTAGAAATCCTGCGTGGCGTCGCCGGCCAGCCCGACCAGCCAGACGCCGCGTTCCTTCAACGCCTTGAGCGTTCGCGCCAGGTTCGTGACCGCGAAGAAGGCGACGCGGTCGGCCGCGCCGGCCGATGCGCGGCGGACGGTCGGCGTGATCCCGGCCGCCTTGTCCTTCGGCACGACCACGGCCGTGGCGCCGGCGCCTTCGGCGCTGCGCAGGCAGGCGCCGAGATTGTGCGGATCGGTCACGCCGTCGAGGATCAGCAACAATGTATCCTTTTCCGCTTTTTCCACCAGCGCGTAAAGCTCGGATTCGGCTCGCGGCGGCAGCGCACGGTAGCGCGCGACAGC
>DATNFS010000100.1:0-32525 GCA_035606275.1 Rudaea sp.
GGGTTGGCACCATGGTGTCGTTTTGGCATGTTCCGGCTCCTTTTGGTCCAAAAAGCGGTTACAATAAGGGGCTTTATTGCCGCCCCCGGCGGATTCCACTAACGCGGATTGCGCTTTGGCGCCCCAGCGCCGACCAAGGCCGAACCGCGCCGTACGAAACATCAAAGGACCACATCATGTCTCTCACTGTCGAACAAACCAGCAAGGTCATTGCCGACTATCGGCGTGCGCCGAACGACACCGGCTCGCCGGAAGTCCAGGTCGCGCTGCTGTCCGCGCGCATCGAACACCTTTCCAAGCATTTTGCCGACCACGACAAGGATCATCATTCGCGTCGCGGTCTGCTCAAGATGGTCAATCAGCGCCGGCGCCTGTTGAACTATCTCAAGAGTTCCGACAACGACCGCTACAAGACCCTGATCGAACGCCTCGGTATCCGCAGATAACCCGTGCGTTCATCCGTGAACGCGGAAATCACGAGCGGCCATCCGTGGCCGCACTTTTCACGAAGAGCGCGCCGCCCGGCGTGCACTACAAGACAACCTTAGGAGCCACAACGTGGCGAAAGTAACCAAGTCATTTCAGTACGGTAATCACCAGGTCACGCTGGAAACGGGCGAAATCGCGCGCCAGGCGTCCGGCGCCGTCGTGGTCAGCATGGCCGGCACGGTCGTGCTGGTCACCGCCGTCGCCGCGACCAAGATGCGCGAAGGCCAGGATTTCTTTCCGCTGACGGTCGACTACGTCGAGAAGTTCTATTCCGCCGGCCGCATCCCGGGCGGCTTCTTCAAGCGCGAAGGCCGCCCGACCGAGAAGGAGACGCTCACGTCGCGTCTGATCGATCGCCCGGTGCGCCCGCTGTTCCCGGAAGAATTCAAGAACGAAGTGCAGGTCATCGCGCAGGTGATCTCGCTCAACCCGGAAGTCGACGGCGACATTCCGGCGCTGCTCGGCGCCTCGGCCGCCCTGAGCCTGGCCGGCATTCCGTTCAAGGGGCCGATCGGCGCGGCGCGCGTCGGCTACGCGAACGGCAAGTACCTGCTCAACCCGACCGCGACGGAACTCAAGACCTCGGCCCTCGACCTCGTCGTGGCCGGCACCAACAACGCCGTGCTGATGGTCGAATCCGAAGCCAAGCTGCTCAGCGAAGACGTCATGCTCGGCGCGGTCATGTTCGGTCATCGCGAAATGCAGACCGCCATCCGCGCGATTGCGGAGCTGGCCACCGAGGCCGCCAAGCCTTCGTGGAACTGGCAGCCGCCGGCGCGCAACGAATCGCTCGTCGCCGTGCTCAAGGGCGCCGTCGGCAGCAAGCTCGAAGAAGCGTTCCAGGTGCGTGACAAGCTGCAGCGCCGCGATGCGATCTCCGCGATCAAGGCCGACGTGCTGGCCTCGCTCAAGGGCGAAGCCGAGCAGAAGGGCTGGCAGGCTGCGGATCTGGCGAAGGAATTCGCCGAACTGGAGTACCGCACGCTGCGCGACAGCGTGCTCAAGACCAAGGTGCGCATCGACGGACGCCAGCTCGACGACATCCGCCCGATCAGCGTACGCGTCGGCGTGTTGCCGCGTACCCACGGTTCGGCGCTGTTCACGCGCGGCGAGACGCAGGCCCTGGTCGTCGTGACGCTCGGCACCACGCGCGATGCGCAGATCATCGACGCGCCGGAAGGCGAGTCGAAGGATCCGTTCCTGTTCCACTACAACTTTCCGCCGTTCTCGGTCGGAGAAGCCGGCCGCTTCGGCGCGCCGAAGCGCCGCGAGATCGGCCACGGCCGCCTCGCCAAGCGCGGCGTGATGGCGGTAAAGCCAAGCATCGAGTCGTTTCCGTATGTGCTGCGCGTGGTCTCCGAGATCACCGAGTCGAACGGCTCGTCGTCGATGGCGTCCGTTTGCGGTTCCTCGCTGGCAATGATGGACGCCGGCGTGCCGCTGAAGGCGCCGGTCGCCGGCATCGCGATGGGCCTGGTCAAGGAAGCCGACCAGTTCGTCGTGCTGTCCGACATTCTCGGCGACGAGGACCATCTGGGCGACATGGATTTCAAGGTCGCCGGCACCGCCGACGGCATCAGCGCGCTGCAGATGGACATCAAGATCGACGGCATCACCGAGGAGATCATGAAGGTGGCGCTGGCCCAGGCCCAGCGTGGCCGCCTGCACATCCTCGGCGAAATGGGCAAGGTCATCACGACCGCCCGCGCCGAGATGAGCGAGTACGCACCGCGCCTGATGACGATGAAGATCCATCCGGACAAGATCCGCGAAGTCATCGGCAAGGGCGGCACGACGATCCGTTCGATCACCGAGGAAACCGGCGCGACGATCGACATCAGCGACGACGGCACGATCATCATCGCATCGGTCAGCCGCGATGCCGCCGATGCCGCGAAGGCACGCATCGAGCAGATCGTTTCCGACGTCGAGCCGGGCCGGATCTACGAAGGCAAGGTTGCCAAGCTGATGGATTTCGGCGCGTTCGTGACGATCCTGCCGGGCAAGGATGGTCTGGTCCACGTGTCGCAGATTTCCAACGAGCGCGTCGAGAAGGTTTCCGACAAGCTCAAGGAAGGCGATATCGTCAAGGTCAAGGTGCTCGAGGTCGACAAGCAGGGCCGCATCCGCCTGTCGATGAAGGCCGTTACGGAAGAAGCGCCGGCTGCCTGATTGCCATCGAAAAGCGCGGCCTTGGATGGCCGCTTCAGGATCCTCGCAGTCATGAAGATTGCATGAGCAAAGCGGGCCAGGCGCCCGCTTTTTTCATGTCCTATTTCGCCAGGCAATCGCGTCACGCGCGTGCCGCGGCCCACGGCGCCTTCCGGTCGCAGCCGCGACATCACAGGGGCGCGCTGTTCGGTAAATGACCGCCTCGATGAACAACATTCGCGAGCGGCTCCCCCGATTTTTGCGGTGCAGCAATCGCGCGTGCTACGATTTCGCCCTGTGCGGAGGTGGCGATGAGCGACACGAAAAGCGGTCACGACTGGTCGAAAGATTGGCAGGCGTTGCTGAGTCAGTACTGGAGCGCATGGTCGGACCTGACCCGTAACCAGGCGGGCGTCACGCCGGATGCGGCGACGCCATGGCACGAGGGCCTCGAGCAGTGGTCGCGCATGTTCGGCAGCGCCGGCAAGCAGAGCGACGCGGCCGATCGCCTCATGTCGAGCGCCAAGGATTACCTCAACCTGATGCAGTCGATGATGACGTTCGCGTCCGGCAAGGGCGGCGGGCCGGTCAACGTGCAGTCCTGGCTGGAGACATTGCGCGGCGCCTTCAACATGCCCGGCGTCGATCCGGGACTGATCAACAACCCGCTCGCGAAAATGCTGCGCGACATGTCGGGCAACGGCGTGAGGAGCTTCGAGCAACTGGCTTCCGGCGCCACGCCGATGCTCGAGCAGATGCAGCAGGAAGGTCTTTCCTGGCTGCGCGCACCGGCATTCGGTTACGCGCGCGAGCATCAGGAGCACTATCAGAAGATGCTGCTGGCGTTTGCCGACTTCCAGGAGGCGGTGAAGCAGTACAACGCGCTGATCATGAAGGCGAGCCAGCGCAGTTTCGAGATTGCCGAAGGCAAGCTGGCCGAGCGCTCCGAACCGGGCCGCCAGATCGACAGCGTGCGCGCGCTTTACGACCTGTGGGTCGATGCCGCCGAAGAGGCCTACGCCGAGGTCGCGCTGTCGGAAGAATTCCGCAAGGTCTATGGCGACGTCGTCAACGCGCAGATGCGCGTGCGTTCGCAGCTGCAGCAGGAAGTCGAGCGGATCGGCGTCGACCTGGGCATGCCGACGCGTACCGAACTCAACAGCGTCCACAAGCGCCTGCACGACCTGCGTCGCGAACTGCGCGCGAGCCAGGAGGCGCAGCGCGACGCCGACCATGACGGACGCGATGCCGAAATCGCCGCGATGCGCGCCGAGATCGACGACCTGCGCCGCCTCGTCTCGAATTCTCCTTCAGCGCCGCTGCCGCGGACGGCGGCAGGGTCGAAGACGAGAGTGCGGCGCAAGCGCCCGCCGGCACGTCGCAAGCGCGCCGCAAAGCGCGCGCACGTCGCGACCAAGTCGACGCCGATCGTCAAGCCAGTGCCGGTGGCAATCAAGCCGGTGGTGGTTCGTGTCCAGCGTACGGGCAAGGCACGAAAGACTGCGCGCGGCGCGACGCGGCGTCCGGCCGGGCGTGCCGCGCAGGCGACACGTGTCATGTCGTCCGCAGCGAAATCCGCAGCGGCGGCGGCCAAGGCCGACGCGGGAGCCGCTTCGTTCCGCGATGCGATTGCCGCAATGCGGCAACAGTTTGCGCAGCAGAAGCGCGGCAAGAAGAAAAAGGTGAAGGCGGCGCGCTTCTCGCTGCCGTCCAAGACGTCTTCGGCCATGGCGCGACCACGCCGGAGTAAGTCATGAACCCGATCCGCATCGAACCGCAGAAGGCGCTCGACGAGGCAGTGCGCTTCAACCAGAAGCTCGCTGCGGGCCTGAAAACCCTGCGCAACATGGATGAAGTCGAGTACGGCGCGACGGCCAAGGAAGAAATCTACCGCGAGGACAAGCTCGTCCTCTATCGTTTCAAGGGGCCGCGCGCGCCGACCGCGAAGACACCGCTCCTGATCGCCTATGCGCTGGTCAACCGGCCGTACATGGTCGACCTGCAGGACGACCGCTCGCTGGTCAAGAACCTGCTCGCGCTCGGCGAAGACGTCTACCTGATCGACTGGGGCTATCCGGACCAGTCCGACCGCTATCTCACGCTCGACGACTACATCAACGGCTATATCCGGCGCTGTGTCGACGTCGTCGCCAGGCGCCACAAGGTCGACAAGATCAACCTGCTCGGCATCTGCCAGGGCGGCGCATTCAGCCTGTGCTTCGCGTCGATCTATCCGCAGAAGATCCGCAACCTGATCGCGATGGTCACGCCGGTCGATTTCCACACGCCGGACAACATGCTGTCGCACTGGACGCGCGGCATGGACGTCGACCTGTTCATCGATACGCTCGGCAACGTGCCGGCCGACCTGATGAACTGGTGCTACCTGACGCTGAAGCCGGTGCGCCTGTTCCAGCAGAAGTACGTCGGCATGGTCGACATCCTCGACGACAAGATCGAGATGGAAAACTTCCTGCGCATGGAGAAGTGGATCTTCGACAGTCCGGACCAGGCCGGCGAGGCGTTTCGCCAGTTCATCAAGGATTTCTACCAGGGCAACAAGCTCGTCAACGGCGGCCTGATGATCGGCGACAAGAGCGTGAGCCTGAAGAACATCTCGATGCCGGTGCTGAACATCTTCGCCGAGCAGGACCATCTCGTGCCGCCGTCGGCATCACGCCCGCTGCAGGGTCTCATCGGGACCAAGGACTATACGCAGCTTGCGTTCAAGGGCGGCCACATCGGCATCTACGTGTCCGGCCGCGCCCAGCGCGAAGTGCCGGGCGCGATCCACGACTGGCTCGCGCAGCGCTGATCCTGCTGACGGTCGCCCGGGGAGGGGAAGACGCTTCGGTTCCGCTACCGCCAATGTGCTTCCGCTTGCAGGCGGCACACAAGGCCCGCGATTGTCTCTACCGGACGTGCGTTGACATCGGGCTGGTGAAAGTCGGGGCTGGACGAACGCTCGCCTAGCGGGGTTGCTCCTGCGCCGTTTCCGCCGCCGGGGGAGGCACGCTTGCCGGGTCAGGCAATCCAACCTTCCGCGTGAACGCCGTGAAGCGCGGATCCTTGCCCAGCCTTCGAAAGATGTCCGGCGCTTCGTAAACCGAGGCCGCGACAGAGTCGTTCGCCTGCGCCGCGCGATCAAGCCAGACGAATGCCTGGTCGGCATTCTGTTCGAAGGCAAAGACCTCGGCGACCAGGCCGGGCGCTGTCTGCCCATCCAGCCGGATCATTTCATCGAGCTGCGCTTGTGCCTGTACCTTGTCGCCGCGGTAAAAATAGATCATCGCCAGCGCCTGGCGGCGGTCCGGCCCGCTCGGTTCGGCCGTGGCTTCGACGAGCGCCCGGTCGACCTGACCGCTTTTCATCAAGGCCAGTGCAAGCGTCGCTCGATAGCCATTCGCGCCAGGCTGGAGGTCGACCGCCTGTTGCAGCTCGGCCTGCGCTTCGACATGGCGGCCGAGCGCGAGCAGGAATTCTCCGGTATAGAAATGGAATGTGGCGTTCAGCGGCTCCATCGCCAGCGCCTTGCGCATCATTGCCACGGCTTCGTCGAGGCGGCCCAGGCAGCCTGTGACGTCGGCCAGCTGGTACAGAGTTTCCGCATTGGATGGATCGAGCGCGACGGCTTTTTTCAGCGCTACCTCGGCTGCCGGGTAGTCGATATTCGACCAGGCTTGCACGATGCCGAGCGCACCCAGCGCGACCGCCGACTGCGGCGCCAGCTCGACTGCCTTCTGCGCGTTGGCACGTGCCGATTGCTTTGCCGCCGCGCGTTCGTCGATGCTGGCCTCCCAGTCGATGAACCATTGTTCGGCGATCGCCAGTCGCGCATAGGCCAACGCATACCCCGGATCGAGCGTGATCGCTTGCCGGTAATAGTCCACCGCCTTGAGATAGTCCGCGCGATTGCGGCGCTCGGCATGGAAGCGGCCTTGCAGCAAAGCGTTGTACGCCTCGAGGTTGCCGCCCGGTGGCTTGTCCGCGGCTTCGATCGTTTTCCCGAGCAGGGTAGTCTTCAGCGCGCCGGCCACCGAGGCCGCGATTTCACTTTGCACGGCGAACACGTCTTTCAATTCGCGCTCGTAGATCGCCGACCACAACTGGCTTCCGTCGACTGCCTTGACCAGTGACGTGACGATGCGCACACGGGCGCCCTGCCTGCGCACGGTGCCTTCCAGCAGCGTAGCCACGGCAAGCTTTGCGCCGATCGCCGCGGTGTCGTCCTGCTGCCTGCCGCGAAAGCGAAATGACGAACTGCGCCCGATCACTCTGAGGTCATGCACCTGCGCCAGCGCGGAAATGAGTTCCTCCGACAGGCCATCGGAAAAATAATCCTGCTGTGGATCGCCGCTTTCGTTGACCAGCGGCAACACGGCGACGGATTTGTCCAGAACGAGATCGGCATCCTTGTGCAGCACGAACTTGTCGGTGAGCAGCAGAGCCACGGCAGCGCCGAGTGCCGCGATGATCCAGCGGCCCATCTTCCTGGCGGCCTGCCGGGCGATCGACGCGTCCTGCTCGACGTCGCCGTCGCGCCGCAGGCCCTGCGGCGTCCATTCGTAAACCCACGAGAAAAGCATCGCGAACGGAAATCCGACGATCGCGGCGATCACGAACCAGCGCACGATCCAGTTCGGGACGGCGAACACCGGAAGCAACTGCGCCAGGCCCTGCGAAAGCGCCCAGGCTGCTCCGACGTAGAGCGCTCCGGCGCGCAGTACGTTGCGGCGCTTGAGTTCACCAAAAAAGGACCGCATTCGCGCCCCCTGCCATCTGCGAATGCCGTGCATGATAGACGATCTGGCCGGCGCGCATTTGGACCGACCTGCGCTTGCGATCGAGTCCCAGCCCCCGGGCGAGCTGCTGCATGAGCCCATTCGCCGTCGATTCCACGAAACAAGACTTTTCTTTACGAACGTTTTGCCTTTGTGCCGTGCCGGCAGCGCTTGGTCAATGTATGGTGTGCAGAAACGCGCGAACAAGAGCGCCGGACGGAGGTGATTGCAATGTCCACGAGGATATTGAAAGGCGTTTCTTTCTGCCTGGGCTTCTGCGCCTTGATGGCGACAGCCCGGTCGGGGCACGCGGACCAGGACTGGACCAACTGGAAGAAGATCCTTGCGACCGACTACTCCGATCGACGGCTGGGAGAAGACAGCTACAGCGTCGATTTCACGGGCAGGCAGGTTGTCGGAGAGCAGTCACTTCGCGACCTTATGACGCTGCACTGCTCGCAACTGGCACTTTCCAACGGCTATCGCTTTTTCCGTGTTGTCGATGGCCATGACGCCACGGGCAATGTCTTCCTCTACGGCTCCGGCATTTCCAGGTTTGTCGTCTCGCTTCATTTTCCGACGCGGTCGGCGACCATCCAGTTCCGCCCGGACAAGCAAGGCCCGCAGGATATTGATGCGACGCAGGCAATAGCATTGCTTCGCAAGGAATACGATTTGAGCAGAACCAACTGGTCGGGTGAACGGTTGCTTTTGGCCTGCCGCCTTGCGCCGGCCGCGCGCCCCGCCTTGTGGCCACGCATAGCGGCCAGCAGTTCCCCGCGAACCGCAAACCGCGAGTTAACTCCAGCTTTCCGTCACGGCGCCCTCTTCGCCAGCGATTCGGCCTTGCGCCAGGCCGCAACCGTTGCCGCTCAGACTGCTGCATCGAGCAGTTCGGCGAGCGTGCTCGCCACGGTCTTGGTCGCGCGCCGCAAGTCTTCCAGGCGCAGGTTCTCGTCGGCGGCATGGCCGTTGGCTTCGGCCAGCGTTCGCGGGCCGGCACCGTAAAGCACGGTCGGAATGCCGGCAGCGGTGTAGTGCCGGGCATCGGTATAGATCGGAACGCCGTGCTCGCCGATCGCCACGCCAAAGAAATGCGCTCCATGGCGCTGCAAGACCTCGGTCAGCCGTTCGGCACCCGGCAGCTTGACCAGCGGCAGTGACAGCAGGATGCGGCGCACCTCGACGCGAATGCCGGGAATCCGCTCAGCCGCCGTTTCGATCAGGCTGCGCAATTCCGCTTCGGCAGCCTGCGGCGATTCTTCCGGAATGATGCGGCGGTCGATGCGAAAGCTCACGCGATCGGGCACGACATTCGTGTTGATGCCGCCGGCAATCAAGCCGACATTGAGCGTGGGGTGGGTGATGCCGCGTGTCTTCGACAGGCGCGCCTTCAATGCCTCGCGTGAGGCATACAGTGCGGTGAGGATCTGCGTGGCGGCGGCGAGTGCATCGGCGCCGCGTTCGGGCATCGCGGCGTGGCCCTGCCTGCCGTGCACGACAACCTCGAGGTGCAGGCAGCCGTTGTGCGCCGTCGTGACGGCATAGGAAAAGCCTGCGCTGATCGCCAGGTCGGGCTTGCTCAGGCCGCGTTCGAGCAGCCAGTGCGGACCGATTTCCCCGCCGGCTTCCTCGTCGTAGGTCAGGTGCAACTCCACGGCGCCACGCAGGGTGGCGCCCTGCGCCGCCAGCCCGCGCAGCGCCAGCAGGCAGAAAACATAGGTGGCGAAATCGGACTTGCTGACGGCGACGCCGCGACCGTACATCGTCGCGCCGTGTTGCGGATCGTGCACGACTTCGGCGCCGTACGGATCGTGCGTCCAGCCCTCGCCGGGCGGAACGACATCGCCGTGCGCGTTCAACGCGATCGTCGGGCCGCCCTCGCCGAAGCGCTGGCGCACGATCAGGTTCGTGGCCGAGATCATGCCGCAGGCGCGAACCTCCGCCTCCGGCACCGGATGTGCTTCGACCTCCAGGCCGAGCGCCTCGATCAGCGCCTGCGCGCGGCGCGCGTGCGGCGCGCAGTCGCCGGGTGGATTGTCGCTCGGCACCTTGACCATCTCGGCCAGGAACGCGCACTCGTCCGCGAAGCGGGCATCGACCAGGCGACTGACGGCGTTGGAGTTTGCGGCGGAATTTGTCATCGGGATAGTGTCTGGAAGGCGAGCAGGAATTCGATGAAAACGCGTGCGGCGGTGTCGGCATCCGCGACGTCGAGGGTCTCGTCCGGATGATGGCTGATGCCGCCGTTGCCGCAGCGCACGAACAGCATGCCGATCGGCGTTATCGTCGCCATCTTCATCGCGTCGTGGCCGGCGCCGCTCGGCAGATGCAGCGGTGCCGGTTCACCGGTCGTGCGCGTGATCGCTGCGGCCAGCTTTGCCTGCATGTCCGTCGAGCATGGCGCGCATGCGGCCTGGAGGACGCGGCGCACGTCGGCGCGTACCCGGCGTCGAACGGTGATCTGTTCGATCCGTGCAAGCACGTCGGCAAGCGCAGCGTCGCGCACCGCATCGTCGGCCGCGCGAACGTCGATGCTCAGTTCGCAGCGGCCTGGAATGACGTTGATCGCTCCGTTCGGCACGTCGAGCTTGCCGACGGTGCCTACGAGGCCGGACTGGCCGTTGCAACGCTGCTCGACCGCGAGCACGATCTCGGCCGCGGCCGCGGCCGCATCGCGACGCAACGCCATCGGCACGGTGCCGGCGTGGCCGGCAAGCCCCTCGACCGTCACCAGCATGCGCACGCTGCCGGCGATCGACGTCACGACGCCGAGCGGCTTGCCGCCATCGAGCAGCACCGGTCCCTGCTCGATGTGCACCTCGACGTAGCCGGCAAGGTTCGACGGATCGCGGGCGAGCGTGTCGATCCCCGCCGGATCGAGGCCGGCTGTGCGCATCGCCGCGCGCATCGTCACGCCGTCGTTGTCGGTGTTGTCCAGCACGCGCGTGTCGAAGCTGCCGGCGAGGGCGCTGCTGCCGAGGAAGGTCGATTTGAAACGAACGCCTTCCTCTTCGGCGAAGGCGACGATCTCCAGATCGTACGGCAGTGCAAGACCGCGCTGGCGCATTTCGACGACGCAGACGATCGGCAGCAGGATGCCCAGGCGCCCGTCGTAGCGTCCGGCGTCGATTACCGTATCGTAGTGCGAACCGGTAATCAGGGTTTTTGCATCACCTTCGCCGCAGCGCCAGCGCCCGACCACGTTGCCGACCGCGTCGATCTGCACGTCGAGGCCCGCACCGAGCATCCAGTCGCGGATTGTCTGTGCCGTGGCGCGATGCGCGGGGCGCAGGTAAGTGCAGGTCAGGCTGGCCGGATCGTCGCTGTACGCGGCCAGCCGATCGTGCATCGCCATGATCTGCGCACCGGCGCCGACGCTGACGCGCTCGGCCAGGCGAAACGCGGCGATGCGCCCGACCTGCGCCAGCGCTTCACGACGTTCCGCGTCGACACTGTTCGTGAGGCGTTGCGCGAGCGCGGCGATGATCGAGGTACGGTCGTGGCCGCGCACCGCGAGTATGAAAGGAAAGCCGAAACGGGCATCGTAGGCCGTGTTGAGCTGCTGCAGGCGCGCGAATTCCTGCGGCGTGCAGGCATCGAGGCCGGCGCCGGCCTGTTCGCGCGTCGACTCGGCCGTCAGTTGCTGGCGGATCGCGGCGCGTCCGGCCAGTTCGGGATGAGCGCGGATCAGGGCGAGCTGCTCCGAGCGCGGCGCGGCGTCGATGACGGCGACGAGTGCCGCGTGCAGATCCTCGCGCGACGAAAACGGCCGCGAGGCGGCCGCGCGCTCGGCTACCCACGGCGAATGTTCGAAGATGCCATCGAGCAGCGCCGTAAATCGTTCCGCCGATGCCGCGTTGAGCTGCTGCAGGTCGATCATCACGCGTGCGGCTTCTCTTCGGGGCCAAACGGGTGCACTGCAAGCCAGTGCCGGGCGATGTCGATGCGGCGGCAGATCCAGACGCGGTCGTGCGCGAGCACGTGATCGAGAAAGCGTTCGAGCGCGGCGATGCGCGCCGGCCGTCCGGCCAGGCGCGCGTGCAGCCCGATCGAAAGCATCTTCGGCGCGTCGAGGCCGGCCGGATCGCCTTCGCGATAGAGCACGTCGAAGGCGTCCCTGAGGTAGTCGAAGAACTGCGTACCGGAATTGAAACCCTGCGCGGCGGCAAAGCGCATGTCGTTGCTGTCGAGCGCGTAGGGCACGACGAGGTGCGGCATGCGGCGTGGCCCGCCGATGCCTTCGGGCGGAACTTCGGTCCAGTACGGCAGATCGTCCGCGTACGAATCCGAGTCGTACAGATAGCCGCCGTGTTCGACGACGAGGCGCCGCGTGTTGGGGCTGTCGCGCCCCGTGTACCAGCCGAGCGGCGCTTCGCCGCACAATTGCGTGAGGATCGCGGTCGCTTCGGCAATGTGCGCGCGTTCCGTCGCGGCGTCGATATTCTGGTAGCTGATCCAGCGCAGGCCGTGGCAGGCGACCTCGTGACCCAGTTCGCGATAGGCCGCGAGCGCCTCGGCGTGCCGTTGCAGGGCCTGCGCAACGGCGAAGATCGTCAATGGCAGCCGGCGCGACTCGAACGCGCGCAGCACGCGCCACAGGCCGGCGCGCGTGCCGTATTCGTACAGCGATTCCATGCTCATGTGGCGCATGGCAAACGGCTGCGCGCCGATGATCTCCGAGAGGAAGGTCTCCGATCCCGTGTCTCCATGCAGCACGCTGTTCTCGGCGCCCTCCTCGTGATTGAGGACGAACTGCAGCGCGACGCGTGCGCCGTTTGGCCAGCGCGGGTGCGGCGGCGAGCGGCCGTAGCCGACCAGGTCGCGCGGATACTCGTTCGCCATCAGTGCGGCGCTCCGTCGATGAGCCACGCGATCATCTGCTGGCGTTCGCCATCGGTCATGTGGGTCAGGTTGCCGATCGGCATGACGCCGGTGCTCAGTTGCGTCTGCATCTGCACCGTGTGTGCCAGCAGGCGCTCGGGTGTGTCGAGCAGCACGCCGTTGGGCGCGGTGTTGAAGCCGGCGAGGACCGGCGTGGCGGAATGGCATGGCACGCAGCGCTGTTGCACGATCTGCCGAATCGCGGCAAAGCGCGCTTCGGCCGCCGCGCGATCACCGGCGGCGGTCGGCGACGGAATCGCGCGGCCGGCCGGCGCCAGTGCGACGCCGACGCCCGCGAGCAACAGCAGGCCGATGACGAGCGCCATCGGCGAAGTGCGCCCGCCGCGCTCGTGCGCCTTGTGGCGCGCGACGAACCAGGCGCGGATGCAGGCGCCGGCCAGGCTCATCGCAATCAGCACGAGCGCGCTGTGCCGCGCGCCATAGGTGAGCGCGTAGTGGTTGCTGATCATCGCGAACAGCACCGGCAGCGTGAAATACGTGTTGTGCACCGAACGCTGCTTGCCGCGCACGCCATGGACCGGGTCGGGCGCGCGTCCTTCAGTCTTGGCGCGAACCAGTTCGCGCTGGCCGGGAATGATCACGAAGAACACGTTCGCGACCATGATCGTGCCGAGCATCGCACCAAACAGGACGTAGGCGCCGCGACCGCTGAACAGCGCGCAGAGGCCGAACGCCGCGGCCGAGCACAACACGGCGATGGCGAGCGCGAGCACGCGCTCGTCGCGCGCGAACAGCGAGCGGCAGAGCAGGTCGTACGCGAGCCACCCTGCAGCGAGAAACGCCAGCGCGATGGCGATCGCGGCCGGCTTGCTGAGCGCGACGACCGACGGATCGATCAGGTAGACCTCGGCCTGGCCGAAGTACAGCAGGCAGAGAAGGAAGAAGCCCGACAGCCAGGTCGAATACGCTTCCCAGTAGAACCAGTGCAGCGACTCGGGCAACCCGCCCGGAGCGATCCTGTACTTTTGCGCATTGTAGAAACCGCCGCCGTGCACGGCCCAGACTTCCCCGCCGACGCCGGCGTCGATCAACTCCCGGCGTCGCGGCGGCAGCAGGCTGTTGTCGAGCCAGACGAAGTAGAACGATGCGCCGATCCAGGCGATGCCGGTGACCAGATGCAGCCAGCGGCCGAGCAGGCTGGCGATGTCGAACAGGTAAGCGGTCACGTGACGCCGATGCGGATGCCCGGACGATCGGTCCGGCGGCGGTTCTTGCCGGGTTCCGGCGCCGGCAGTGCGCGGAAGTCGAGCCGGTCGATCGCGCTCAGCACCGCTTCGGGGGTCGCCGGCGCGCGCAGGTCCGGCAGTTCGCGCGCATCGGGCGCGCAGGCCGCGATCGCGTCGCGGATCGCGAGGAACGTCGAAATGCACAGCATCAGCGGCGGCTCGCCGACGGCCTTGGAGCGATGGATCGTGTCCTCGCGGTTCGGTTCGTGCTCGAGCATGCGGATGTTCGCCTGCAGCGGCCAGTCGCGTACGCTCGGGATCTTGTAAGTCGACGGCGCGTGCGTCTGCAGCTGGCCCCTTGCGTTCCAGCGCAGCTCTTCGCTGGTCAGCCAGCCGACGCCCTGCAGGAAGCCGCCCTCGATCTGGCCCAGGTCGATCGCCGGATTCAGCGACACGCCAACGTCGTGCAGGATGTCCACGCGCAGCAGCTGCGTCTCACCGCTGAGCGTGTCGACCGCGACTTCCGACACCGCCGCGCCATAGGCGAAATAGAAGAACGGGCGGCCATTGAACCGGCTGCGATCCCAATGGATCTTCGGCGTCGAATAGAAACCCGTGCTCGACAATTGCACGCGCGCAAGATACGCGTCGCCGACCAGTTCCCTGAATGCCATGTCGTGTTTGCCGATATGGACGCGGCCGCCGCCGAAGACCACTTCGCCGGGCGACACGCCATGCTTCGTGCAGGCATGCGCGACCAGGCGCTCACGCAGCGTGCGCGCGGCGGCCTGCGCCGCCTTGCCGTTGAGGTCGGCACCGGACGATGCGGCGGTTGCCGACGTGTTCGGCACCTTGGCCGTGTCGGTGGCCGAGGTGCGCACCGCTGACAACGGCAAACCGAGTTCGTTGGCGACGACCTGGGCGACCTTTGTGAACAGGCCCTGGCCCATTTCGGTGCCGCCGTGGTTCAGCAGCACGGTGCCGTCGGTATAGATGTGGACGAGCGCGCCGGCCTGGTTGAAGTGCGCGGCATTGAACGAGATGCCGAACTTGACCGGGGTCAGCGCGATGCCACGCTTGACCACCGGGCTGGCGCGGTTCCACGCGACCAGCGCGGCGCGGCGCGCCCGGTAGTCGCTGCTCGCCAGCAGCTGGTCGGTGATCGTGTCGAGTACGTTGTCTTCTACGCGCTGGCCATACGGTGTGGTGTCGCGCACGCCGACGCCGTAGTAGTTGATGCGGCGGACGTCGAGCGGATCGAGCCCCAGCGTGCGCGCGATGTCGTCGAGGACGCGCTCGATCACGAGCATTCCCTGCGGGCCGCCGAATCCGCGGAATGCCGTGTTCGACACGGTGTGCGTGCGGCAGTGGTGCGCGACGATCTCGACGTGCTCGAGGAAGTAGGCGTTGTCGACGTGGCACATGGCGCGGTCGACGACCGGTCCGGACAGGTCGGCCGAGTAGCCGCAACCCGCGGCGAGCATGACCTTCAGGCCGAGCAGGCGGCCGGCGCCGTCGAAACCGGCCTCGTAGTCCGCGACGAAGTCGTGGCGTTTGCCGGTGATCAGCATGTCGGCATCGCGGTCGAGGCGCAGCTTGACCGGTCGCCGCGTCTTGCGCGCGAGGATCGCCGCGGCCGCCGCGATCAGTGCCGGCTGGCTCTCCTTGCCGCCGAACGCGCCGCCCATGCGCCGGCACTGCACGCCGACCGCGTGTGCGCTCAGGCCCAGCGCGTGGGCGACGATGTTCTGCACCTCGGTCGGATGCTGGGTCGAGCAATGCACCTGCAGCGTGTCGTCTTCCTGCGGCAGCGCGAGCGCGACCTGGCCTTCGAGATAGAAGTGATCCTGGCCGCCCATCGTCACGCTGCCGGCAAGCCGGTGCGGCGCCGCCTCGATTGCTGCGGCGGCGTCGCCGCGCACGAGGCTCTTGGACGGCACGACGAAACTGCCCGCGGCGAGCGCGCTGCGCACGTCGAGCAGCGCCGGCAACTCGTCGAAGCGCAGGTTCGCGCGCAGCACCGCGCGCCGCGCGGCGGCGCGTGAGGTGGCGGCGACGGCGAACAGGGGCTGGCCCGCATACTGCACCTCGGCGTCGGCGAAGATCGGATCGTCGTGCAGGATGCCGCCGTAGTTGTTTTCGCCCGGAACGTCCGCCGCCGTCGCGATTGCAACAACTCCAGGCGAAGCGGCGACCCTCGCCAGATCCAGCTCGACGACACGGCCATGCGCGATCGGACTGATGCCGAACGCGGCGTGCAGCGTGTCGGCCGGGACCGCAATATCGTCGGTGTAGGTTGCAGCTCCGGTGACGTGCAGATGCGCGCTTTCGTGGCGCAGCGGCGCACCGACGCCGGTGGTCGTATCCGTGGGCCGCCGCCGCCGGGCCCTGTTCATGCGACCTGCACCTGCGCGGTGCGCAGCAGCGGCGCCGAGGCCGAACGTTCGAGGAAGAAGCGCTGCAGCATCCGGGCGGCGGCGCGCATGCGGTAGTCGGCGCTGGCGCGCATGTCGCTGATCGGGGTGAAATCTCGGGCCAGTGCCGCACCCGCCGCTTCGATCGTGTCCTGCCGCCACGGCTGGCCGACCAGCACCGCTTCGGCGTGCCGTGCCCGCGCCGGCACGGCTGCCATGCCGCCGTAGGCGATACGCGCCGAGGCGACACGGCCGTCGTCGATACGCACGGCAAATGCGGCGCACACGGCCGAGATGTCCTGGTCGATGCGCTTGGACCATTTGTAGCTGGCCAGCGCAACCTCCGCATCGCGCGCCGGAACAATCACTGCGGCGACGAATTCGCCCACCTCGAGCGCCGTATGCTGGTAGCCGAGATAGAAGTCCTCGAGCGGCATGTCTCGCACACCACCGTCGCGTCGCAACTCGATGCGCGCGCCGAGCGCGATCAACGCCGGCATCGCATCGCCGATCGGCGAGCCGTTGGCGATGTTTCCGCACAGCGTGCCGGAGTTGCGCACCGGCGGCGAAGCAAAGCGCGCGGCAAGCTCGGTGAGCTCAGGATGCCGCCCGATGATGGCGCGCCACGCGTCGGTCAGCGAAACGGCGGCGCCGATCAGCAGGAAGCCTTCGTCCATTTCGATCTGGCGCAGTTCGGCGACTTCGCCCAGGTAGACGATCGGCGCGAGATCGCGCAGGTGTTTGGTGACCCAGAGGCCGACATCGGTTCCGCCGGCAAGCAGCAGCGACTGCGGCTCGATGGCGAGTGCAGCGACGAGCTCGTCGACGTTGCGCGGCGCCACGAAGCCGGGCAGTCGCAACGCGTCCGCGCGTTGTATCGAATGCAGCAGCGCGGCGCGGGCGGCAAGCGCCGCATCGGCACGGCTCCAGCGCGCCGGTTCTGGATATGCTCCCATCGAGCAGCCGGCATCGATGATCGGCCGGTAGCCGGTGCAGCGGCACAGGTTGCCGGCCAGGCACTCGATCACGTCCTCGCGCCGCGGCGCGGTATTTTCAAGATACAGCGCAAGCAACGACATCACGAAGCCGGGCGTGCAGAAGCCGCACTGCGAAGCGTGGCGGTCGACCATGGCCCGTTGTACGGGATGCAGGGCGCCGTCATTGCCGGCCAGACTCTCGACCGTCACCAGTTCCTTGCCGTCGATCGTTGCCAGGAAACGGATGCAGGAATTGATCGCGCGATAACGTACGTGACCGCCGTCGTCGAGTTCGCCGAGCACGACCGTGCAGGCGCCGCAGTCGCCTTCGGCGCAGCCTTCCTTGGTGCCGCAACGGCCCAGGTGCTCGCGCAGGTAGTCGAGCACGGTCAGCGTCGGCGGCACGTCCGTCACGCTGATGATGCGGCCATCGAGCACGAAGCGGACTTCGTCGGCCGCGGCGCCCGGTGCGAAATTGGCGTCAGCCGTGTCGGTCGTTGCGTTCATGTGTGCCAATGGCGGCCGTCAGCTGCCGCGATAGGTCGAGTAGCTCCACGGCGAGACCAGCAGCGGCACGTGGTAGTGCTGGGCCGGGTCGGCGATGCCGAAGTGGATCACGACCTCTCCGAGGAACGGGGGATCGGGCAGGGCGGTTCCGCGTGCGCGGAAATAGGCGGCGACGTGGAAGGTCAGGGAGTACTCGCCGGCGCGCAGCGCCTCGCCTTCGAGCAACGGCGCGGCGGCCCGGCCATCGGTGTCGGTTTCGAAGCGCGCCAGCGGTGCCGGCGGCGATCCGGCGTCGAGCCGGCGCAACTCGACCGTCATGTTGCGTGCGGGTATTCCGGACGCCGTGTCGAGCACATGTGTGGTCAGTCTGCCCATGTTTCGTGGCCTGTAACACTTGAATTGAAAGCGGCTCGCTCGACCTCGACCGCCAATCCTGCGTTGCTCGTCGTCGCCATAGGCCCCACCATGCCTCCTCTCGTGCCTTGTCTTGACGGCCGATCTCTTCGCGATCCCACTTCCGATTCGAGTGTCACAGGCCATTTTTCGGCGGACATCCGCCGGCCTTCGCAGTTCAAGCGCAATATGGCATGGTGTACAAAATACCGCGCCCGAGCGCAAGCACTTTCCATATGGAACTATCGATGACCAGTTCGCTTGAATCGTTCATCCGCGGCATACCCAAGGCCGAGCTTCACCTGCATATCGAGGGTACGCTCGAGCCGGAGCTGATGTTTGCCCTGGCTGCCAGGCACGGCGTCGGGTTGCCCTATGCGTCGGTCGAGGCGCTGCGCGCAGCGTACCAGTTCGACAGCCTGCAGTCGTTCCTCGACCTGTACTACGCCGGCGCGGCGGTGCTCAGGGACGAGGACGATTTCCACGCGCTGACCATGGCCTATCTGCGTCGGGCACATGACGATGGTGTCGTTCACGTCGAGATTTTTTTCGATCCGCAGACGCACACCGCGCGCGGCATCGCATTTGCCGCGGCGATCGACGGCATTCGCCGCGCACTGGCCGACGGCGAACGCGAGTTCGGCATCAGTCATCGCCTCATTCTGTGCTTCCTGCGCCACCTGAGCGCCGAAGATGCGATGCGCACGCTCGAACAGGCGCTGCCGTACAAGGACGCGATCGTCGCGGTAGGCCTGGATTCGTCCGAACGCGGCCATCCCCCATCGAAGTTCAGCGCCGTGTTCGAGCGCGCGCGGCGCGAGGGGTTCCTCACCGTTGCGCACGCCGGCGAGGAGGGGCCGCCGGAGTACATCATCGAGGCACTGGATCTGCTCAAGGTTGCGCGCATCGATCATGGCGTGCGCTGCGAAGAGGATCCCGCGCTGGTCGAACGGCTGGCGCGCGAGCGCATTCCGCTGACCGTGTGCCCGCTGTCGAACGTTCGCTTGTGCGTATACGAGAGCATCGAGCAGCACAACCTCAAGCGCCTGCTCGAGCGCGGGCTTTGCGTGACCGTCAATTCCGACGACCCGGCCTATTTCGGCGGCTATGTCGCCGACAATTTCCTCGCCGTGCAGCGCGGCCTCGGATTGTCGAAAGAGGACATTCGAACGCTCGCCGCCAATTCGATCGAGGCGTCGTTCCTGCCGCCCGCGCAGAAGCGCGCGCTGCGCGACAGGCTCGATGCCTACGTGGCGGCAAACTGAGCGATGTCGCCGATGCCGCCGTTCAATCCGGATCGTTACGATTCCATGGTCTATCGCCGTTGCGGTCGCAGCGGCCTGCGCCTGCCGGCGATCAGTTTCGGCCTCTGGCAAGGCACCGGCAGTTATGTCGACGAGGCGGCGTCGCGCGACATCGTCCACACCGCCTTCGACCTTGGCATCACGCATTTTGATCTGGCCAACAACTACGGCAATCCGGCCGGCGCCAGCGAAGAGCTGTTCGGCCGCATCCTGCGCGGCATGCCGCGGCACGAGCTGCTGATCTCGTCGAAGGCGGGCTACGCCATGTGGCCGGGTCCGTACGGCGAATGGGGCAGCCGCAAGCACCTGATCGAAAGCTGCGAGCAGTCGCTGCGGCGGCTCGGCATCGACCACGTCGACATCTTCTATTCGCACCGCTTCGACCCGGACACGCCGCTGGAAGAAACCCTGGGCGTGCTGGATGCGCTCGTGCGCCAGGGCAAGGCGCTCTATGCGGGAATATCGAGCTATCCCGATCCGCATTTCAGCGACGCGCTGCGCATCGTGCGCGAGCACGATTGGGCGCCCGTCACGATCCATCAGCCGCGCTATTCGATGCTCGACCGCAGTGCGGAACGCGAGGTACTTCCGACCGCGGCCAGGCAGGGCGTCGGCGTGATCGGTTTCTCGCCGCTGGCGCAAGGCCTTCTCGGCGGAAGGTATCTCGACGGCATTCCCGGCGATTCGCGCGCCGCGCTCAACCAGGGCAACGGTGGTTTGTCGGCGCGCCAGGTGACGCCGGAACTGATGGCCAAGCTCGGGGCCCTCAATCAGATCGCCGCGCGGCGCGGCCAGACACTGGCGCAGATGGCGCTGGCGTGGCTGCTCAGGGACGAGCGCGTGACCTCGGTCCTGATCGGCGCGAGCAAACCGCAGCAAGTCACCGAATGCGTGGGTTGCCTGCGCCAGCCATCGTTCGAGGCGGGCGAACTGGACTTGATCGAACACGCCCTGGCATCCGAATGCTGAAGGCGGCGGCGCGACTTGCGGTGATTGGGTTGCGGGCAGCCTGCAACTCCCCGAGCCGCGACCGGTGTCTACTTCCGGGCCATGAAACTGCCGCCGGGCTCGTGCTAGGGTGCTTGCGCATGTGCAAAAAATCATTTGTCGAAACCAGGGGGATTGCATGAAAAACAGGGCATGGCTGGTGCGGGTTGCGATCGCGCTGATGATCGCTCCGGCGTGGCTGGCTGCGGCGCCCGCATCGGGCGATGCCGCGCTTGCCGCGCGGGTCGACCGCGTGCTTGCGCGGACACCCGTCATCGACGGCCACAATGACCTCGCCTGGCAGATCAGGTCGTGCTTCGGCAGCGTCGACCGGGTCGATTTGCGGGTCAACATGGCCGGCGCGTCGAAGCCGGAGAATGCCGTGGCCGATTGCGAGTGGACCGCGCTGATGACGGACATCCCGCGTCTGCACGCCGGCCACGTCGGTGGCCAGTTCTGGTCGGTCTGGGTGCCACCGGAGCTGAGCGGGCTGGCAGCCGTGAAGACGACGCTCGAGCAGATCGACGTCGTGCACGCACTGGCAGCGCGCTATCCAGACGATCTGCAGATGGCCTACACGGCCGATGACGTGGTCCGGATCGAGAAGACCGGACGGGTGGCCTCGCTGATCGGCATCGAAGGCGGCCACCAGATCGACAACTCGCTGGCGACGCTGCGGCAGATGTATGCGCTCGGTGCGCGCTACATGACGCTGACGCACACGCTGAACAACGACTGGGCCGATTCGGCCACCGAAAATCCGCGTCATCACGGCCTCACGGCGTTCGGCCGCGCCGTCGTGCACGAGATGAACCGGCTCGGCATGCTGGTCGACCTGAGCCATGTCTCTGCCGAGACGATGAAGGCTGCGCTTGCCGTTACGCAGGCGCCGGTGATGTTTTCGCACTCCGGCGCGCGCGCGCTGGTCGATCATCCGCGCGATGTACCCGACGACGTGCTCGCGCTGGTCCGGCAGAACCGTGGCGTCGTCATGGTGAATTTCTACCCGGGCTATGTTTCGGCGGACGTGGCTCGCTGGAACGCGGACCGCTCGGCCGAGAAGGCGCGCCTGAACTCGCCACCGTACGACGGCCTTTATGTCGGCCAGCCTGAGCGTGCGAAAGCGGCCATGGCGGAGTGGGAAAAGGCGCACCCTGCACCCGATACGACCATTGCGATGGTCGCCGACCACATCGACCACGTCCGCCAGGTGGCCGGCATCGATTGCGTCGGCATCGGCTCCGATTTCGACGGCATCCCGAAGGGGCCCACCGGTCTGGAAGGCGTCGACAAGTATCCGGCGCTGCTGCAGGAGCTTGCGCGTCGCGGCTGGAGCGACGCGGAGCTGGAGAAGGTTGCCGGCGGCAATATTCTGCGCGTACTGCGCGACGCCGAGGCTGTCGCGAAACGTCTACAACAGCATGAAGGCCCCTCATTCGCAACGATCGCAACCCTTGACGCGCCGGCTGCAAAGTAGCCCGATCCTGTGTCCTGCCCGGATCGGCCCGAAGCGCCACCTCGACGGTGGCCGGGCGGATCGCATCGCAGATGCCGACGCAGCCGATCGGCAACACGTCGCGCAGAGGAAGCGATGTGGTGGGACGCCGTGATTTTCCGCCTGTCCTCGCGCTGACCCTGGATCATCGTGTTTCGTCCGCTGCTGACCGGTTGTCTCCTGCTCTGGTTGCCTGCGGTCATCGCGGCGGATGACGTTGCCGCGCGTGCGGGCCTGCAGGCGAGCGTCACGTTCAGCCAATACTCGCCGTTGTCGCGCGCGAGCGAGCTCGCGCGCCGCCTGTTCAGCCCGTTGCTGGCGCTGCAGACGAACGAGGCGATCGCGCAGTCCGGCCGCCAGGTGCGTGAACAGTCCATCGACCTGGCGCAGGAGAAATTTGTCGTCTACGTTCCGCCGGCCCGGCACGAGAATGGATACGCGCTGCTGGTCTTCGTAATGCCATGGCGGGGCGCAACCGTGCCGCCGGCCTGGACGGGCGGACTCGACAAGCACGACATGATCTTCGTCACCGCCGCCGACTCCGGCAATGACGCCAGCGTGCTTGACCGCCGCGAGCCGCTGGCGCTGTTGGCCGCGTACAACATCATGCAGCGTTATCGCGTCGATCCGGCGCGCGTGTATGTCGGCGGTTTGTCGGGCGGCTCTCGCGTCGCGCTGCGCCTGGCGCTGGCCTATCCGGATTTGTTCCATGGCGCGCTGCTCAACGCCGGCAGCGATCCGATCGGCACTGCGCAGATCCGGCTGCCGCCTGCCGATCTGATGCGCGAATTCCAGCAAACGTCGCGCCTGGTCTATCTCACCGGCAAGGACGATGTGCAAAACCTGGAACTGGACACGCACAGCCGCGACTCCATGCGGGACTGGTGCGTGTTCGACATCGACACGGTGACTGTCGCGTGGACCGGTCACGAGATCGTCGGCGCGGCGGCATTCAGGCGGGGTCTGGACGCACTTGAAACCCACGTCGATCCGGCGCCCGACAAGCTCGCGTCGTGCCGGAGTCATTACGAGCAGGAACTCGACGAAAAACTGCGGCAGGTCGAGGCGCTGCAGGCGGGCGGCAAGATGGACGCGGCGGCCGCATTGCTCGATGCGATCGACCAGCGTTTCGGCGGTCTGGCGGCGCCGCGCAGTATCGAACTGGCCCGACGCCGCAATCCATAGCCGACCGGCAGCGAAGCCGGGGATTCACCACGAAGGACGCCAGGGGAACGAGGGAAGCAGCGAACTTGCGCTGTATCCCTTGTGGTTGGTTTCGAGCAGTCGATCTTGCCTCCGGCAGGCAATCGGGAACGCATGCGGCTTTCGTTCCGCGCTAGTCCTTGTCGCGCCAATGCTGCATTGCCAGCCTCAGCGTGTCGAACTGCCGCGACACGTTCGTGCACGCATCGCAGTACAGCAGGTGCAGGCGCAGGCGCAGGCGCCTGCCGAGCGGCAGCGGCTCATCCTGCCGTTGCGACAGGAGGCGCGAGGCCTGCTGGCAGGAAAGTCGCAGCACGGGGTGTCTAGCCAGCCTGCGCATTGCCGAAACCGGTTTTCTCGAGGCAGGAGCGCAGCATCATGCGTGCCCGATACAGTTGTACCCAGACGTTGGACGTGGTCATTCCCAGATCCTTACACAATTCCTTCGTATCGCTGCCGAGTACCTCGCGCAGCACGAACACCTGGCCGATGCGCCGGGGCAGCAGGTCCACGCAACGCTGGACCGCGGCCAAGAAGCCGTCCTCCTGACACAGTTCGGCCGGGTCGCGCACCTGGCTCGGCATCTGCGCGTAGTGACCGCTTTCGTCGAACAGGTTGTCGAATTCCTGCTCGCCCGAAGGCGACTCATCCAGCGGCTGCTCGCGCCACTGCTTGCGCAGCAGGTCGATGATGCGGTTCTTCAGGATGGACGTCAGCCAGGTGCGCAGCGACGATTCGCCGCGGAACCTGGCGCGATGCTCGTAGGCCTGGGTCAGCACGTCGGACACGCAGTCTTCCGCGGCGTGTTCGTCGCGCAGTTCTATGCGCGCAACCTTCATCAGATAGGCGCGCTGCTCGGCGAGCGCCTCGAACTCGATCACCGTAGCGCTGCTTGTGGACGCCATGGACATTCCCCGCTTGGGCCGCCGGACGGGAGGCCGCCCCGTCGGATCTGACAGCGGCGCATGATAGCCGGTTGCGATGCGGCCGTGACCCTGCGGCGCGCGGGGATCGAACCTCGTTGCCACTGCCGCCCGGCGTCAGGTCCCGGCGGCCGGCCACACGGCCAGGTCGAGCGGCTCGGCCACGCCGCCGACCGTTCGTGCGCGCCGGATTTCGAATCCGGTCGACGCGGAAGTTGCATCCTGCGCACCCGCCAGGCCGATCAGGCTGGCGGTCGCACAGGCCGAAGCGGCCTCGGCCTTGTTGTGCTTTTCGAGCTTGGCGGCAAGGTTGACCGGCTCGCCGATCACGGTGTATTCGAGCCGCCGTTCGACGCCGATGATGCCGAACACGAGCGGGCCGTGCGCGACGCCGATGCCGATGCCGAGCGCGGGCAGGCCGCGCCGCTGGCGGTCCGCGGCCCACGCCTGCGAAGTCTGCAGGATTGCCCCGACACAGCGCAGCGCGTCCGCGGCGAAGGTCTTCGATGCCTTGACGGCACCGAAGCTGGCCAGGATGCCGTCCCCCATGAACTTGTCGATGTTGCCGCCGTGGGCGCGAACGACCGGCAGCACGACGTTCTGGTATTCGCCGATCAGCGCGATCAGGTCGGACGCCGACAGCGCCGCGGACGCCTTGGTGAAACCGCGCAGGTCGGTGAACATGATGGCGGCGTCGCGCATCATGCTCTGGCCGGCCATCGGTGCCAGTTCGGTCGCGGTGATCTGCGCGGCGACGTCGCTGTCGAAGAACTGCGACAGCGCATCGGCCGACTGGCTCGACCGCACCGCGCGCGCCAAGGTAAGTCGCGCGCGCGCCAGCGCAGTCGCCAGTATGGCCGTGACGATCAGGATCACGGCGACGCGGATCGCTTCATCGTGGACATCGATGCGCCCGGTCGATGCGGCAACGACGAAGTCCATGGTCTGGCCGCCCGGGCCGGCCTGGCGCCAGGCAAAGAATGCAAGCGCCGCCCAGCCGACCGCTGCGGTCAGGCCCGAAAGCCAGACCCAGACCGGTTCGAAGCGCAAGGCGCGCAGCGCGATCAGGACAAAGATCGCGGCAAACAAGGCGTTCTTCAACGCGATCGGCAACGTCGTTTCGTACTGCGGCGCGAAGCCCCAGAGCAGCGCCAGCAGCACGGCCATTTCGGCAACGACGGAGGCGGCAAGCACCGGACTCGTCAGTTGTCCGCTCCAGGCAAACCAGGCGCGCAGGACGATCAGCAGGATCAGCGCGACGATGCCGAGCGGCACCGCGGCAATCGGAGCATCGGGACTGAAGCCGCGCGGCGTAAACACGTAGGCCAGCGCGGCAGCGGTTATCACCGCGATCTGCGCAGCGCTGACCCAGATTTCCGACTCGCGCTGGCTGCGCGCAATCTCCTCGGTCACGCGGGCCGGTTGTGCCGCGCCTGCGCCACGCACGAGGTTTCGCAGAGTCGCGAGCATTCCGCTGTTCATCGATCGGTTGCGTTCACGGCATGCTCTGGCTCGTGCCGCTGCCGGCGATGCGCGCACAGGTGCCTTTGGGAACGGCGATCCACTCGCTCTGGTCGGCGACGGTCCGGGCCTGTTTCGCGCATGAATGCACGGTATTGGCGCAGTCGTTCTGTCCGGCTTTCGCGATGCCGTAGCAGCGTTCGCGCTCGATCGATCCCTGGCCATTGCGGTTCACGCTCGTCGACACCGCGGCGATCATCGCCCCCGCCACGGCAAGCAGGACCCCGGCATTGATGGCGTCACGTGTATTCATGGCATCGATTCACTCCTCTGAAGTCTTGCGCTCGCAACCGGGGGACACCCCGTGCGGCGCGCACGCGTGCGGCAATCGCGGCACGATCGTTGGCATCAAGCGTCGCGCCGTTCGCGAAGCGGATTCTGCGCTTGCGCCCTCCTCGAGGTAATCGTACAGCACGCGGCCATCGGGCAAGGTCAGGTCGGCGACGGTGTGGCGGCCTTCGAACACGCGACGCGCCGGAAGGCCGGCCACCGGCGCGTTTGCCTGCGCGATCAGGTGCAGCCGGGCAGGGGACAGCCAGCCACCATTGATCGTGATCTGCTGCGAGGTTGCAGGCGATCCTGTCGATTGGGTCCGCATGGTGCTCTCGTGGACGCGCGTGCGAATGGCCGATTGGACGGGGCGCATCGAAAAACCTTACACGCGCCGCGTCCACCGCGATCCATGCCAGTTGCAAGGATTTGGCCGGTTGCGCGTCCAACCGAAGCCGGCCGGTGAACTGCAGGCGCCGGAGCCGGAACCCATCTTCCGCCGGCCGCCTCCTTCCGGGCAAGGAGTAGGATGGAAATCAGTGCAAATAACTGCTGTTTCGGCGAACCGATGTGAATTTGCCAGCTCCAAACCTGTCTTCGCCTGCGCCCGTATCGGGTGTCGGCATCGGCCTGCGGCCGGAGCACTATCGCGAACTGCTCGCGCGCGAACGTTGCGTCGACTGGCTCGAGGCGCACAGCGAGAACTACTTCGGCGATGGCGGCTACGACATCGATGTCCTGACGCATTTGCGCGAGCGCTATCCGGTCAGCCTGCATGGCGTCGGACTGGCGCTCGGTTCGGCGGCCGGCTATTCGCGCGCGCACCTCGAGCGCATCGCCGCGCTCGCGCGGCGCATCGAGCCGTGCCTGGTCTCGGAGCATCTTTGCTGGGGCGCCGTCGACGGCCTGGTGCTGAACGATCTGCTGCCGCTGCCGCTGACGCGCGCCGCGCTCGACCTGATGCTGGCGCGCGTTGCGCAGATGCAGGACGTGCTGCAACGACGCGTGCTGATCGAGAACGTTTCGAGCTACGTCCGTTTCGCCGGCGACGAGTTCGACGAAGTCGGATTTCTCAACGAGCTGGCGGCGCGTTCCGGTTGCGGCATCCTGCTCGATGTCAACAATCTCCATGTGAACCAGTGCAACCTGGGCGTCGATGCCGCCGGCCAGATCGATGCGATCGCGGTGCGGCATGTCGGCGAGATTCATCTGGCTGGGCACCTGGTGACCGACGTTGCGGTCATCGATCACCACGGCGCCCGTGTCGCCGATGCCGTGTGGCTGCTGTACGAGCGCGCGCTGCGCCGCTTCGGGCCGGTACCGACGCTGATCGAGTGGGACACCGCGGTACCGCAGATCGACGTGCTGCTTGAGGAAGCCGCGCGGGCGCGCAGCCACCGCTCGGCAGCAGGAGTCGGCGATGCCGTTGCCGCTTGAGCGCCTGCAGGCGAAGTTCGCCGCGGCACTGATCGACGCGGCTGCCGAAGCGGGGGCGATTGCGGATTTTTCCGCCGCCGAGGGCCCTGTACGCGAACGACTGGCGCTTTATCGCGGCAATGTGCACGCAGCCTGGGAGAAAGCACTGGCGAACGCGTATCCGGTTGTTCGCGCACTGGTCGGTGAGGAATTCTTCAGCGCCCTGGCACGCGCCTACGGCCGCGCGTACCCGAGCAGCAGCGGCGACCTGAATCGCTTCGGCGCCATGCTCGGCACGTATGTCCACGATTTCCCTCATACCCGCTCGCTGCCTTACCTGAGCGACGTTGCCGCGCTGGAGTGGTGCGTGCACGAGGCACATTACGCGAGGGACAGCACCGGCATCCGCCACGAGCAGATCACCTCACTTGCGCCGGGCGATCTGCTTGCCTCGCGCCTCGCGTTGCAGCCGGCCTGCCGGTGGGTCGATGCCGGGTTTCCGATCGCGTCGATCTGGCGCGCGCACCAGCCCGGCAGCACCGAGCCGTGGCCGGCCGAACTCGACCGGCACGAATTCGCGTTGGTCGTGCGGCCACGCTGGCGCGTCGAAGTGCTGCTGTCGAGTGCCGGGGAAATCGCCGCGTTGCGGCACCTGCAAGCCGGTTTCGATATGGAATGCGCCATCGGTGTCGCGCTTGCGGCCCAGCCGGACTTCGATTTCCCGAAAGCACTCGTACGCTGGCTGGACTACGCGGTGCTGACGGATATCCGGAATGGCACGCCCGGCAATGTCTGCGGTGCGGGCGAGGCCGGCAGTCGGTCACTGACTGAGGCTGGCGCCGGGGATTGATCGAAGCACGACCGATTTCGTCGGCGGTGTGCCGCGCGCATCGCCGCCCATGCGCCGCTCAAATCGCGTTCGTTCGGTATCGAATCCGAGATATCGAAGGGTAGACCGCGCTGCCGCCTGTGGCTGCCGTGGTCAAACCCTCGGGACGAACGGCTTCAGGACAACTCCAACCGAGGCGCGGTCGCAGTGCGCGGCCGCGCGACTGGTGTAAACCGGCTTGCTACACTGCGCGTTTGACGATGGCACCACTCATCGGGAAGCGCACATGAACCAGGTTCTGTTCCACCTGCATCACATCAACGTGACACCGTGGAAGCTGATAGGTTACATCGGCGTGTTCCTGTTCACGGCGCGCTGGTTCGTGCAGCTGTACGCGACCAAGAAACTGCGCCGCGTCGTCATGCCGCTGTCGTTCTGGTGGCTGTCGATCAGCGGCAGCGCGCTGCTGCTGCTCTACTTCACGTTCGGCAAGAACGATTCGGTCGGTGTCATGTCCAACCTGTTTCCGGCGTTCGTCTCGGTCTACAACCTGATCACGCACATGCGCCAGCACAAGCCCGAGGTCATCGAAGCGGGCAGCGCCGAGGAAACCTGACGGCCCGATGGCCGACAGTCCGACGTCGCCGCGCCCGGAGACGAGTCACTCAGCGGTTGTCGGTTGACCGCCGGCGCGGCACGCCGTGCGGCACTCGGTGGCGGTCGAGTTCCCTGAGCAGGAAGTTGAGCAGATTGCCGAGGCGGCGGATCAGGGCGAAGCCTTGCGGCTTGACCTCGAGTGCGAAATCCCCGTGCGTCGCGCGCTCCGAAAGGTTTGCAATGTCGGTCAGCGGCACGATGCCGTTGCGCCAGAAGGCAGCGAAGACCGCCACGAGCAGAACCAGCGCGCCGAGCATCGCGGCGATCAAAGCGGGCGCGACGGCGTGCAGCAGCGCCTGGACCTGCGCGGGCGGAACGAGCGCGACGAGGAATGCCCTGCGGCCGCCTGCCTGCAGCGGTGCGGCGCGGGCGGGCCACTCGTGACCGTCGATCGAAACCGTGAAGTTCGACAGTGCGGCGTCGATCCAGAGCTTGCGATCCTGCTCGATCGCTGCCCCCAGTTGCTCGCTGCCCGGCTGCGTCAGCGTCGTGCCCACGATGGCGGGGCCGGTCGGTTCGATGGCGACCAGCGCGAAGTCGACCTTGGCGGCACCGCTCATGATCCTGGACAGGTCCGGTGCGACGCGCATGCCGGTGACAAGCAGTGCCTTCAGGCCGGTGTCCTGCTTGACCGGCGTGACGGTCACGACCGGCAGGCGCGCATCATCGTCGAGTGTCGTCGACGCCTGCGTCATTCCGGCGCGGCTCCTGGTCACGACCGGCAGCGAGCCCAGCGCGTGCTCGCCGAGAAAGGTATCACCGACTTCGGCGACCAGCTTGCCCTCGGCGTCGAGCAGCGCAATCGCATCCAGTGCCGCGTCGCGGCGGTGCTGGTCGAGTGTGCGGCGGATTGCCGCCACGTCGCGCGTCTCCGCAATCCCCGGACCGGGATCGACGGACCGGATGATCCAGCCGGCGAAGTCCGCGTTTGCCAGCAGGTCGCCGGAAATCCGCTCGAGCTGGCGTGCACGCTGTTCGTTCACGTAGGTCCCGACCGAGATCGCGGTATCGAGCGTCCTGGAAACGGTTTCGCGCTTCAGCGCGGTCAATTGCCAGAAGCCTACCGCCAGGGTGGCCGCCACGACGCAGCCGGCAAGTGCCAGGCCGAGGCCGATGGTCGCTGCGAACGGATTTCGCACGATGCTCATGAAGCCCGTCGCGCGATCGCGCCCGGGCGCGGGTTGCCGTGCGCAATGACCGGCGGGCATGGGGTGCCCCAGCCTCCGCGAACGACCGCTTTCGTCTTCATGCAGCCCCCTGAGCGCGCATGTAGCCCTGTTGTCCCACCGCAACAACCCATGAAGATGTCGCAGCGAACGTGATTGTGGCGTAAAGAAGGGCAGCCGGCACGCCCTGGTTGGCGAATGTCCCTGGCTACTCGGGATCGTAGTCCAGATTCGGCGCCAGCCAGCGTTCGGCTTCGGCCAGCGTCCAGTTCTTGCGTCTGGCGTAATCCTCGACCTGTTCCTTGCTGATGCGGCCGACGACGAAGTACTGGCTGTCCGGATGGCTGAAGTACCAGCCCGAGACGGCGGAAGCCGGATACATCGCAAAGCTTTCGGTCAGCGCGATGCCGGCGTTGGCGGTCGCATCGAGCAACTCGAACAAGGTCGCCTTCTCGGTGTGGTCGGGGCAGGCCGGATAACCGGGGGCCGGGCGGATGCCGCGGTACTTCTCGGCGACGAGGTCGGCATTGGCCAGCGCCTCGTCTCTTGCGTAACCCCAGAATTCCTTGCGCACGCGCTCGTGCATCCGTTCGGCGAATGCTTCGGCCAGCCGATCGGCCAGCGCCTTGAGCAGGATCGACGAATAGTCGTCATGGTCGCGTTCGAATTCCGCAAGCATGCGCTCGATGCCGATGCCGGCGGTCACGGCGAAGCCGCCGATCCAGTCGCGCACGCCGGATTCCTTCGGTGCGACGAAATCGGCCAGGCAGAAATCGGGACGGCCGGGCGGCTTGTCGACTTGCTGGCGCAGGAAATGGATGGTGGCGACGCTCTTCAGTTCCTCTGCCGCTGCGCTGCGCGAAGCAACCTCTCCCGCAAGGGGAGAGGTGAGCGGCAGAACTTCGACGTCGTCGCCGACACGCGCCGCGGGCCACAACCCGATCACGCCGCGCGCCGTCAGCCACTTTTCCGCGACGATGCGCTTGAGCATCGCCTGTGCATCCTCGAACAACTCGCGTGCCTGCGCACCGACGACGGCGTCCTCGAAGATCTGCGGGTAATGACCGGACAGTTCCCAGGTGTTGAAGAACGGTGTCCAGTCGATGCGCTCGACCAGTTCGGCCAGCGGATAGTCGCCGAATACCGTGATGCCGGGCCGCTGCGGCACCGGCGGTTCGTACGTCTCCCAGTTTCCGGCAAACGCCTGGCCGCGCGCATGCTCGAGCGAAACCAGACGCTTGGACGGCCCGCGATCCTTGTGACGCTCGCGGATCTCGACATATTCGGCGCGGACCTTCGCCATGAATGCGTCGACCAGTTCGGCACTGATCAGCGACTGGGCGACGCCGACCGCGCGCGAGGCGTCCTTGACCCACACGGTCGGCGACTTGTAGTGTGGTTCGATCTTCAGCGCAGTATGCGCGCGCGAGGTCGTCGCGCCGCCGATCAGCAACGGCACGTGGAAATCCTGGCGCTGCATTTCACGGGCGAAATGGCTCATTTCCTCGAGCGACGGCGTGATCAGGCCGGACAGGCCGATCATGTCCGCTTTCTCGGCCCTGGCCGCGTCGAGGATCTTCTGCGCCGGAACCATCACGCCGAGATCGACGACATCGAAGTTGTTGCAGCGGAGCACGACACCGACGATGTTCTTGCCGATGTCGTGCACGTCGCCCTTCACGGTCGCCAGCACGATCTTGCCGTTCGCCTTGTGCGCTTCGCCGGTACGCAGCTTTTCTTCCTCGATGTACGGAATCAGGTAGGCAACGGCCTTCTTCATCACGCGCGCCGACTTGACGACTTGCGGCAAAAACATCTTGCCGGCGCCGAACAGGTCGCCGACGACATTCATGCCGTCCATCAGCGGGCCTTCGATGACGTCGAGCGGGCGTGTCGACAACTGGCGCGCTTCTTCGGTGTCGGCCTCGACGAACGCGTCGTTGCCGTGGACCAGCGCGTGGCTGAGCCGCTGGCGCACCGGCAATTCGCGCCAGGCATGCGTTTCGACGACCGCGTCGCCCTTCCTGCCCTTGTAACGCTCGGCGATCTCGAGCAGGCGCTCGGTGCCGTCGGCGCGGCGGTTCAGCACGACGTCTTCGACGCGCTCGCGCAGTTCGGGGTCGAGGTCGTCGTAGATCGGCAGCGCGCCGGCGTTGACGATGCCCATGTCCATGCCGGCCTGGATCGCGTGGTGCAGGAACACGGCGTGGATCGCCTGGCGCACGGTCTCGTTGCCGCGAAACGAGAACGACACGTTCGACACGCCGCCCGAGACGTGGCAGTACGGCAGCGTCGCCCTGATCTCGCGCGTGGCCTGGATGAAGTCGACGGCGTAGTTGTTGTGCTCGTCGATGCCGGTCGCGATCGCGAAGATATTCGGATCGAAGATGATGTCTTCCGGCGGAAAGCCGACCTCTTCGGTCAGGATCCTGTACGCGCGAGTGCAGATCTCGACCTTGCGCGCCTTCGTGTCGGCCTGGCCGGCCTCGTCGAACGCCATCACCACGACCGCGGCGCCGTAGTTCAGCACCTTGCGTGCGTGCTCGATGAAGACTTCCTCGCCCTCCTTCATCGAGATCGAATTGACCACGCCCTTGCCCTGCAGGCAGCGCAGGCCTGCCTCGATCACCGTCCACTTCGACGAGTCGACCATGACCGGCACGCGCGCGATATCCGGCTCGGCGGCAATCAGGTTGAGGAACTTCGCCATCGCCATTTCGGAGTCGATCAGCCCCTCGTCCATGTTGACGTCGAGGATCTGCGCGCCGTTCGCAACCTGCTGGCGCGCGACTTCGACGGCTTGGTCGTAGCGGTCTTCCTTGATCAGTTTCTTGAACTGCGCCGAACCGGTGACGTTGGTGCGTTCGCCGATGTTGACGAACAGCAACTCCGGCGTGATGACCAGCGGCTCGAGGCCGGAAAGTCGTGTGTAACGAGTTGTCGACATCGAACTCACGGTCTCAAAAAGCAA
>DATNFS010000101.1:0-21642 GCA_035606275.1 Rudaea sp.
CGCGCAGGAACGGATCTTCGGCGACAGCGCGTTCTGGGCGGCGAAGTTCAAGGAACTGTATGTCGGCCATCGCGCCTTCAAGGACCTCGACAGCATCGTCGGAAACCCGTCGCCGATCTTCCAGAGCTGGATCGCGCATCCGATGCTCGACGCTTACTGGGACAGCTTCAACCCGACTGCGGAGCAGTACGCGAAGATCGACATGCCGATCCTGAGCGTCACCGGCCAGTACGATGGCGACCAGCCCGGTGCGATGACCCATTACAGATTGTCGATGGCGAACGCCTCGCCACACGCCAAGGCACAGCACTACCTGATCATCGGCCCATGGGACCATCCCGGCACGCGCACGCCGAAGGCCGACGTCGGCGGCCTGACGTTCGGCAAGGCCAGCCTGCTCGACATGAACAAGCTGCACAAGGACTGGTACGACTGGACGATGAAGTCCGGCGCGAAGCCCGAATTCCTGAAGGACAGGGTTGCCTACTACGTGCTCGGCAATGGCGCCGAAGAGTGGCGCTATGCGCCCACGCTGGAGTCGATCACGGCCGAAGCCAGGCCGCTCTACCTGGCCTCGTTCGAGGGCCGGGCGAACGAGCTCTTTGCTTCCGGCGCGCTGGCGGCGGACAAGGCGAGCGGCAGTTCACACCCGGACCGGTACGTCTATGATCCGCTCGACACCAGTTCGGAAAAGGTCGACGCGATCGAAGTGCCGAACATGCTCACCGACCAGCGCTGGCTGCTGCAGCAGAGCGGCAAGTATCTGATCTATCACACGGCGGCTTTCGCGCAGGAGCTGGATATCGCCGGTTTCTTCAGGCTGTCGGCGTGGATTGCGATCGACCAGCCCGATACCGACTTCCATGTCGCCGTGTTCGAAGTGCAGCCGGACGGGACGAGCGTGTTCCTGGCCGACGACATGATGCGGGCGCGCTATCGCAACGGCGGCCGCAGCGCGCAGCCGGTCGCCAAGGGCAAACCCGAGCGCTACGATTTCGGCGCCTTCACCTTCGTGGCACGCCGCATCCAGCAGGGCGGCCGGCTGCGCCTGGTCATCGCGCCGATGAACTCGCTGTACAGCGAGAAGAACTACAATTCCGGCGGGGTCGTCGCGGAAGAGACCGGCAAGGACGCGCGCAGCGTGAACGTCACGCTGTACCATGACGCGCAACATCCGAGCGCACTGCTGG
The DNA here is from genome assembly GCA_035606275.1 of Rudaea sp. Taxonomy (GTDB): domain Bacteria; phylum Pseudomonadota; class Gammaproteobacteria; order Xanthomonadales; family Rhodanobacteraceae; genus Rudaea. Next base: position 1,191 of record DATNFS010000101.1, read on the forward strand.
TTCCGATTGCCGCGGCGGTGCCGAAAAAGACCCCGCTGCACTGAGCGACGTCCCGGCGGCACACCGGACAGGCCATGGAAATTTTCGAGCTGCATCGCGGCACGTCGCCGTTGTTCGTCTCGCTGCCGCACGACGGCACGCGGCTGGCCGACGACGTTGCGCAACGCCTGGCACCGTCCGCCCGGCGCGTGCCGGACACCGACTGGCACGTGTCACGCCTGTACGCGTTCGCGCGCGAGTTCGGTGCGTCGGTCATCGTGCCGCGCCATTCGCGCTACATGATCGACCTGAACCGGCCGCCCGACGATACATCGCTCTATCCGGGACAGAACACCACCGGGTTGTGCCCGATCGTGCAGTTCTCCGGCGAACCGGTATACCTGCCCGGGCAGGAACCCACGCGCGACGAAATTCTTGCGCGCGTCGAGCACTTCTGGCGCCCCTACCATCAAGCGCTCGCGAGCGAAATCGCGCGCATCAAGACGACGCATGGCCGCGTCGTGCTGTGGGAAGGACATTCGATCCGCGGCGTCGTGCCGTTCCTGTTCGACGGCCGCCTGCCGGACTTCAACCTCGGCACTGCCAACGGCGCGAGTTGCTCGCCGCAATTGCAACAGCGGCTCACCGCCGCGCTCGAGGCGCAGGACGACTACACGTTCGCGGTGAATGGCCGTTTCAAGGGCGGCTACATCACGCGCCACTACGGTCATCCCGAAGCGGCGGTCGATGCGGTGCAGCTCGAGCTGGCACAGTGCAACTACATGGACGAGGAGACCTTCGCCTACGACGACAGGCGCGCCGCATCGTTGCAGAAGGTCATTCGAGCGCTGCTGGAGGCTTGTCTCTAGCGCCGCGCTCACCGGGCCGTTCGCTTTGATCGATCGTGCGGGGGCCCCGTCGATGCCTCATGCTGACCAACCAGTCAACGCAGCGCCTTCGGCGGCTGCATCGACGTTGAAGGAGTGCGAACAGCTAGCGGCGCCGCTCAGCGCTGGGCAGCGGATCGCCGACGCAACCAGCCTGGATATTCCTGTAGGCGTCCATCGCGCCGTTCAGGTCGATATCGCCTTCGACGATCGCGTCGTTCGCGGTCAATGCGCGGTAGCGCAGGCGCCTGGAGCGCAGCAACTGGTCGAAATCCGCGCCTTCGATATCGATCGCACCGACGGCACGTTCCGAACGCTTCGGCTGGCGCGCGGGGTACGCCTTGTCCTCGTCGAAACGCAGCGTCACGTTCTTCAGGCCGTCGGCGATGCCGATCGCGAGCGTATGCGAGCCCAGTTGCACCGCGTAGTCGTCGCGATAGATCGCGGTGCATATGTTTGCGTCGGTCATCGAGTCCTGCGTGCGATGCACGGCCCAGTCACCGCTGCGCAGCACGATGGGCGAGCCTTCGAGCGGAGCCGCCGAGGCGGGCTGCGGCACGAGGCAACAAAGCATGATGACCAGACTGATGACAGTTGCGGTGATACGCGTTGAGCCGTGACCCGACATGACGCCGCGCTGTGATGACGAACCGGTTGCCGAATCAGATAGCACGATCGCGCGGCAGGTTTCGAAAAGAAGTGTAAAAGGCGTCCCGCCGGCAGGGTCCAGGCCGCGTGGCGCCGGTCAGACGTCGAGCTGCGCGAGGTCACCCTTGGTCTCGAGCCATTCCTTGCGATCGGCCGCGCGCTTTTTCGACAGCAACATGTCCATCAGCTTCGAGGTGCCGTCGTCGACATCGACCGTGAGCTGTACCAGGCGGCGCGTGTCGGGATGAATCGTCGATTCGCGCAGCTGGGTCGGATTCATCTCGCCCAGGCCCTTGAAGCGCGTGACACTGACCGCGCCCTTCATCTTCTCGCGCTCGATCCGCTGCAGCAGCGCATCGCGCTCGGCCTCGTCGAGACAGTAGAACATCTGTTTGCCCACGTCGACGCGGAACAGCGGCGGCATCGCGACGAACGCGTGGCCTTCGCGCACCAGCGCCGGGAAGTGGCGCAGGAACAGCGCTGACAGCAACGTGGCGATGTGCAGCCCGTCGGAATCCGCGTCGGCCAGGATCACGACCTTGCCGTAGCGCAGGCCGGAGATGTCGTCCTTGCCGGGATCGCAGCCGATCGCGACGGCCAGGTCATGCACCTCCTGTGACGCGAGCACCGAGCCGGATTCGACTTCCCAGGTGTTGAGGATCTTGCCGCGCAACGGCAGGATCGCCTGGAAATCCTTGTCGCGCGCCTGCTTGGCCGAGCCGCCGGCAGAGTCGCCCTCGACCAGGAACAATTCCGTGCGGGTCAGATCGCTCGAGGCGCAGTCGGCGAGCTTGCCGGGCAGGGCAGGCCCCTGCGTGATTTTTTTGCGCACGATCTGCTTTTCGGCTTTCAATCGCAGCGTCGCGCGTTCGATCGCGATCTGGGCAATCTTCTCGCCGAGGTCGACGTGCTGGTTCAAGTACAGCGAGAAGCCGTCGTGCGTGGCATTCTCGACGAATGCCGCGGCATCGCGTGACGACAGACGCTCCTTGGTCTGTCCCGAGAATTGCGGATCCTGGATCCTCAGCGACAGCACGAAACTCAGGCGGTCCCACACGTCCTCCGGCGCCAGCTTGACGCCGCGCGGCAGCAGATTGCGGATGTCGCAGAATTCGCGCAGCGCTTCGGTCAGGCCCGAACGCAGGCCGTTGACGTGCGTGCCGCCCTGGATCGTCGGAATCAGGTTGACGTAGCTTTCCTGGACCAGTTCGCCATCGGGCACCCAGGCAAGGGCGAAATCGAGCGCGCCGTTGTCGCGCTTGAGTGACGCCTGGTACAGATCGGCAGGCAGATAATCGTTGCCGGCGAGCATGCCGCGAAGATAATCGTTGAGGCCGTCCTCGTAGTGCCACTCGTCCTTTTCGCCGGTGGCTTCGTCCGTCAGGCGCACGGTAAGTCCGGCGCACAGCACCGCCTTGGCGCGCAGTACGTGCTTGAGTTTCGGCAGCGAGATCTTCGGCGAATCGAAATATTTCGGGTCCGGCCAGAAGCGCACGGTCGTGCCGGTCTGCTTCTTCGCGACGGTGCCGACCGCCTTGAGGTCGCTCGCGCGATCGCCGTTCCTGAACTCCATGCGGTAGACCTGCCCGTCACGGCGGATCGTGACCTCGACGCGCAACGACAGTGCATTGACGACCGAAACTCCGACGCCGTGCAGGCCGCCGGAAAACTGGTAGTTGCGGTTCGAGAATTTTCCGCCGGCATGCAGCCGCGTCAGGATCAACTCGACGCCGGGAATGCCTTCCTCCGGATGGATGTCGACCGGCATGCCGCGGCCGTCGTCGCTGACTTCGACCGAACCGTCGGCAAAGAGCGTGACCTCGACCACCTGTGCATGGCCGGCGAGCGCTTCGTCGACCGAGTTGTCGACGACTTCCTGGGCCAGGTGATTGGGCCTGGACGTGTCCGTGTACATGCCGGGGCGGCGCTTGACCGGTTCCAGGCCCGAGAGGACTTCGATGTCGGCGGCGTTGTAGCGACTGCTCATGCGCGGTGCGATGTTCCGTGTTCGTGTGTCTGGCGGCCGGCTCGCTCGAACCGCCGATGGCGGCGCAGGATGATGGCGGCGAAAGAGAAGGTCAAGCGCCGGTTAACGCAGCCTGTAGCCGAAACTGAATTCAGCGCAGGTACCACCGGCGATGCTACGGTTCTGGCGCTGCTCGGGGGCAGCATTCCCATCACCACCAGAGGTACTCATCATGCGCAAGAATATTTTCCCGATCATCGCTGTGGCCCTCGTGTCTGCGGCGATCACCCCGGCATGGGCAGCTGGACCCGGCGCAGGCGGCGGCCACGGCGCCACCGTTTCGGCCGCGGCAATGTCTGCGCGCCAGGGCGGCCAGCCGGTCGGCATGTCGGTTCGCACTGCAGCCCGCGTCAACTCGCAGGGCCCGCTGCAGGCCAATGCCAGCGCGATTTCGCGCGTGCAGAATTCGACCGGCCAGGCGAATGCAAATTCGGTATTGGGCAATGGCGCGGCAACCTCGACGACGGGCTCGACCATGTCGAGCCGCACGCCTGCCGCGCAGACTGTGACGACGGCGGGCGCGAAGGCCAGGGGCAAGGGCAAGGGCGCCAAGTCCCGGAGCGGAGCAACGGTCCCGCAGCACTGATGCCTTCATCGGCAAGTCGCAGCGCCCCGGACCAGTCCGGGGCGTTGCCTGCGACGACCGCGGCGCAAACGTATCACGACCGGGTTGTGCGGCGCCGAAAAAGGCCCGTGGCAAAGCGCGCGCCATTGGCGGTTTCGCGCGTCCCGTAGTCGAAACACCAGCTGACCGGAACCAGGTCGGCCAGTGCACAGAGCTCGCTGATCCGGCTGGCCGTGTACGGGCGAATGGTTTCTTCCGTCAGGAATTCATCGACGAGTCCGCCATCGGCAGTACCCAGGCGGTAGCGACGTTCGATGCGGTTGCTGCCGTCTGGGTTGACGGTAATGCGCTTGTGCCGCTCGAGTGTCTGGCGTGCGCCGTGGGTGCGCCGGTAGTCGAGGCGAAAATCGGCGAACGATGCGACCGGTTGCGGGACGAAAGCATCGACGGCCAGCACGCCGTCCGGCGCAAGCAGGCGCTGCACCCGGCGAAGCACCTGCACCGCGGCGTCGGCATCCACGAGGTACGTGATCAGCGAATACGGCGCCAGAATGACGCCGAAGGTCGCGCTCAGCGCGATCGCGTGCAGATCCGTTTGCACGACATGCGCCGGCAGGTTCCGCGCGGCAGCATCTTTCAACAGCCGCTGCAGCATCGGCAGCGAGCGGTCGGCACCGATCGCGTCGATGCCGGCCGCAAGCAATTCGAGCAGGATGCGGCCGGTTCCGCAACCCAGCTCGAGTACCGGGCCGGCGTGTTGCAGGCAGGCGGAGCGATACCAGGCGACATCGTCGAACGGCATGCTCTGGCCCATGTCGGTCGCATAGACGTCGGCGATCGCGTCGTACGACCAGGTGCTGCTGGCGCGCTTGCGATTCATGACGCGGGCGCGCAGCGCGGCGACAAGCTGCGGTATAGCGCAAGGTGGCGCTGTGCAACGGCGTCCCAGGTGAACGCGTCCAGCCGCGCTGGGTCCGCGCGTTCGCGACGATGGCGCTGCTCGCGATCGTCCAGCAGCACCGATATCTCATGCGCCATGCCGGCGATGCCGTCGGCGATTGCCAGGCCATCGAGCCCGGCGCTCAGGAAGCCGCGTGCTCCGTCGCGCGTGCTGACGCAGACGCGACCGGCGAGCAGCGACTCGATCAGCTTGATCGACGAGCCGCGGATGTCGCGCTGCGGATTGATCGTCAGCGTCGCGGCCGCCAGATGTGCTGCCGGGTCGACGAAGTGCGCGATGACCTGCACTCCCGGCTGGGCGAAGCAGCCCTCGGCTGCTGCGATCGGGCCGGCTTCGACGCCGCCAAGGATGACCAGCTCCAGCGTCGGCGCGTGCGCACGCAGCGCCGGCCATGCCGTTGCCAGGAATTCGCGCAGACCGTCGAGATTCGGCGCGTAGCGCAACGGTCCCATGAACAGCAGCCGCGGAGGAGAGTCCGGCGACGGCGCGCAGTCGCATCGGCGATCGACGGCGCCGTTGCCGATCAGGGCGACGTGCGCGTGCGGCAGCAGTGTCGCGTCTTCGTGCGAGCAGGCGACCAGTGTGTCGAAACGGCGCAGCAGCTCGCGCTGGAAGCGATCGGATGCCGTGTCTTCCGGTCGGCCGCCGAGGTAGACATCGTGCAGGGAAAGCAGCCAGCGCGCGCGCCCGCGCCGCAATGCGCCGAGTGCGGCCAGTTCCATGTATTCGATCTGCACGATGTCCGGGTCGTACACCGCGACCAGCCGTTCGACCTCGCCGCGCAGGCGCCAGTGCGCGTGCCGGCGGATGCGAGCGGCAAGGTCAGCCGGCGCGTCGCCGGGCTGGTCGCCGCGGCCTTCGATCAGGTGCACTGCCGCGAAGTGTTCGAACCACGGCTCGGCCTGCGCGTCGTACACGGAGCGCTCGTCGGACAGCAGGATCAGTTCGGCTTCGCACGAAAGCCGCTGCGTCAGTTCGGCCAGCCGGCGCGCGCCGCCGTGCGCTGGCGGGAACAAGGCGAACGGCGTGACGATCAGCACGCGCGGTCCACGCCGCGGCCGCGGCGTCGGATAGAACTTGTCGCCGGCGACGCGCGTGAAATCGAAGCCGCGGCGCTGCACGCAGCGTGTCGCGTAACGCGCAGCAAACGCGGCCGCCGCCGTGCCGATGCCGGAAAGCTCGGACTTCGTCACATCATCTGCAGCAGTCACCCGCGCCATCAGCCGCGGCGGCAGCGCCGGGCTCAGGCCGTGACGCAGTTCGAACTGCAACGCGTTGCGCGCGAACACGCGCTCGACCTCCGCCGGCTGATAGAACCGGGATACCGTCGCGCGATGGTGATGCCACACGTGCGAGCGCGGCACGAACAGGACTTCCCAGCCGTCTTGCCAGGCCTTTAATCCCCACTCGGTATCCTCGAAATAGAAAGGCCGATAACGTTCGGTGGCGCGTACGTAGCGTCGCAGCACGTGCGTGCGGCACAGCGACGAGCCGCCGCCCGGATACAGGTTGCCGCGTGCCATCCCGGATCGCCCTGGCTCGCGTTCGAACATCTCGATCGACTCGGCGCGAATGGCGACGTCGGACCAGCCGGTCTCCTCGCGGCGGCGCGTGGCGTCGGCGAAGAAGATCTGCGAGGTCGCGGCAAACACGTGCGGCAGCCGGTACGGCAGCAACTGCGCGATGGCATCGGCGGCCACGCGCATGTCGCTGTTGAGCAGGTAGACCCAATCGTGACGAATCGCGTCGAGTCCGGCGCGAACCGCACCGTTGTAGCCCAGCGCCCGCGCGCTGTGGCGGAACACGACGGCCGGATGACGCAGCCGCAGCGCGGCGTAGTCGGCGATCGGCGAACCGTTGACCATGACGACGACTTCGACCGGCTCCTGGACCGCTGCCACTGCGAGCGCGAGTGCGTCGAGCGTTTCGCGGAGGCGATCCGGCGTGCCGCGCTCGGGAATCAGTACGCCCAGCCCCGGTTTCCAGCCACGCTGACCCGGGCTCGAGGCGCGCCAGCGTCCCGTGCGGATTTTCGCGGCGATTCCGGCGGCAAGGATGGCGACGAACAGCGGTGCGAAACGGATCAGGTCGCTCGTCCTGGTCCACCAGCGTGTCGCGACCGATCGGCGCAGGCGCGCCAGTTGCGCCGCGATGCTCAAACCAGTGCCTCGATGCGCCCCGACGGTGCGCCGTCACGCCAGTCGGCGAACCAGCGCAGGGCCTGCTCGGCGAACATCGCGCACCAGACGTTCGGCTGCGGCGAGACGGCTGCAATATCGAAGGCAATCGTGCCTGCGTGATCGACACGCGCGAGCAGCGCCGTGGCAAGCCGGTCCAGTTGCGCGTCGGACGGCGCCGAAAGCGCATTTTCCTGGCGCAACAGCACGCCCAGACGCAAGGCCTGCGCAATGATGTCGCTGCGTGCGAGGGGCGATCCGACGTCGGCCTCGGGCAGGCTGCCGTCGGCACGCTGCAGGGCGAGGCAGCGTGCGAGCAGCTCGCCGACCGGCTGCAGATCCTGCGGCCGGGCCAGCAGCAGACCCTCGGCGAAATACAGTGTCGGATGCAGCTGGTCGAGCGGGATGTTGGCGGCGCCGGGCGACCAGCGCGCCAGTTCGTGCGCGCAGGCCTGGCGCAACGGCGCAGGCAGTTCGTGGAACCTCTGCGCCAGCGTGACGCGCGAACTGGCCTTGAGCAGGAAAGGTCCGCCGAGCGTCGACCAGCGTCGCGGCAGCGCGACATCGGGCCCCAGCGGTCGCGATGCGCGCAGGACGCCGTGATCGGCAAATTGCGCGAGCTGCGCAATGACGGCGCCGAGCAACGCCGGTGGCGGCGCCTCGATGCCGGCCTCGGCGATCGCGATCGACCCGCGCAGCAGCATGGCCAGGTCGAAGAAGAATACGGCGTCGTTGCGCCAGTCGTTTGCCGTCGCGTCAAGATAGACGCGCGTTGGCGGTACGCGGCCGGCGGCGAACTGGCGCGTCGACCAGTCGATCGCCCGGCGCGCGCGCTCGCCGAGAAGCTCGTGCGTTTCGTGTGTCGCCAGGTCCGCCAGCCAATGCAGGAAGTAGCCGGTGATTTCGGCATAGACATAGACCGGCCGGTCGCCCTCGACGCGCCCGGCGACGCCGCCGCAATGCCGGCCGTCGGACAGCAGCGCCGGCCCATGCAGCAGCCAGTGGCGCAGCCGCCCGGCGGCGGCACGCGCAGCACTGGCGTTCGATTCGACGCGATCGGCAAACGGCATTGTGCGGCTCAGGAGGCGAGCGCTTCTGCGAGCGGCAGATCGATTCGCGACGCAAGAAATGCTGCGATCAGTTCCGCGCAACGCTGTCCGGAGCGGCCGTCGCCGTATGGCGAGTCCGGCGTGAACGGCAACGCGGCGGGGCGGGCGGCGGCCAGTCGCCGCTCGATTTCGTCGATGATGCGGTCGTGCTGCACGGGTACCAGGGTCGTGGTGCCGACGGCGACGCTCTCGGGGCGCTCGGTGTTCTCGCGCACGACCACAACCGCTACGCCCAGGTAAGGCGCTTCCTCCTGGATGCCGCCGGAATCGGTAACGACCAGCGCCGAGCGCATCAGCAGATCGATGAAGGGCCGGTAGGCGAGGGGTGCGGTCAATGCGACGCGCGGATGTCCATCGAGGTGCCGGCGGATGCGTGCGCCGACGACCGGGTTGGGATGCACCGGGCAGACCACGCCGATATCGGCCTCGCGCGCAAGCAGGTCAAGTATCGCGCCGCAGACGACATCGAGGCCGCGACCATAGTTCTCGCGCCGGTGCAGTGTCAGCGTGATCAGGCGTGATGTCTGCGGCAGGAAATCCGCATTGTCGGCGCCACGCCGTTCGACCTGTTCGCGCAGCAGGTCGATGACGGTGTTGCCGACCAGGTGGATGCGTTCCGGGGCCATGCCTTCGTGACGCAGGTTGCATGCGGCGGCGATGGTCGGCGCAAAGTGCAATGCGGCCAGGCGGCTGATGCGACGGCGGAAGTACTCCTCGGGGAACGGACGCAGCGGATGATCGGTACGCAGTCCTGCCTCGACGTGGGCCAGCGGAAGTTCGAGATCGCGAGCGGCCAGAGCAGTGGCATAGGCGGTGGTGGTGTCGCCCTGTGCAACCAGCATCGAGGCACCGACGTCGCGCGCGGCGTGGCGGATCTGCGCACGCAGTGCGCGCAGTGCGGCCGACAACGTGACGCCGGTGGCGGGGCCCGGATCGATGTCACAGACCTGGGCGAGATGGGCGAACGTGCTTTCAACCATGGCCCGGTGCTGGCCGCTGTTCATCAACACGGTTGAGCAATCCGCGCGCGTGCGCAGTGCGGTCGCAAGGCTGGCCAGTTTCAGGCATTCGGGGCGCGTGCCGGCTACGAGAACAACGCGCGGCACCGCGCGGCGTGAAGTCACTGGTGTATTCCCCTGTCGATCGGGTTCTTGGGCGGCTGCGAACCGGCTGCTCGAGCTCGGCAGCGCGCGGATGCTAGCATGAATTTACGTATGTTTACCTTGGCTTACACGATGGAAACGTGAACCTGCAGCCGTCCAAATCGGAAGGCAGTCTTGGCCCAGGCGGGCGCCAGGTGAATTGAATGCTCGCCGCCAAGCGCAACTGTCGGTAAACTATGGCTTTACCAGCATCGGATTCGTGCTGATGACTCCCCTGATTTTCGTGACCGGTGGTGTGGTGTCCTCGCTAGGCAAGGGCATCGCCTCCGCCTCGCTTGCCGCCATCCTCGAAGCGCGCGGCCTGCGTGTGACGATGATGAAGCTCGACCCGTACATCAATGTGGACCCGGGCACGATGAGCCCGTTCCAGCACGGCGAGGTTTACGTCACCGACGACGGCGCGGAAACCGACCTGGACCTCGGCCATTACGAGCGTTTCGTGCGCACGCGCCTGACCGGGCGCAATTCGGTCACGACCGGCAAGATCTACGAATCGGTGATCCGCAAGGAGCGTCGCGGCGACTATCTCGGCGCGACCGTGCAGGTGATCCCGCACATCACTGACGAGATCAAGCACTGCATCCATGAGGCGACGCAGGGTTACGATGTCGCGCTGGTCGAGATCGGCGGCACGGTCGGCGACATCGAATCGCAGCCGTTCCTCGAGGCGATCCGCCAGATCCGCATCGAGCAGGGCATGGACAAGTGCCTGTTCATGCACCTGACCCTGGTGCCGTACATCAAGGCGGCCGGCGAGATCAAGACCAAGCCGACCCAGCATTCGGTCAAGGAGTTGCGCGCGCTCGGTATCCAGCCGGACGTGCTGCTGTGCCGCTGCGAACAGCCGCTGCCGCAGTCGGAGCGGCGCAAGATCGCGCTGTTCACCAACGTGCCGGAAAAAGCCGTGATCAGCGCGGTCGACGTCGACACGATCTACAAGCTGCCGCTGTGGCTGCACGAGCAGGGCCTGGACGACATCGTGGTGTCGCACCTGAAGCTCGATGCCCGGCCGGCAAATCTGGGCGAGTGGGAAAAGACCGTCGCCGCCGTCGAGCATCCGAAACACGAAGTCACGATCGCGATCATCGGCAAGTACGTCGAGCACAAGGATGCCTACAAGTCGCTCGGCGAGGCACTGCGCCATGGCGGCCTGAAGCAGAGCACGCGCGTGCAACTGCGCTGGATGGAATCCGAGGACATCGAGGCGCATGGCGCCGACGAACTGAAGGACGTCGACGGCATCCTCGTGCCGGGTGGTTTCGGCAAGCGCGGATTCGAAGGCAAGATCGCCGCGGCGCGCTACGCGCGCGAGAACCGGATTCCGTATTTCGGCATCTGCTACGGCATGCACGCGGCCGTCGTCGACTTCGCGCGCAATATCGCCGGGCTGGAGGGCGCCAATTCCAGCGAAAACGACAAGCATTGCGCCCAACCCGTGATCGCGCTGATCACCGAATGGACGACCGGCACGGGCGATGTCGAACGACGCGACGAAGGCTCGGACCTGGGCGGCACGATGCGCCTCGGCGCGCAGGAATGCCGTCTGAAGGCCGGATCGATCTCGCGCGAGCTGTACGGCCAGGACGTGATCCGCGAACGGCATCGGCACCGTTACGAATTCAATAACCGCTATCGCCAGCAGTTCGAGGACCTCGGCATGGTCGTTGCCGGAAAGTCGATGGACGACCTGCTGGTCGAAATGGTCGAACTGCCGCGCCAGAAGCATCCGTGGTTCGTGACCTGCCAGTTCCATCCGGAGTTCACCTCGACGCCGCGCGACGGCCATCCGCTGTTCAACGGCTTCGTCCAGGCCGCGCTCGAGTACAAGACCGTGCGCAACGCGCCGCGCCTGGCGGAAGCGGTGGCATGAGTCGTGTCGACGTTTTTTCTCCCACTTCATTCCCGCGAAAGCAGAAATCCATTTTGTTTTTGATTGGGAAAATGCAGATGGATTTCCGCTTGCGCGGAAATGACCAAGCACCGAGCGGCATGCAATGAAGTTGTGCGGCTTTGAAGTCGGCCTCGACAAACCCCTGTTCCTCATCGCCGGTCCGTGCGTCGTCGAGTCCGAACAACTGCAGATCGATACCGCCGGCACGCTGAAGGAAATCGCCGGTCGTCTCGGCATTCCTTTCATCTTCAAGTCGAGTTACGACAAGGCCAACCGCACCTCGGCGTCCAGCTTCCGCGGCCTCGGCGTCGACGAAGGCCTGCGCATCCTCGGTGAGGTGAAACGCCAGCTCGGCGTTCCGGTGCTGACCGACGTGCACGAGTACACGCCGCTCGATGAAGTCGCGTCGGTCGTCGACGTGCTGCAGACGCCTGCGTTCCTGTGCCGCCAGACCGACTTCATCCAGAACGTCGCCAGGGCCGGCAAGCCGGTCAATGTCAAGAAGGGCCAGTTCCTGTCGCCGTGGGAGATGAAGCACGTCAGCGACAAGGCGCTGGCAACCGGCAACGCCCAGATCATGGTCTGCGAGCGCGGCGCGAGTTTCGGCTACAACAACCTTGTCTCCGACATGCGCAGCCTTGCCGTGATGCGCGATACCGGCTGCCCGGTCGTGTTCGACGCAACGCATTCGGTGCAGCTGCCCGGCGGCGCCGGCGGCAAGTCGGGCGGACAACGCGAATTCGTGCCGGTGCTGGCGCGCGCCGCCGTCGCCGTCGGCATCGCCGGCATCTTCATGGAGACCCATCCGGATCCGGACAAGGCGCTCAGCGACGGACCTAACGCATGGCCGCTGCCAAAGATGGCAGCGCTGCTGGAAACCCTGCTGGAGCTGGATCGCGCGACCAAGCGCGCCGGATTTCTCGAATCCTCCCTTTGACTGTACGCAACCCATGACCATGATCACGCAGGTCCACGCCCGCGAAATTCTCGACTCGCGCGGCAATCCGACTCTCGAAGCAGAAGTAACACTGGGCGACGGCTCGATCGGCCGCGCGGCCGTGCCAAGCGGAGCCTCGACCGGTTCGCGCGAAGCAGTCGAACTGCGCGACGGCGACAAGACACGCTATCTCGGCAAGGGCGTGAGGAACGCCGTCGCCAACGTCAATGGCGCGATCGCGCAGGCCCTGAAGGGATTCGACGCGGCCGACCAGAATGGCCTCGATGCGCAATTGATCGCGCTCGACGGCACGCCGAACAAGGGCTGCCTCGGCGCGAACGCCTTGCTCGGCGTCTCGCTTGCCGCCGCCCATGCCGTTGCGGCCAGCCGCAAACTGCCCTTGTGGAAATACCTCGCAACCCTCGGCGTTCGGCCCTCGGCCCGGGGACCGGCGCTGCCGGTGCCCATGATGAACATCGTCAATGGCGGTGCGCACGCCGACAACAATGTCGACATGCAGGAATTTATGGTGCTGCCGGTCGGCCTGCCGACGTTTTCCGAAGCGCTGCGTGCCGGAGTGGAAATATTCCATTCGTTGAAAAGTGTACTCAAGGCCAAGGGCCTGAATACCGCAGTCGGCGACGAAGGCGGCTTTGCGCCGGACCTGAAGTCGAACGAACAGGCGATCGAGACGATTCTGGAGGCAATCGCCAGGACCGGCTACCGGGCGGGAACGGACGTCTATCTCGGCCTCGACGTCGCAAGCTCCGAGTTCTACCAGGACGGCGCCTATCACCTTGAAGGCGAGGGCAAGACGCTGTCCTCGGCGCAACTGATCGATTTTTATGCCGCCTGGTGCGCGAAGTACCCGATCATCACGATCGAAGACGGCATGGCCGAGGGCGATCGCGACGGCTGGAAGGCGCTGACCGCGAAGCTGGGCAAGACGATACAGCTGGTCGGCGATGACAATTTCGTCACCAATCCGGCGATCTTCCGCGCCGGCATCGCCGATGGCATTGGCAATGCGATCCTGATCAAGGTCAACCAGATCGGCACGCTCAGCGAAACGCTGGAAACGATCGCCATGGCGGACCGGGCGAACTATGCGGCGGTCGTCTCGCATCGTTCCGGCGAGACGGAAGATACGACGATTGCCGATATCGCGGTCGCGACGACCGCGACGCAGATCAAGACCGGCTCGCTGTGCCGCTCGGACCGCGTCGCGAAGTACAACCAGCTGCTGCGCATCGAAGAAACACTTGGCGCGGAAGCGCGCTATGCCGGCCGCGCTGCTTTCGCCAACGTGCCGGGACTGGTCGGCTGACGGACTGCCCGTGCTGCGCTACGTCGCATTGCTGTTGCTGATTCTGCTGCTGGCGCTGGAAGTCAAGTTGTGGACCGGCGAGTGGAGCATGCGCGAGGTGTGGCACCTCAGGCAGCGTGTCGCCGAGCAGAAGCAGGAAAACCTGAAACTGAAGCAGCGCAACGAAGCCTTGTCGGCCGAGGTGCAGGACCTGAAGAACGGCAGCGAGGCGATCGAAGAGCGCGCCCGTTCGGAACTCGGTTTGATCAAGCCCGGCGAGACGTTCTACCAGGTTGTCGAACCGGCGCCGGGGGACCCAAAGAAAGACGGCGATGACAAGCACTGAGCGTGGCCTGTGGTGCGTCGTGCCGGCGGCCGGCCGCGGTGCGCGCTTCGGCGGAGAAGTGCCGAAGCAATACCTGACGCTGGCCGGAAAGCCGATGCTGCTGCAGACGCTGGAGCGCCTCGCAGCGCACCCGCGCGTCGCCGGCGTGATGGTTGCGCTGGCCGCAGACGATCATTACTGGCGCGACCGCATCGCGATCGGAGCGATGAAGATCCTCACGACGATCGGTGGCGAGCGGCGCGCCGACTCGGTGCTGGCCGGGCTCGATGCCCTGCGTGAGCGGGTCGGCGACGACGAATTCGTGCTGGTGCACGATGCGGCACGGCCCTGCATCGGTCTCGACGACATCTCGCGGCTGATCGAACTGGGGACTATGGCCGGCGGTGCATTGCTCGCCGCGCCGCTGCGCGACACGTTGAAGCGCGCCGATGACGAGCAACGGGTCGAGGCGACCGAGCCACGCGACGCGCGCTGGCGTGCGCTGACGCCGCAGATGTTCCGCTACGGCGAACTGGCCGCAGCTTTGCGTGCGGCGGCCGGCACCGGCATCACGATCACCGACGAGGCCATGGCCATGGAACGCGCCGGCCACCGGCCGTTGCTGGTGGAAGGCAGCGAGGGCAATATCAAGATCACCACGCCGGACGATCTGGCACTGGCAGAATTCTTGATCGCCCGACACGCGAAGCGCGGGTTTTGAGATGCAAGACGTGAGACGTGAGGGTCAGACGTGAGTCGTCAGACGAATAGGCATTGTTGCTGCGCCTTGCGTTTCACGTTTTATGCCTCGCAGGGGATCCCATGATGCGAATCGGTCAGGGTTACGATGTTCACGCGTTCGGTGATGGCGATCATGTCGTGCTCGGCGGCGTGCGCATCGCGCATGGCCGCGGCGTCGTGGCGCATTCCGACGGCGACGTTGTCATTCACGCCCTGTGCGACGCGATTCTCGGCGCGCTGGCGCTCGGTGACATCGGTCGGCACTTCCCGCCCACGGAAGAGCGCTGGCGCGACGCCGACAGCCGCCAGTTCCTGCGCCATTGCGCGCAATTGATGCGCAATGCGGGCTACGCGCTGGGCAACGCCGACGCGACCGTCATCTGCGAGCGCCCGAAGGTCGCGCCGCATGCCGATGCGATGCGTGCCAATCTTGCATCTGACCTGGGCTGCGACATCGACCGCATCAGCATCAAGGCGACCACCAGCGAGACGCTCGGCTTCACCGGGCGCGAGGAGGGGCTGGCCGCGCAAGCGACGGTCCTGCTGGAAGAAGTCGGACGCTGAGGCAACGTTCGACCTCCATCGCGCAGCCTGAAGCGGCGCCTTTCGACGGAAAGCGGCTGGCCAGGCGCGCACGTGCCGAACCTGCTACCCGGCACGCGCTACTTGCCCAGCATGTAGAGCTGCCACAGGTCGCGCCCGTTCATGTGCATCAGGGGATTCAGGGTGCGCATTGCGGTCGGGCCAACCGTGCGTTCCAGGTACCGCATCTCCTGCAGCTTGCCTTTGGTTTCGTCGTCGATCGGGACTTCGATGTCGTTCTCGCGCATTATCAGGATGCCCTTCGCGCGCAGCGCCAGTTCGACGTACAACCGGAGGTAACAGAGCAAGTCGGCGACGACCTCGCCCGAAAAGCGCTCGCGCATTGCGTACAGGTATTGTCCGGCGCGCGAATCGGAGAACTTGCCCGAGTCGAGCAGTGCGAGCAGTTCCTGGTCGACCTCGAAACCGCTGCCGATCCAGCCTTCGACGGCGCGCTCGCTGCGCAGGAACACCCACAGCATCAGCGGCGGTATGCACATCAGCACCAGCAGCGTCTCCTGCATCGGCGGCAGGACGAACTGGTTGAACGCCGCATGCACCAGGGTCACGAGGAGCAGCGGCGGCACGATGGCGCGGGCGTCGAGCTTGTCGCGCATATCGGCGTTGTGCAGCACCATCGCCGCGAATATTGCCTGCATGCCGCCGTGCAGGATCGCGGTGCCGAGGCCGCGCACGATCCAGACGGTGAAATGCGGATCGGCGACACTGCTCAGGTAATAGATGTTCTCGACCGTCGCAAAGCCGGCGCCGACAGCATAGCCGAGCACCGATGCGTCGACCAGAAATCCGATGCGTCGCGTGCGGATCAGCGCAATGATCACGCTGCCTTTGAACGCTTCCTCGATGAGCGGTGCGACGTAGCGCGAATAGTCACTGAAGTCCATGCCGGTCGCGCGCAGGATGCCGGCGTTGACGAGGTAGCAGGCAACCGCGACAGCGCCGCCGGCACCGATGATCGTGGTGACCAGGCGCAGGCGCACCAGCTTGTAGCTGTCGAGCAGCAGCAGCGCGCCGAGGAAGCACAACGCCGGCAGCAGGCCGATCGACGCGCGCGTCAGCCACGCAACGCCCTCCGTCATGCTGCACCGCGGCCGCGCATGGACGCAGGCATCAGTTCAGGACCTTCAGCGAGACCATCCATTCGTTGTGACCGACATTGCCGTTGCCGAAGCCGTACGCCGAGCCGATCGACAAGGTCATTTCCTGGTGATGCATCACGTTGAACAGGAAGTCGACCTGGAACCCCACATCACTGTAATGGCGTGACGGCATCGACGAGCCGAACGGATCGGTGACCAACTCGCCGACGAACAGGGCGGGCCGCATCCAGTTGAGGTAGTTGGCGGGCGTGCCGCTGCTGCTGAAGCGGACCGGCGGCAGGTTCCATTCGAGCATCGAGCGCGCATAAGTGCGGCCGTTGAGTTCGTCGATGTCGAAGCCGGGAAAACTCGCGAATTCGCGGTAGCGCTTGACCTCGCCGTGGTCGACCCAGTTGTTGCCGAATCCGCCGAAGTAGAAGTTCGCATACGGATCGCTGGCGTCGCCATGGGCCCAGCCGGCATAGTTTCGCAACCACAGCGACGAATGATCGAACAGGAAGGGCCAGCCGAAATCGACGCCGCCATAAAGCAGGGGGACGGTGTTGCCGTTTTCGCGGTTGACCTCCAGGTTCATGTTCCAGCGCAGGCCTTTTTCATCGTCCACGCTGCCCAGGGAATTGGTCACGTAGCCGTACTTCAGCTTGGCTGCCGCGGTCACGAGCTTGTCGCTCGGCGAAGTGACGTTCTGGAAGCCGGGCAGCGTGTCGAGCCCGTTGAAGGCACGCAGCGACACGTCGAGGTCGAGCGTGCGCGGGACGTCGTAGATCAGCGAGCGCTTGTAGCCGAACAGCCACTCGTTGCCGCGCAGGCTGGTCTTGGTCGGGCCGAACAGGTCGTAGAAGTCCGCGCCGTTGTGCTTGTAGCCGAGGCGATAGCCCTGGTCTTCGAGCAGCACGTCGAAATGCTTGCGCTCGTATTCCGGCAGCGAGTCGCCGGGTGAAAGTACCGCGTTGACGCTGATGCGGGCCAGGCCGATGGGATCCGACCAGACGCCATGCATGCCGGCGCCCCAGCTGTCCTTGTAGCCCTCGACGATGGGATACAGGCCCTGCTTCTGGATTTCCCGCACCGGCTTGTAGTCGCCCTGGCTCACGGTGATCTTCTCGAGGTCGATCTTCGACGGGTCGCCGACGTTCCAGGTCTTGACGACCGGATGCTGCTCGACGATCTGCGCGCCGAGGAACGTGATGGCGGCAAGATCTTCGCGCGGCAGCGCATCGATGAAGCCCGGCACCAGCCCCTGTCCGGTGTAGTCGAACGCCAGCATGCGCCCGTCCGGCAGCGGCAGAGGCCGGAAGAACCCGGTTTGCGCGTTGGACAGCGCCTCGATCGCGTGGCTCGCCAGGTCGTAGCGGTAGATGTTCGACACGCCGGTGTAGTACGAACTGCCATACAGCGAGCGGCCGTCCGGCGAAAACACGAATCCTTCGGGTACGGCCGTGCCGAAATCGAAGCTCGCAACAGGCTTCGCGTCGCCGGCGAGCAGGGATTCCACCGACATTACGTACAGGGCCTGGTCGCCATTGATTGCCGTGTGCGACGCGCTGATCAGCTTGCCGTCGGGCGAAATGTCGATGTCGTAGGCGATTTCGCCGTACGGCCACGAGTACACCTGGTGGTAATCGGTGTACGGGTACTCCATGCGCACCAGCGTGACGATGCCGTTGAGGTGGCGGATTCCCCACAGCGATTTGTCGGTGCGATTGAACACGAGGTCGCCGATGCGCGCGTCTTCCTGCAACATGTGCGTCGCGCCGGTCACCGTATCGAGCGAGACGATGTCGCGGTAGCCGACGGTGTTGTCGGTCGTGTAGAAGGCGGTCTTGCTGTCCGGGTCGTAGGCGAGCGACGTCACCTTGTACAGGATCGGCCCCTTCACATCGACCAGATGCCTGGTACTGCCGTCTGCCAGCGACATCGTGCCGACGTAGGCGGCAACTCCCGGGTAGCGGAACGCCGCGATCATGCTGTTGCGCTGCGGGTCGTAGTAGGCGCGCGAGATCGAACCCATCGCGTGCGGCGATACAGGCCGGTGCTGCGAGATCGGGTACTTGGCGATCGCTTCGAGATTGGCCTTCTGGAAGCCTTGCTCCCATTCGATCCAGTCGTTCCAGGCCTCGCCCATCGGCTTGCCGAAGACCTGCTTGAACTGTTCGGAGTAATAGCGCCTGCTGCCTTCCGGCCGGGCCGCCCATTCGACCACGCGCTCGGGCGAATACTTCAGTGCCAGGTAGGAAATGAAGCGGGTGCCGTACAGGTAGTTGTTCACGCCGACCTGGAAGTCGACCTTGGTGCCTTGCGCAGCCAAGCCGGCCGGATCGTAGAAATGCGCGTGGTCGCGCACCATCGCGCGGAACACCATCTCGTCGTAGGCACCCTGGGCGCGTCCGCGGCCGCCGGCCATCCATGTCTCGACGAACACGGCGAGGCCTTCCAGGTACCAGCGCGGCGCCAGCGAGCGCGGTGCCGTCAGATAGGTGTAGAGCAGGGATTCGGGGTGTCTGGCGTCGACCTGGATCTTGCCGCCGAGAAAGTGGCGCCAGAACAGGTCGTCCTGCGTCGATCCGTCGAGATTGGAGACATGAACCAGCTCATGGTTCATGAGCGAGTACATGCGCTCGCTGCCGACGTAGGTCTCGAACGAATAGGCGAACGGCGCGATGTCGACGGCAACCTGGTTGATCGGCGTGCCGTTGGCGCCCGCATTGCCGACGTCGCCGAAGTCCTTGAGCAGGACGTTGACCTTGCCGTCCGGTTTCCAGCCCCACAGTCGCTTCTGGAAGTTGAGCGAGTTTTCGGCGCTGCGTGCGACGACCGGCGCCAGGTAATCCTCGGCCGGGTGGAACCAGATGACCCGCAGGTCGTCGGTCTGCAGCTGCTGCAGCGCTTCGTCGGCGCGGGCGCCGGCGGCAACGGCGAGCGCGCCCGCAAACACGATACCCGCCCGGGTGACGGCTCGCTCCATCGCACTCCCCCTGAAGAACGCAGTGAACCAGTGCGGAAGCATAACGGAAAAAAACAAAGGCCGGCTGCCTTGCGGCAACCGGCCGTGATCGCGCAGTGCGCGCGGCGAAGCTTACTGCTGGTGCTGGGAGTTCAGTGCTGACGCGAACGAGGCATTCGTCAGCATCGAGGCAAACGCACCGTTGGAGGCTAGCGCGCGGAAGTCGCTGTTGTTCAGCAGGCTGTTGAAGCCGGCGTTGTTGACCAGGCTGGCGAAGCCGCCGTTGTTGACGAGGCCGGCAAACGCACCATTGTTGACGAGGCTGGCGAATCCGCCGTTGTTGACCAGGCCCGCGAATCCACTGCTGTTGACCAAGCCGGCGAACCCACCATTGTTGACCAGGCCGGCGAATCCACCGTTGTTGACCAGGCCGGCGAACCTACCGTTGTTGACCAGGCTGGCGAATCCACCGTTGTTGATCAAGCCCTTGAAGCCGCTGTTGTTGAGCAGGCCGGCGAATGCACCATTGTTGAGCAGGCCCTTGAAGCCACTATTGTTGAGGAGGCTGGCAAAGTCGTGGTTCTGCACCAGGCTGTTGAAACCGGCGTTGTTGACCAGCGAGTTGAACTGACCGTTGTTGAGAAGCGACTTGAACTCGGTGCTGTTGACCGCGTTCGACACGCCGTTGTTCGTCGTCGAGGCGTACAACATGTGGTTGTTGACCAGCGACTTGAACTCGCTGTTGCTGACCAGCCCGCGGAAATCGCTGTTGTTGACGAGCGACTTGAACTCGCTGTTGTTGACGAGCGATTTGAAGTCGCTGTTGTTGAGCAGTCCCTTGAAGTCGCTGTTGTTGACGAGGCCCTTGAAGTCGCTGTTGTTGAGCAGCCCCTTGAAGTCGCTGTTGTTGACGAGGCCCTTGAAGTCGCTGTTGTTGAGCAGGCCCTTGAAGTCGCTGTTGTTGACCAGGCCCTTGAAGTCGCTGTTGTTGAGCAGCGACTTGAAATCCGAGTTCGAATACAGAGCCGCACCCTGCTGGTTCTTGCCAAGGTCGGAGAAGGCCGCACCCTGGGCGAGGGCGATGAAGGCC